>JACQYT010000085.1 GCA_016208085.1 Elusimicrobiota bacterium | reverse complement strand
CCGGACTGCCGCCGCTGTCGCAAACATCATTGGCGTAATCCAGGCCGCCCTTGAGAATGTCCAATTTGGTCTTGTTCTTCGTTTTGCCTATTTCATTCTTGAGAATGCCGATGAGGGATGAGCATATTTTTGATGTGGATTTTTTCTTGCCGGAATCGACGGCTTTTGGGCAATTAGATTTACAGGGGGGGGGTAGCAGAAGCATTTTTACTGTTTTCAGCAAAAGAGAAAGAATTTAGAAATGAAACACAAAGCGCAATTACCGCCAATTTGCTCATCATATAAATGCGACCGCTGCAACAGGCGAACGCTGATTCGCCTGCTGCATTCCCTATATTTACAGTATAGCAGACAGTTTCAGGTTGTCAAGGGCGCCCAAGTTCGGTAACATTTTAGATGATTTGATTCGATTTCTGGCACGGCGGGACGGAAATATGCGATAATAATACATATACATCATATGAGGAAGTTCCTAAAGAAGCTTGCGCAGGATATTTTCAGCAAAACACCCGCAACCGAAGAAACCGACGAAACCGAAGAAAAAGAATCCGGCTTTTACGGCCTCGGCATAGCCCCCAAACTCCTTGACATCCTGGACAGGCTCAAATTCACCGTCCCGACCCCCATCCAGTACCAGGCCATAGAACTCGCCACCGCGGGCAAAGACGTCGTCGGCATAGCCCAGACCGGCACCGGAAAGACCATAGCCTTCGCCATACCGATGATACAACAGCTCGCCCCCGGAAAAGGCAAAGGCCTGATACTGGTCCCCACCCGGGAGCTCGCCATACAGGTAAATGAAGTCTTCAAACAATTCTCGCCCATACTCAACGTCCACAGCGCCGTATTGATAGGCGGCGAAAACATTGAACCGCAGATCCGCGAACTCCGCAGAGGGCCCAGAATAATCGTCGCCACCCCCGGCCGCCTGCTGGACCATATCGGCCAGAAAACCGTCAAGGTCGGCGATGTCTCCATCCTGGTCCTGGACGAAGCGGATAGGATGTTTGATATGGGCTTTGCGCCCCAGATCTTCCGCATCATCGCTCACCTGCCGAAAAACCGCCAGACCATGCTGTTCTCCGCCACGATGCCCGATGAAATAATGAAGCTGGCGAGCCGGTATATGAAAGAGCCGGTCCGCATAGAGGCGACAAGGTCCGGAACCCCGGCCGAAAAAGTGGAGCACGAACTTTATATCGTCCACAAAACGGTCAAGCCCGCGCTTCTCGGCAAAATACTGGACAAATACTGGGGAAGCGTCCTGCTGTTCGTGCGCACCAGGCATGACGCGGCGCGCGTCGCCCAGACGCTCAAACGCATGCACTACAACGCGGCCGAGATACACTCCGACCGTTCGCTTAACCAGCGCAAAGAAGCGCTGGAGGGCTTCAAAGCCGGCAAGTACCGCATCCTGGTGGCCACCGATATCGCGGCGCGCGGCATAGACGTGATGGGCATAGAACTGGTCGTCAATTACGATCTGCCCGATGAATACGAAAATTATGTCCACCGCATAGGGCGCACTGGCCGCGCCGGCCATACCGGCCGCGCCATCTCCTTCGCGACGCCGGCCCAGGGCAGCGACGTGAAAGCCATAGAGAATATTATCCGCATGAAGCTGCCCGTTGCCGCGCATCCGGACATAGCTCCCGAAAAATTCAGCGATATCGCCGAGCTGTACGAGAAGAACCAGGAAGCCCTGCGGGGGCCGGGCGGCAAAAACCTGCCCACAAGCTTCCGCATGGGCCGCCGTAAACTGCCGAATAAAAGATACTAACCCGAAAAAAGTGGAATATGAAAATAAGCCCTCTTGCCGGAAAAACCCTGCCCCGGGAAATGCTGACCGATATCCCTAAACTCCTCGCGGCCTACCATGACCAGGCTCCGGATCCCGCGGCGCCGGACCAGCGCGTAGTTTTCGGCACCTCCGGCCACCGGGGCTGTTCCCTTGAGCGCTCTTTCAATGAAAATCACATCCTGGCCGTCACCCAGGCCATCTGCCTGTACCGCCGGGCTCTCAAAATAGACGGACCGCTTTTTATCGGCCTGGACACGCACGCCCTTTCCTGTCCCGCCTTTGAAAGCGCGTTGGAAGTGCTTGCGGCCAACGGGGTCGTGACTATGGTTCCGGAAAAGGGAGAGTACACCCCTACCCCCGCCGTTTCCCACGCCATATTGGCTTATAACCGCGGCCGCAAAACCGGCCTGGCCGACGGCATACTGATCACTCCCTCGCATAATCCGCCGTCCGACGGCGGCTTTAAATACAATCCGCCGAACGGCGGCCCCGCCGACCAGGCGGTCACTGGCCGCATACAGACCCTGGCCAATGGACTGCTGGAAAACGGCCTGTCAGGCGTGACCCGTCTGCCGTTTGCTAAAGCCCTGAAGGCTTCCACTACCCGCCGCTACGATTATACAGGCATCTACACGCGCGACCTGGCCGACGTGATAGATATGCCGGCCATCCGCAAAGCAGGCGTGAAAATAGGCGTGGACCCGCTGGGCGGGGCCGGCGTGAAATACTGGGCGCCCATAGCGGAACTTTACGGCCTGGACCTGACCATAGTCAGCGACAAAGTGGACCCGACTTTCAGCTTTATGACGGCCGACTGGGACGGGAAAATACGGATGGACCCTTCTTCGTCCTACGCCATGCAGCGGCTGATCGGCCTCAAAGACCGCTTTGACGTCGCTTTCGGCTGCGACACCGACTATGACCGGCACGGCATCGTCACTAAAGCCGGCCTTATGCAGCCTAACCATTATCTTTCCGCCGCCATCCACTACCTTTTCCAGAACCGCCCGAAATGGCGGCCGGACGCGGCGGTCGGCAAAACGGCGGTCTCAAGCTCCATGATAGACCGCGTGACCGCCGCCCTGGGCCGGCGGCTCTGCGAAGTGCCGGTCGGCTTCAAATGGTTCGTCAACGGCCTGCTGGACGGCAGCTTCGGCTTCGGCGGGGAAGAAAGCGCCGGGGCCTCTTTCCTGCGCTTCGGCGGCGGCGCCTGGAGCACCGATAAGGACGCCATAATACTTTCGCTGCTTTCGGCCGAGATCACGGCCCGCCTGGGCAGGGACCCCGCTGAAGTTTATAAGGGCCTTACGGAGAAGTTCGGCAAGCCTTTTTACGAACGGCACGACGCGGCCGCCACGCCGGCCCAGAAAGACCTGCTTAAGCGCCTGGCGCCGGAACAGGTGCCCTTTAAAGAACTGGCGGGGGAAAAGATAACGGCGGTGCTTTCCCGCGCGAGCGCCAATAACGAACCCATCGGCGGCATAAAGGTTTCCTCCGCGAACGGCTGGTTCGCCGCCCGCCCTTCCGGCACTGAAAACGTTTACAAGATCTACGCCGAAAGTTTTAAAGACAGGTCCCACCTGAACCGCATCTTTGAGGACGCCGAGGCGATGGTAAGCGGAGCGCTGGCCTCCGCCGCAATTTCAGGAAACAACAGTTGATAAGTGGGAAACAGCAGTTGACAAGTTGATAAAGTAAAAACGGCAATTGACTAGGGTTCCCTCCTTATCAACTAATCAACTTATAAACTTGTCAACTTCCCTGGGGAGGCAATATGCGATTGGCTGTAATTTTAAGCATTTTATTCTTTTTAGCGCCGGTTTCTCGCGCTGAAACCATAAAACTGCGTTCCGGCGAAGAAATGGTCGGGAAAGTTCTTTCCATAAGTCCGGCGTCCCTCATGCTGGAGAACGCCCCGGCGCTTGAGCGCGCCGCGGTCTCCGAAATACAGTTCGCGGCTGAAACCGCAAAGGAAAAGGCGCGGGCCAAGCCGGCGGAAGCGTCGCCCGAACAGAAAAAAGCGGCGGCGGACGCCTTCGCCCTCGCCAAAGAAACAGCCGCCGAATATCCAGGCATGAACGGCATCGTGCTGCTGGACCACGGGGAGTATGTTTTAAAGCCGAACGGGACCTACACCCACAGGAACCGCCAGGTCCGCCGGATACTGAAAGAAAGCCTTAAACAGGCCTGGGGCCAGATAATAGTCTGCGCCGAAGAGGGCCGCGAACGGGTGAAGATACTGAAAGCCGACGTCTATTCCCCGGACGGCTCCGTGTCAACGCTGGACCCTTCGCTTATTAAGACCTCCAAGCCGCAGTCCGGCGGGGGCGATTTCTTTATAAGCGGCAGCATCTGCACCCAGTACGCCATGCCCAATGTGCAGGTGGGCTCCATCGTGGATTACGAGACCGAATCGGAAACCTACAATCCCTTCCGCAAAGATTTTTTCTTCCCCGGCTGGGGCTTCCAGGACACGGAAGGGCCGGTGCGGACTTCCGAGGTTTCGGTCACCGTGCCGAACGGAACGGAGTTCTATCACGCGGTCCGGAATTTCAAGGACCCGAAGACGGCGGAGCCGGCCGTTTCCCGTTCCGCGGACGCGGTCACGTATTACTGGAAGCTGGAAAACGTGCCGCCGATAGTCGGCGAGCCTTCCATGCCCTCCTACGAGGACGCGGCGCCATACATGCGCGGGGCTGTTTTTAAGGACTGGGACAGGATATCCGACTGGGCGGGCGCGATGCATAAAGAAAGGACAAAAGCCTCGCCGGAACTGGAAAAATTCACGCTGGACCTTATCAAGGACTCCAAAACCGAACAGGACAAGGCCCGCAGTATCTACCATTATGTGCAGAAAGAGATACGTTATATAGCCGTGAAAGTCGGCGTCGCCTCGGGCTGGGGCGGCTATGACGCCAATATCACCTGGAAACGCCGCTACGGCTGCTGCATAGACAAGGCGCTCCTTTTGACGGCGATGTTTAACGTGGCGGGCATCAAGTCCTCGCCGATATTCCTCAACACCAACAACATGCAGGAAATAGATTTCCGGATACCGCAGGTTTATTTCAACCACGCCATAACTTTGGCGGAGATTGCGGGTAAGAAGACGTTTCTGGACTCCACCGGCTACGACTATCGCTTCCCGCAGATAGCAAGCTTTGACTACGGCGTGAAAGTGCTGAACATCTTCGGCAAGACCATAGAAGAAGTGCCGGTGCCGGAGCCGAAGGATAACGGCAGTTTTTATGATTACAAACTGGAAGTCTCTTCGGGCGGCGCCGTGACCGTCGCCGAGGCCATGCGCTACTCCGGCTCCCGCGAAGGCGGCCTGCGCGGCTATTACCGCTCCATAAAAAAAGAGGAGCAGAAGCGCGCGTTCCAGAGTTTCGCCAAGTCGGTGGCGCCGTCGGCCGAGCTCATCAGCTACGAGGTCAACAACGCGGAGAACATAGAGGAGCCGTTCACGCTGGGGGTGAAATATTCCATCGCCGATTACCCGCAGAAGGCCGGAAATATCCGGATCTTCAAGCTGCCGGATTTTGAGATAGAGCCCGGCCGCATAGGCGAGATTTCGCAGGACAAACGCCTCTATCCCATAGAGTACGACGCTTCTATGGGCCGCTATTACCGCTACGAGATAGCGCTCCCCGCCAACTATGAGGTTGTCTCGCTGCCGGAAAAGATCTCCCTTTCCAGCCCGTACGCGTCGTTCAACGCCCAATGCCGGACAGCCGACATCGGACGGGCGCTCTGCGAGGCCTCCTGGGAAAGGCCTTCCCGCATAATTCCCGCCGCCGATTACGCCGCCTATAAGGAATTCATTGAAAAGGCCGCGAGCTACACCAAAAAACAGCTTTTCTTCAAGGACACGGCATTGAAAAATTAGGCGACCAGGGAATTAGGCAACTAGGCGATTAGGATAAAGATATTGCGGAGCGGAGAAAATAAAATGAAAAAGATAATCGTGTTTTTGCTGTGCGCGTTTTCGGCCTCCTGGGCCTCGGCGGACATCCTCTATCTCAACAAGGGGGACGAGATAAACGGGAATATCCTTAAACTTGACGCGCAGGCCGTTGTTATCAGCGTCGGCGGCGTTGAAAAAACTTTCCTCCGCAAGGACGTGCTGAAGCTGCAATTCGTCAAAGAATACTCAGCTGGCCGCGCCGAACCGCTGAAGGACGGGGTCGTGGCGCAACTGCTGGCCGCCCCGCCCAAACCCGGGGATTATCCCAACGACGGCTACCTGACCTGGCTGCGCGACGTGACCATAGACATAAACGCCGACAAAAGCTACACTGTCACAAAACGCGCGGTGCGCTATGTGCTGCGGGAACGGGGAAAAAGCCCCTCCTCCTATCTTTCGTACAACTACCTGCCGGACATCCAGAAAGCGGATATAGATTACGCCTATTCGGTCACGGAGTCCTCCGTGACCTACCTGAGCGACATTTCCGTCATGGCGGGCTCGCCATATCTGGGCTACCCGTCTTATGACCGCGTCAAGCTGTCAAAATTCGCCATACCCAATGTCCAGATAGGCTCCATCCTGGATTCGCAATACCGCTATACCACGGTCTACCGCTCCACCTATCCTTTTTTTGAAACGATCGCTTTCCGTTTTTTTGAGCCGGTGAAGCTATGCCGGCTGACCGTCACGGCGCCGGAAGGCTTTGCGCTCGGCTACAAAGAATTCAATATGCCCAAAGACCGGGTTTTCAGCGTGGAAAAGCGGGGGGGCAGGGCCGTTTATTCCTGGGCACTGCGCGAGGTCCCTTCGTACAAGGAGGAGCCGAACATGCCCCCATTCATGCGCTACGCGCCGCACGTGGCGCTTTCCGCGGGCCACGGCTGGGACGAACTGCGCAGGGAATTTGAACCGCTGGTGCGCGAAAGGCTGAACATTACCTCCGCCATTTCCGCCAAAGCCGCCGAGCTTGCCGCAGGTAAAATTTCCGCGGCCGAAAAAACGGAAGCAATCTATAACTGGGTGGCGGCGGAAATCAAATATCAGCCCGTCGCAATGGAAGAGTACAGCTACCTACCCAGGAACAGCGGCGAAATATTCGCTGCCAGGGCCGGCAACGCGCTGGACAAACCGTTCCTTCTTTACGCCATGCTGGCCGCGGCGGGCCTAAAACCGGAATTCGCCTACGCGCAGAGCAAGTATTCCCTTTTCGCGGACAACCTGGCCAATATCAGGCAGTTCGACTACGCTGAGTGCCTGCTTGAACTGGACGGACGCCTGCTGGCGCTGGCCCCGCTGGACGACAGACACAGATACAACGAGCTTACCGGCATTTTACAAGGCGCGCCGGCGTTCAGGGCGCTGGGCGGCGCCGGAAAGCCCGCCCTGCTGACCAACCCGGACCCGGCGGCCGAGGACGAAGTCATCGTTGAAACGGCGAATTATATTCTTACTCCGGAAGGGGACCTTTCGGGGGAGATCACGCTGCGGGAAAGCGGGGAAGAGCAGGCCGGCATGCGCGGCTACAAAGATTACAAGAAGGAAGACCTGGACAAGGCCATGGAAAGCTATGTCCACGGGCTGCACCCGCAGGCCCGGCTCAGGGATTACAAGATAGACAACCTGCCGGACCTTTCCAGAAACCTCTTATTCCGGGTTTCGTACGGCGTGAAGGGTTACGCGATGACGGCCGGCAGATACATGATACTGAAGCTCCCCGGCCTTGAGTATACGGCCAGGAATGTCAGCCAGACCGAGCGGGAACTGCCGATATTCCGGTACTACCGAAGCCTGAACTCCGGCACGGTCACGGTTAGACTGCCGGCCGGCTACAGGCTTTACCATGTCCCCACGGACCTGAAAGTCGCAGCCGCCGGGCAGAGCTTTTCCGCTTCTTACAAAGCGGGGAAAGGAGAACTGGCTTTTTCGCAGGAGCTGAGATGCGGCCAGACGCAGATAGAACCTGCGGATTACCTGAAGTACAAAAGCTTCAAGGAAAGCCTGGCCCAGTTCACGGAGAGCTGGATAGTGCTGGAGAAATAAGCCTAACCAGCTCCCGTCCGTCCCTGCCTGCCGGCCGGCAGGTAATTGCGTCACCTGTTTGAAGCCCGAATTGTGCTTCGCACCCGTCGCTTACGTACCAATGGTACGCCGCGCCTGTCGGATATGGTTGAATTGTGTCCAAGGGTGGCGCAAGACTGCGGCAAAGTCCACCACTCGTTCCTTGTTTCGCCGCAAAATCGGTCAGCCAAATGGTCCAGTTTAAACCAGCGCGGAAAGAAATTTATCCGCGCTGATTACTCTTATTCCGTTTTGAATATAATCAACGCCGCGCTCTGTCGTTACCTGAAATGAGCAGGGAATTTTCAGTCTGTCCGTAAAATAGCGCAACGGCGTTGATATTTTGCCGACGCCTGTTTTTACTTCAACGGCAAACCAGGGCTTGCCTTCGTAAGTTACAAAAAAATCAACTTCCCGTTGCTGTCTGTCGCGCAAATAATGCAGCCTTGTCCTGTAGCCTTGGGTGTCGTAAAAATAATCGCAGAATTTCAGCAGATGGGACGCAATAAAGTTCTCAAACCTCGCGGCAGGTTCGGGAACCTCAGACCAGTCCCACAGGTAAAGTTTCGGCTCTTTTTTCAGAGCGCGGAACAGTTTTGAATGAAAAGGATATATTCTGTAATGGAAATAAAAGCGTTCCAGCACTTCCATCCAGTCGGCCACCGTGTTATATGCCACCTCAAGGTCTTCCCTGAGCGAGTTCAGGGAAAGAAGGGAGCCGACTTTTCCGGGCAGCATATCAGCGAGTACTTGCAGTGTTGAGAGATCCCGTATACCTTCAATGTCGCGGATGTCCTCCTTTACAAGAAGATTCTTTCTTTCATTATGCCACTGCCGCAGAAAGGCGCCGTTTTTGCGCGAAAAGACTTCGGGAAAACCGCCGTACTTCAGCAATGCCGAAAACCCGGCGGAGACCGCGGCTGGAACCGGCGGGAACTTCGGCTTCATTCCCGGGATAATTGCGCATTTCCCGCCGCCCAGCTCCGGCAAAGAAAGCGGATGAAGTCTGAAATGCCTGTATCGGCCAAGAAGGGAATCGCCGCCTTTCCGGAAAATATCCAGCCGCGCGCTGCCGGTGACGATTATTTTAAAACGGTTCCTGTTTTTATCAAAAACGCCCTTTATCAGATTTTTCCACTTTCTGAATTTGTGCACTTCGTCCAAAATGACATATTCGGCGTCAGCCGGAAATTTTTCGGACAAAACGGCTTTCCGGTCTTTGCCGCTGTCCCAGTTGAAGTATGCCTGGCGTCCTTTAAAAAACTGCTCGCCGATGCGGTTTGCCAAAGTTGTTTTGCCGACTTGCCTGGCTCCGGAAATAAACGCCATTCTGTCGGTGAGAGCATTCTGGATTTCGTTTTTCAGATACCGTTCAATCATATGACAATATTATGTAACTGCCCACCTTCACGGTTCAGCGGTTTAACCCTGAACCGTGAACTGTGAACCTGACAACCTGAGCAGTTACATTATTATACCATACTGAAAAATGGACATGACTATTTTTCAGCGCCATAAAATCCTGCCTGGGCCGAATTTTTTCGTAAACTTTCCCGAAAAATTCAACTAAGGGGTTATCTACGCCTGAAACCGGCCCTGCGGCGGCTGAAGCCGCGCTTCATTCATACAGCTTCTGATTTATCAGCGCGACCTTGACGGCCCGGGCTTTCACGAACTTCAGATACTGCCTGGCATCGTCGCTGCTTATGTATATTTCTATCTGCGCCGTGTCGCCGGAGGCCAACTGGTGACCGTAAGCCATCTTGCGCAAGTAGACGCCGCTCAGGCCTTCCGCCTTAAAGACCAGACTGCCGGAAAATCCGTTTATGGTGTAGTTCGTCAGGTTCTTGAATTCAAGCGCCAGTTTTATGCCAAGCTGCTCTCCTTTCATCACCTGTTTCCTGCTGAGAAGCGTGACCGCCACAGGCTGGGATTTCACGTTCGCCGCCGCGCCCGCCGCCGGGGAGGCGCCGCCTTTTTCAAGCTTGCTGACCCTTTTATCTATTTTTTCTACTTTTTTTTCCAGCTTGCCCAGCCTTTTTTCGGTTTTTGGCCCTGAATCGGCCCGGGCGCCGCCCTGCGCCGCCCCGGCAGGCTCCTCCGGCGGGGCCGGAGGAGCGGCGGCTTTCGGCCCGCAAACGGCCGATCCGGCGAGGAAGTAAAAGCTGAAAAATAAAAAAATCAGGGCGCCGGCCGGGAAGGAGAGGATACTATTCATGACTATTTACCATTATATCAGTTCGGACGCCGGCGAGGAAGAACGCGGGTTTTCAGCAATGCCCGGCGGTTTTCCGCGCCGACTCCAGTTCAGCCCTGACCTGGGCCTTGCTTTCGCAGGCCAGAGCGCGCTCCAGGGCGAGAACGCCCGCTTTCCCTCCTATTCTCCCCAGCGCCCAGGCGGCGTGGGAACGGACCAGCAGGGAGGGATTGGAGGACATGACCTCGCTTAAAGGGCCGATCGCCGCCGGATCTCCGCTGTTGCCCAGCGCCAGACACGCGTTCCTCTGTATGGATTCAAACCGTATCCAGCCCGCGGAGACCTGATTGTCGGCGTACTTAATCCTGTATTCGGCCTCGGTCATGGAAAGAAGCGGAATGAGCGGAAGACTCGGGCCGACGGAACCGCATGAAAGCCGGCGGTTGAGCGGCTTGACGGCCCGGTTTTTCGGGCAGGCCTCCTGGCAAGCGGTGCAGCCGTAAAGTCTGCGTCCCCAGAGCTCCCTGAATTTCAGAGGCACGGGCGCCGGCGAGTTGGTAAGGTGCTGAATGCATTTGGCCCTGTCGAGCAAAGCCGGGGCTATCAGCGCTCCGGTCGGGCAGGCGCGCAGGCAGAGCGAGCAATCGCCGCAGCCGTCCCGGAGTTCCGGATCCGGCTCAAACTCCAATTCCGTCACAATCTCCGCCAGCACCACCCAGGAGCCGAAAGCCGGCGTAACGATAATGCCGTGTTTGCCGTACCAACCGAGGCCGGCATTGCGGGCTAGCGGTTTCTCAGCCAGGGGGCCGCAGCAGAAGCTTTTTGAGGCGACCCGCCGGCCTGCGAGTTCTCCGATAATTTTCTCCAGCCCGGCAAGACGGGCGTGCAGGTCGCGGTAATGGTTTCTCCGGGTATAGCGCGCGATGAGGCCGTGCGGTTCCCCCGGCTTTGAAAGATCATCGGGTTCCACCTCGCTCAGATAACACTGCGCCGCGCATATTACCGACGCGGCCGACGGGAGAACGCGCCTGGGATCGCAGAACGCCGCAATGCCTTCCGGTTTCCAGTCCGACCCGGGAGGAATAAGGCCGCGAGTCAGGCATTCCTCCATGCGCCGCCGGGCGTTTTCCAGAGGCAGGGCTGAAGTAAACCCCAATAAGTCTATTCCCAGCTCGTCGGCGCTGCGCCGGACACTCTCTTTGGAAACGCTGGTCATGCTAATGGCTGGGCCCGGCCATTTTAAAGAGTTTATTGTATTCCTTGAGGTACGGACCGACATAAGCGGGGTCCGTCGTGAAGATGGTGTTCTCGGCGTTTATCTGCTCGGCGGTGTCGGACCAGTTGAAACCCCCGTTTATCAGCATTTTGCCGTCAAGCACGGCGTACTTATTGTGCATCACGCCCTTTTCCAGCCGGCCCTTCAGGAACTTCAGGGGTATTTTTCTGGAGACCGTTTCCTCGTAGAACGGGAACTTGGAACCGGCGGAAAGGGTGAGCCGCACTTTAACGCCGCGGGAGCCCGCCCGAAGCGCCGCGTCCATGATCGGCCGGGAAGTCAGGGAGAACATGGCGACGTCCACGGAAAAGCGGGCCGCGTCTATGGCTTTGACTATGGCCGCTTCCGTGCCGCCGTGGGGCGAGAAGATATACCTGGGGAACAGCGTCCCGTTGAAATTGACGGAAGGGTTCAGGTCCGCGGGCACCGGGCCGGGCGCGGGAACGGGAGCGGAGGGCGCGGCGGGGGAACGGCCCTGCCTCCACATCCATTCAAAATTCTCCTGGTAGCCGCGGATAACGGCGCCGTCGTACACGAACATCATATTCTCATAGCTGGAGTTTTCGGCGAAAGATGTCCAGTTGGCCGAGCCCGTCTGGAGGGCGGTCCCGTCGAAGATGGCGTACTTGTTGTGCATGGAACCGGAGCCGCCGCGACCTTTCATCACCTTGAGGTCCAGGCCGCTGTCAATAAGGTACTTTATGTCCCTGCCGACGGCCGGGAAAACGTGGTCGTAATCTATCATCACGCGCAGTCTGACGCCGCGGTCCCGCGCCTGGACCAGGGCCTGGGTGACGTCAGCAAGCTGCAGGTTGTAAAGCGCCACGTCAAGCGTGTAGGCGACGCTGTTTATGGCCTGCACCAGCACGGGGCTCACCCGCGCGGTTTCGGTGAAGATATAAAGCGGTATGCCGGTGTAGTCGTAGCGGCCGAAGACCGGGGCCTGGGTATAAGCCCCCTCATACTGTTGCATGGCGGGGCGGGCCGCAGGCTGCGGAACCGGCGCTTCAACGAATATTATATTTTGCCGCGCTGCCAGTTCTTCGGCGCGGACAGTTTCCAGCTTTGAAAAGTCGGCCGCAAAAAGAGTGGAGAACGGAAGTATTGCCAGCGCTAATGTGCAGAGCGTTTCTTTCACTCAAAGCCTCCGATATTGTTATTGATATTTTACCAGTAAACGGCGCAATACGCCTGAGACTTTGGGCCTATAAACCCGCGGCTATAAGGCCTACGTCAAAAATAGTGCTGCGGACACATGAAATCGCGCTGACGCTTTGTTATAATAATGGCATGGCGCTTAACAACCCGCAGATAGCTGTCCGCCGTGTAGAGGCGGAGGACAGGGACTGGAAACGGCAGTTCGCCGCTTTCTATGCCGACTTTCCTCCGCTCACGCACACTCTGAAACGCCCCCACGCCTATTTCGCCGCCTACAATGGAAGGGAGATAGTGGGCCATTGCGTGATCTTTCAGGAAGCGGGAAAATGGATAATGGACGCCCTGCGCGTCAAAGCCGAATTCCGCCAGCAGGGCATAGCCTCGGCCCTGACCCGGGCGCGCATCCATTACGCCATCGGGCAGGGCGCAAAAGAGGTCTGGTACAGTTGTCATGACGACAACCTTGTCACTATCTGCTGCCATCTGCGCTTCGGCTTTAAAGAAGTCGGACACGCTTCGCACCACAGCGCGCCGGGGCACTGGTACAGGCTGAAGGTGACAAAGGCCGCGATCAAAAAATTTAATTTTTAACGTCTTGAACCGGAATCTCCGCCGGAGGAGGCGGTTTTTTTGAATCCGGACCGGCCGCAGAACGCCTTATGCGAGAATCCCCGCTGGTCACTTTGATCAAAATGCCCTGGTGGCTCAACCTGATGATCGGGCTGGGGATGATGTCGCTCGGCCAGCTGCTTAAAACGGACAGCGGCGGCGATTTTCCGCTGGCTAAAAGGTCCTTCGGCGAGGGCCTGCAAATCGTATCCGTCCTGTTTATGGTGCTGGCGCTTGCGTCATTCCTGATAGCAACGCTTAATGAATTCTCCGGCGGAAAGGTCCCTGAAACAACGCCGGACGGACCCGAACGGCCGCGTCCCGCGCAACTCCCGCAGGCCCCGCCGCCTCCGCCGCCCCCGCCGAAGAAAAAGTATACCGAGCGTGACTTCATGCCGCCCGCCATGCGCGCCGACCTGGCGGCCAGGGAACGTAAAGAGATTAAATGATAGGACTTATAGGCCCAAGTGCCCATCCCCGCTTTTCCCTTAAGACCCTGTCGCGAATAAGCGCAACAAGTGTATAATATAACCAGTAAATCCGCGGCAGAGGTAAACGAATGAAAAAGACCCTATACTTTATACTGACCCTTTCCATAGGCGCGAATCTTTCCGCCCTGGAACTTAACGGCATAAACGCCGCCGACATAAAAGGCCTGAGCGCTTTAGACCTGACCGCCCCCGCCGCGGCAAAAGCCGCCCCCGGACGGGAAACCGGCAGGGCCTATCAAAACGTCTGGATGTACGTCAGGAACAACCCTTCGTGGCACGAGGCCGAAGCCAACGATTACGGGGCCAGGATAGAAGCGCGCGTCAGAAAGGTTTTTGACGGCCAGTACGACGTTAACCTCAGGACCGACACGAACTACGCGTGGGGCGCGATACGAAAGATCTTTGACAAGGATTTCCAGCTCTCCGGCTCCGGGCTGTACCTCAGCATGAACGAGTGGGGCGGCAATTACAATATCTCCGGCAATGTGACGGGGGAGGACAACCAGAATAAATACATCAACCTTACTCTTTTCAAACGCTTTGACGAAACCTCTTTCAGCGTGACCAGCGGCGGCATTTACCTCAGTATTGACAAGAACAGCATAAACGGGAACTATGACGACCGGCAATATTCCAAAAAAGCCATAGCGGCCATAGTTTCCCTTGTCCTGACCGTCCAACTGGAACAAACGCCGGCCCCCAAAACGGAGAAAGCGGCGCGCTACGATCAGCGGATCTGGCTTACGATACGGCCCGGCTTCGGCTGGAACACCGTGGAAGCCTCTGACCCGTTCAGCCGCATAGAAGTGGGCCTGCGCAAAATTTTCGACGGCGAGTATAACGCCGAGCTGACGACGGACAACGACCGGGAATTAGGCAGGAGCAGCCATTTTTTCACGGACCGCTATGAACTGAGAGCCGGCCGCACCGACCTGAGGCTTGAGGAATGGATCGGCGATTACAGGGTGGAAGGCGAGGTGGCCGTTGACGGCGCCGAGAACGGCGTCGTCCGCGTGCGGCTTGAAATGCGCAGACGCTTCAATGATTTCTCTTTCTATATCCATGAAACAGGCATATACCTGAACATAGACGAATACGGCATAAGCGGCGACGTCGACACGAAAGTTTATCCCAAAAAAGTCGTGGCGGCCATAACCGCGCTTGTCATGACGCTGCAGCAGGAAAAACCGGCCCACGGAAATCCCAAGACCGCCCAAAAATAACCCCGCGCGGGATTTGCGCCCCAAAAAGCCCCCCAAGCCCGGGGGGCTTTTTCACTCCTAATTGTCCGCAGCGCGCGGTTTTGGCGTCGTGAATTTCAGTGAAGGGCCGGTAGTCCTGGCGCTCAGGACATTCATTGAAATCTCGGTTTGGAATAAATATTTCTTGAATTCCAAGAAATTATTGTGTAGAATTTCCGCATGAACAAGAAGGATATATTTAAAGAAATTGTGAGGTCGTTCCACAAGAAGCCCCCGGCAGCCGTAAAAAAGCGGGTCCTGGAACTTCCGTTTAACTCCGGCAAAATAATAACTGTTTCAGGCGTGCGCCGGAGCGGCAAAACTTTTCTTCTCCTGGACGCGATTTCCATGCTTATGGCGCAAGGCGTGGAAATAAGCCGCATAGTCTATGTCAATTTTGAGGATGAGCGCCTTGATGCGGATAAAAAAGAGCTGGACCTTATATTGCAGGCCTACCAGGAGCTTTACCCGGAAGCGGAACCGGCAAAAACATATTTCTTTTTTGACGAGATACAGAATGTGGACGGGTGGGAAAAATTCATCCGGCGCGTTTACGACACTGTTTCCAAGAACATTTTTGTCACCGGCTCCAATTCAAAACTGCTCAGCACCGACATAGCCACAAGCCTGCGCGGCCGAAACCTCGGCTATGAACTCTATCCTTTGTCTTTCGCGGAATTCCTGTCTTTCGGCGGCATTAATACAGATATCCATGATTCCCGCAACAGGGCAAAAATAGCCTCCAATGCGGAGCCATACCTTCTTGGCGGAGGGTTCCCGGAACTTTTTTTCATCGCACAGGACTTCCGCATTAAAACTCTCCAGGGCTATTTTGACGTAATGCTTTTCAAGGATCTTATAGAGCGCTATAAGCGCAAGCCCCATGCCCACCTGCTTAAATATTTTGTAAAGCGGCTTTTAGCCAATATTTCCAGCCCGCTTTCCCTTCACAAAATTTACAATGAGCTCAGGTCCCAGGGGTATAAAATTGATAAAAACCTGCTTTATGAATTAATGGAGGAATTGAACTCTATATATTTTTTCTTTCCTCTGCGCAAATACAGCGCTTCGGTTATAAAACGGGAAACTTCGGAAAAAAAGTTTTACGCGGTGGACAACGGCCTGGCCGGCGCAATTTCTTTCAGCATTGGCGAAGACCGGGGGAAACTGCTTGAAAACGCCGTTTTTATGCAGTTTCATTCCACGGGTTCTGATATATTTTTCTACAAGGACAAAAAGGAATGCGATTTCATATGCCTTGTTCCCGGCGGCAAGCCGAAGGCCTATCAGGTGGCTTATAACCTGGCATCGGCAGACACCAAAAAACGGGAGCTTGACGGGCTTATTGAGGCCTGCAGGCGGCTGGGGCTGACAAGCGGCGCCGTAATTACAATGTCCGAAGAGTTTGAAGAAAAAATCGGCGGCGTCCGAATCAAGGTAGTGCCCTTTTACAAATGGGCGCTCGCATGCGCCCGGCGGCCCAACCCTTTCGGCGCCCCCCGCCAAGAAAAAAACGGCGCCGGCCCGGGTCTTTTTAACTCAAAATAAACTTATTCTTTTTGCTCTCCGGCACGCAGCGGCGCGCTTTGCGGGCTATAAGCGCCGCTTAAGAAGCTTTTTGGAAAGAACCGCCGCGACAGCCAGGATCGTTTCCGTATTTTCCGAACCTTGATTTTGCAGCAGTTTCAAAAGCCTGTTCAGGGCTTTTTGCTTTTCACCCGCAATACGGGGGACCGTTTTCTCATTAAATAATTCCGAAACAGGGATGTCTAACGCCCCGGCAAGTTTTGCGATGGTGGCCAAACCGGGCTTTTTCTTGTTTGTTTCCAGATAAGCAAGAAAGCTTGTGCTTATCCCCGCATTAACCGCCAAAGCCTCCAGTGTCAGTCCGGCTTGCAGCCGTTTAAGGCGCAGTTGTCCGGAAATCACGGCATAAATGTCCGTACCCATAAAACTCTCCTTAAAACCCCGAAAATCCGGTTGGACACAATTTTATTTCCACTCTCCGGCACGCATATAGCATAGCGCGCGGGCTTACAGGAAAGCTCATGCGCGGTTCAAATTACGCTCAATTAAAATTTAAGCGGGATAGTCCCCATCCATAAACCGCCATTTATATGTAAGGCTCTGTGAAGAAATAACTTAAACATTTGGAGGCACAGCCGGGGACACACCTTGCTGCAAGGTGTGTCCCCCTGATGCAAGGCGCGACGACGATGGTGTAGCAGCGCTACATTGAGGAGGAGCAACACGGCAGCCGGCCAAAGATGTGCCTCCCCCAGGGGGCTGACCGCTTTTGGGCTGCAACTGCGTCACTTGTCGCTTGCGTAGCGCTGCTACGCCGCGCTCCTCGTTCCTTGTTTCGCCGCAAAATCGGTCAGCCAAATGTGTCAGTTATTTCTTCACAGAGCCTAACTGCGTCGGCCCAAAAACATGCGGAGACCTGAGCAGTCACAAGGATTCTATAATATGCTTCCGAGGTCTGCCATAAGCCATAAATAGGAATAAATAATCAATTTATATTGACTTATAGTCCAAATGTTAGTAATATTAGTAAAATCAGTTTTATTAAAGAAATTCAAACGGGGGAAAAATGGCAGAACAGACCGACAAAATCACTGCGATAAAATTGCTTCTGAAATATCTTGAAGCCGAAGGCGTAAAACACATCTTCGGCATACCCGGCGGGCCGCTTATGCCGCTCTATGAAGCCCTTCATGAGCTGGGCAATATCCGCGCCATTCTGACCAAGCACGAGCAGGGGGCGGCCTTCATGGCGGACGGTTACGCCAGGGCAAGCGGAAAACTGGGGGTCTGCTGTTCCACCACGGGCCCCGGCGCCACCAATCTTATGACCGGGGTGGCCTGCGCCTGCGCGGACTCATCGCCGGTGATGGCGCTCACTGCCCAGATAGCGACAGGCGCCTTCGGCAAGGGGGCCGTTCAGGAAAGCACCTCCCACGGCGCCGATGTGGTGGAAATGTTTAAACCCATAACCAAAATGAGCGTAATGTTGCCGGCCGGGGAAAAAATGGCCGATGTGGTAAGGCTGGCCATAAGAACCGCGATGACCGGCCGCAGGGGGCCGGTGCATATAAGCCTGCCCGCCGATCTGGTAAAAAAAGAAGTTCCCCTGGAATTGATTCAGCCCGGCAATTACAGGGCGGACTCCGCCTGCTTTGACAGGGCGGCGATAAAAGAAGCGTCCAGGCATCTGTTAAAGGCTCGGCGGCCCGCCATACTGGCGGGCAACGGAGTCAACCTGTCGCGCAGTCATAAAGAATTGCGCGCCCTGGCCGAAAAACTGATGATACCGGTCTGCACCTCTCCGCAGGCAAAAGCTGTTTTCCCCGAGGATCATCTTCTGTCCTTAGGCGTGTTCGGTTTTGGCGGCTCTCCGCGCGCGGCTGCGTATCTGCTTTCAGGCGAAGTGGATGTTTTACTTGTGGTCGGCTCAAGCCTGGGCGAATTTTCCACCAATACCTGGGACAAAAAGCTTCAGCCGAGTTCCGCGCTGATACAGATAGACATAGACCCCGGGGAAATCGGTAAGAATTATCCGACCGGCGTAGCCATAACCGGAGACGCAAAAGTATGCCTGAAGGAGCTTCTCTATCAGGTGGAGCGCGATATTAAATGGCTGGATAATTTTGAAACGCTTTCCCCGGATTTTGTGCGGTCGTTCAAAGAAAAGCATCCGCGCTGCCTTGAGCCGGAGAAGTGCCTTTCGGATGCCGCGCCGCTGAAACCCCAGAGACTTGTCTATGAGCTGGGCAGGCTTCTGCCGGAAGATTCCATGCTTTTTGTGGACATAGGCAACTGCATCGCGTGGGCTGTGCATTATCTTTGCCTTTCCAGGCCGGGCGGATTTTTTCTGAATATGGGTATGTCCTCCATGGGGCATGCCGTAGCCTCCGCCATAGGCGGCAAGCTGGCCAGGCAGCACAGCCCAGCCGTAGCGCTGGCAGGCGACGGCGCTTTTGCCATGACCGGCATGGAAGTGCATACCGCCGTGGAATGCGGCGCGCCGGTAATATGGATAATTTTAAACAACAGTTCACTGGGTATGGTGCATCATGGTGAAAGAATGATGTTCGGCGGAAGGTTTAATTTTTCCAGGTATAACCGGCGCATAGATGTGGCCTGTATCGCACGGGGGTTGGGCGCGGAGGCTTTCAGCGTTGATTCGGCGGAAGGTTTCAGAGACGCTTTTAAAGCCGCCCTCAAGAGCGGCAAGCCCTGCGTTATAGACGCGATAGTGGACGCGGATGAGTGCCCGCCGATGAAGCTGCGGGTAGCGACGCTTGATCATTTTTTCGCCGGCACAGTGATTTCGGTTCTTTTCCTTCTTTGCAGCGATGATGCTTATCCTTTCTGCTGCCGGAACTTCTTATTCAAAAGTCCTTAATGTCTGCGATGACGTTGCCGACCCTCTTACGCTTGACCCGCATAAGCAGTTTTCGGAGAAAAACTACACTATTTGCTGGCAAATATTTGAAGGACTTATGCGGTTTGATTCAGAGGGGAAAATTGAGCCCGCCCTGGCTGTTTCCTGGCAGAGAATATCTCCCAACAGAATGCGTTTTAAACTCAGAGAGGGTGTTGTTTTCCATAACGGGGAACCTTTCAACGCCGAATCCGTCAAGTTCTCAATAGAGCGCCAGCTTAACCCTGAAACCGGTTTCCCGGCGCCGGGTTTTATCGCTTCAATAAGCGGGGCGGAGGTGATTGACCCGCATACCGTTGATATTGTCACAAAATATCCCGACGGAATTCTACTCAACCGCTTAGCGTGGATTGTTATGGTAGTGCCTCCGGGTTATATTAAGGAAAAGGGGAATGAATTTTTTGCGGCCAATCCTGTGGGAACAGGGCCTTTTGTTTTTAAAGAGTGGAAAAAGGGCGAAAAAATAGTCTTTTCCGCCAATGCCGGATATTGGATGAAGGGATATCCCAGAGCGGAAGGTTTGGTGTTTCACTTTATCCAGCAGGATAAACAACTTGAAGCGTTAATTTCGGAAAAAGTGGATTTGCTTACCGATCTTCCGGGTACGCAGACATTTCAGATAGCCGCCGGCAAAAACACCAAAATCATCAAGCGACCCGAGTTGTATACTTATGTCGCTTCACTGGATATTTCCAGCGGACCCCTGGCGGACAGAAATTTCAGAATGGCCCTTAATTACGCCGTTGACAAAACGCAGTTGATTAAATATGACGCCATGGGCAACGGCAAACCGTTGGGCGCTTTAGCCATGCCGGGAGAAATCGGTTACAGCTCCGACATAAAACCATACCCGTTTGATCTTAAAAAAGCCCGCAGTTTAATAAAAAAAAGCCGTTATAAGAACGCCGGCTTTAAGGCATTTGTAAAAGCGCAGGCGGAAAGGTCGGCAAAGATACTAGCAAACCAGCTTAAAAAATTTTGTGCAGGCCATTATACTTTCCTCCCTTTCCCCGTTCAGCGTGATGCGCGATCCCAAGTATGACGAACTGCTTGGAGAACTGGTAGCCTCTCTTACGGTTGAGGAACAACAAAGGAAGGGGGAAGTTCTTCAGCATTATATCTATGACAACGCGTTGGGGATTTTCACCTATCAGCGCATAAGAACTTATGCTATGCGGCGCGATTTGGCGTTTACTCCATATATTACAGGAATGCCGTATTTTTACGCGACGGAAAATAAAAATGAAAAAGACAAAAAAGCATACTCGCCTCAAAAGCAGTAACTTAAAATGGGTCGATTTCGCGACGATGAAATTCCAGTCGCTTGTCGGCGCCGGCTGCACCGATAGATTTGCCGTTTACCGGATTGTCATAGCAAAACATCGCAAGGTGCCGCGCAGCTATCACAAAATAGCCGAAGAATTATTGGTTTTTTTGAAAGGACATGGAATAGCTCATGTCGGACGCTCCAAGTTTAAAGTCGCAGCGGGAGATACGCTGTTTATCCGGCCCGGCACGCCGCATGGTTTTATAACAGGAGCCGGTCCACTTGAGCTGGTGGCATTTCTTTCTCCAAAAGTAGACGCCAAAACGGATTTTTATTATATCCGTTAAAGGGGGGATATATGCAGGAAAAGGAGTTTTCCACGTTTGACGTGGGGAAAATCTGCAACGTGGCGCATACCACGGTGATAAACTGGATAGAGCGCAACGAACTTGCCGCCCATTCCACGCCGGGAGGCCACCGCAGGGTGTATCAAAACGATCTTCTTGTTTTTTTAAAAAAATATCATATGCGCATCCCGCCGGAACTCCTTGAAGCGGAGAAAAAACCTTGCGTTCTCATTGTGGACGACGACGCGGAAATACTTGTGATGCTTTCAAAGGCTTTTAAAGAACACGCGCCGGACTTCAGGGTGCGCACCACCCAGAACGGCATGGAGGCGCTGATGATTGTGGGCCGCGAGCCTCCCGACGTGATAATACTTGACGTCGTCATGCCGAAGATGGACGGGCTGGCTGTCTGCAAGACCCTGAAGGCCGGCGCGTCGTCCAGGCATATAAAGGTGCTGGTGATAACCGGCAAAAAGCTTACCGGGGAACAGCGCGGGTATTTTCTGGAAAACGTGGACGGCATCTTCCACAAGCCGTTTTCAGCCGTCAAGCTGGTGGAGCGGGCGGTCCAGGCGCTCAAAGAATAATAAATTTATGCGAAAACGATCCTTTACCTGGAAGCTTATCCTCCCGGTGATAACAGCCGCTATTTCCGGCATACTTCTCTCCGGTTTTTTCGCCCACCATATCGCAAAGCGCGAAATCCTCAAAGGGGTGAACAGGGAAATCAACCTGGCCGCCCGGGAAATAGCGTCGCAACTGGCCTCCTTCTTCAGCCAGAGAGCCGCCGATCTGGAGTCCTTCGCGGAGATGCCGCTGATACAGGATTACTTCAATAACCGCGATTTCGGACTTAAAGAGGAGGCCGGATCGTACCTGGCCGGATTTAAAAAGTTCTCTTCCGTTTTCATCGGCCGCACCGGCGTTCATCTGGCCGCGGGGCTTCTGGACCGGAGCGGAAAGGAGTTGTGCCGCGTGGAAAAGGCCGGGCCGGCGCCGCGCGGTTCGTTCAGGCCGCAATTTTTCGCCCAAACACGGGATTCGGGGCCTTCGGGCCGCTATATTTCCAGCGTTATAACCGCCGCCGGCAGCTCGGCATTTATGATTTATGCCAGGCCGGTTTATAATTCGGCGGGCGAATTTAGGGGAGTCGCGTATCTGGAGACGGATTTAACTTCCCTGGCCAAAAAACTTGACAGGCTGAAGGTGGGGGGATCAGGCTCTTCTTTCGTGTCCGACGGAAATAAAAAAATGGTTCTGGGGTCCCAGCGACGGATAAGCGGGTTCAGACTTGCGGTCGGCAGAAATATCGCCGGCACGGATCTTTCCGTGACGGTGATAGCGGAAGCGTCCGATTTCCTGAAGCCGCTTTCCCAGATCCGGACCTCGACTTTCGGCTTTGTGATTTTTTTCGGGTTTAGCGCCGGTCTGTTCATTTACAAAAGGATAAAGCTTTCGCTTTCTCCCATTAAGACGCTGGTAACCGCCGCCGGCCGGTTCTCAAAAGGCGAACTGGACTATGCGGTGGATGTCGGGAACTCCGTTGAATTCGCGGCGCTGGCGCTTGCTTTTAATGAAATGGCCCTGTCCATTAAACAGCGCTCCGATGAGCTGCATGACCGCATACGGGAGCTTTGTTCGCTGCAGAAAATGGGCGGCTCCATACTGAAGAAGCTCAATGTGGAGGAAATCTGCCGCATCTGCCTGGAGGCTTCGGTTACCGGCCTCGGCTTTGAAAGGGGGCTTCTCTATTGGATAAATCCCTTAACCAAAACCCTGAACGGGAAGTGCTCTTTCGGGATGTCCGAATCGGGGCTTACCGACGAGAATTTCCGCAAGAGAAGCATTCCGCTGGATTCCGACGACATCCTGGCGCATGTCGCCCGCACGGCCAGGCCGGTGAATGTGAACGCCCCGGAGAAAGAGCCGAAATGCAATCCCGGGTTTCTTAAGGAAACCGGCAGCAAAGCCTTTTGCCTGGTCCCGGTTCTGGGGAGCGAAAAGGTCTACGGCATAGTGGCGGTGGATAATTGGTATTCAAACAAACCCATAACGGACGAGCATATGGAGAATCTGTCCATTTTCTGCAATACGACCGGCCTTGCCCTCCAGAACGCGGAGCTGATAGATAATATCATGGAATCGCAATCGCGCTACAAAACCACGATAAACGGCACGGCCGACGCTATAGCGGGCCTCAACGAGGATTTTCGCGTTATGATCTGGAACAGGAGCGCGGAACGGCTGTTCGGCGTTAAGTTAAAGGATATGATCGGGGCCTCAATATTTCCTCTTTTCCCCCCGGAAGAGGCCCGGCTCCTGCGCGCGGAGCTCGCCCGCGCCGGCTTCGCCAGGGATTTTACAATCAGGGGCAGGCATGCCGGAACCGGGGCGCAAACCAATCTCAGCATCACCTGTACGCCCATTGAGCGGGAGATCCAGGGGAGGGAATGGAGCGTGGTTATACGCGATATGACCGCGCAGACCAGACTTCAGGCCCAGCTTATAAAGGCCGAAAAGCTTTCGGTAGTGGGGCAGCTTATCGCCGGCATAGCGCATGAGCTTAACAATCCGCTGACCGCGGTGGTGGGTTATGCGGAGTTGCTGGAGCGAGCCGCAAAGCCGACCGAGACGCTTAAAGAGGATCTCGCCTACATTATGAAAAACGCCAGGCGCTGCCACGGGATAGTCAACCGCCTGCTTAATTTTGTGCGCCAGCCCCGGACCCATAAAACGGCCTGCCTGATAAATGAAGTCATAGAAGATACCATAGATCTCATGCGTTATAAGCTGGAGAAGACCGAAAACATAATTCTTGTAAAGAGGCTGGGCGGGGATTTGCCTCCGGTTTTTATTGATCCGCAGCAGATAGGACAGGTTTTTGTCAACCTTTTTACAAACGCATGCGACGCCATAGCCCATAGCCGCGAAAACCGGGCCCAGGGAAATAATCATAACTTCTTCTTTCCAGGGCGAAAAAGTGCGGGTGGTTGTTCAGGATACGGGCGGCGGAATTGACCGCCGGCATCTGGACAGCCTGTTCCAGCCGTTCTTCACCACGAAGCCCGAGGGCAAGGGCACGGGGCTGGGACTTGCAATCTGCAGGAGGATAATAGAAGATCACGTCGGCGCGTTGTCGCTTCTTTTTTCCGGACCCGGCGAGGGAACGGCGTTTTGCGTTGAACTCCGGCCCACCGAAAAAACAAGCGCGCCGCAAGGCGCGTCCGAACCCGCGCGGGTAACCGGAAAAAGGGCGCTGATAATAGACGACGAGGAGGACCTGCTTCCGGTGATGTACCGGATAATCAAGGGGGACGGCAACACCGCGGAAACCGCCGGGGCCCACGAAGGGCTGGCGAAGCTGCTTGCCGGAGATTACGACCTTGTCGTGTCAGATGTGGAAATGGGAGCCTTAAAGGGCAGGGATATCTATGAAACGGCCATAAAACTACCTTCCCCGCCCAACTTTTTATTTGTCACCGGCGACGTTCTCAATCCCGCGCTGGTGGAATGGCTGGAGCGCAATAAGTTAACCTACGTCTCAAAGCCTTTCCGCATGGACGAATTCCGCGGAGCGGTAAGAAAACTTCTGGCGGTTCCACGCGTTAAAAAATAGAAGCGGCATCAATTATGGCTGATAAACAACAGGGGCGGGACAAATCCGCCGGAGCTTGGGCAAGCTTCGGGCAGGCGCTGCGCAGGCGGGCGGAGGAAAAGGCGGCCCATTTACCCGAAAACCGCGACACGCCGTCGCCCGAAGAAATCCGGCGGACGTTTCACGAGCTGCGGGTGCGTCAGATAGAACTGGAGATGCAGAATGAGGAACTGCGCCGGACGCAGGCGGAATTAGCTGCCGTACGGACGGCGCTGCGGAAAAGCAACTTGTACCTGGACAGTATGATTGCCTGCGCGAACACCCCCGTCATTGTCTGGGACCCGCGGTTTAAAATAATCCGCCTTAACCGCGCTTTTGAAACCCTGCTGGGCCGCAAGTGCGGCGAGGTGGCGGGTAAATCCGTGGAGATTATCTTTTCCCAGGAGCATCAGCCCGAGTACATGGAGCGCATCCGCCGGATGTTTTCCGGCGAGCGCTGGGAGGCGCTGGAACTGAAAATATTGCATCAGGACGGTTCACTGCGCACGGTACTGTGGAACTCGGCCGCCATATTTGAGGAAGACGGCAAAACGCCCCTGGCCGCTATAGCGCAGGGGCTGGATATAACTTTATACAAACGGAAGGAAATGCAGCTGCGGGAAAGAAACGAGGAACTGTCCCGGTTCGCGTATGCCGTCTCGCACGACCTCAAAAGCCCCCTGGTGACGATAAAAACTTTTATAAGCTACCTGGAGGAGCAGGACATCCCCAGGCAGGACTCCGCGGCCATAGCGAAAGATTTCTCCTTCATCAACACGGCGGCGGACAAGATGTCCAGGCTGCTGGACGAACTGCTGGCCCTTTCCCGCGTAGAGCAGAATATTAACGCGCATGTTGAAATACCTCTGCGCGCGTTAATGGAAGAAGCGCTGGCCCTTGTGGCCGGGCGCATAAGCGAATGCAGCGTCAAGGCGCTCATAATCGACGAAATGGTTACGCTGTTCGGCGTTGAAACGGTTACGCTGTCCGGCGATCGGCAGCGGCTGCTGGAAGTGTTTCAGAACCTTTTTGATAACGCGGCCAAATTTATGGGGGAGCAGCCGGACCCGCTTATAGAGGCGGGGGTTGACCTGTCCGGCGCGGAACCCGTGTTTTTTGTGCGCGACAACGGCATAGGCATTGACCCGCGCCACCAGGCCAAAATTTTCGGGCTTTTTGAGAAGCTGGACTCCGTCACGGAAGGCACGGGCATGGGTCTTGCGCTTGTGCGCAGAATAATTGAAGCGCACGGCGGAAGAATCTGGGTGGAATCGGAAGGCCCCGGCAGGGGAACCACCTTCCGCTTTACGCTGGCGAACGCAACGAAAATATCCGGGGGGCTGAATGCTTGAAAACGAACTTGTAACAATTCTGCTGGTGGAGGACGATCCGGCCCACGCGGAAATAGTGCGCCGCAGCCTGAAAAATTTCCGCGTGGCAATCCGCATCGCGCATGTAAAAGACGGCCAGGCGGCGCTTGATTACCTTTTCCGCAGGGACGCTTACGCAAATCCCGAAACCAGCCCCAGGCCGGCGATAATCCTGCTGGACCTGCGCCTGCCCAAAGTGGACGGGCTGGAAGTTCTGCGTCTTATAAAAGAAGACGCGGAACTGATAAAGATCCCCGCGCTGGTGCTGAGCACTTCCAAGGCTGAGTCGGATGTGGCCGCCGCCTATGCCCGCGGCGCCGTGAGTTATCTGGTCAAACCCGTGGATCCCAGGGTTTTTTCCAGCCTGATGGAAGCGTTCTGTTTATACTGGCTGACGTGGAACAAGTTTCCGGCCTCAAATAGAATATAATCCCCGGGGGAGCCCATGAATCTGCTTATTATTGACGACGATCCGGCGCATATTGAGGCTATACGGCGCGCTTTCCGCGCCGCGGACGCGAAAACCGTGGTCCGCGCGGCCGCCACCATGGGGGAGTACCGCAGGCTTGTCGCCGCCGAACCGCCGGACATCGCCCTGCTGGACCTGACCCTTCCGGACGGCGGCGCCCTGGAAGCCCTGAGTCTGCCGCCGGCCGCCGGTCCCTTTCCCATCCTGATTATAACGTGCCACGGCGACGAGGGCAGGGCCGTAGAGGCCATGAAGGCGGGCGCGCTTGACTACATAGTCAAATCCCCTGGAGCTTTCGCCGACATGCCGCGCACTGTGAAGCGGGCGCTTCGCGAATGGAACCTGCTGCAAGCGCATAAGCGGGCGGAGGAGGCGCTGCGGGCCGGCGAGGAACTCTTTCGTCTGGCGCTGCAAAATTCCCCCATCATGGTGTTCCAGCAGGACCGGGAACTGCGCTACACTAAGCTCTTCAACCCGCACCGGGGGTTTAAGCCGGAAACGACCCTGGGAAAGAGAGACGAAGACCTGCTGGTGCCCGAAGAAGCGCAGCGCCTTACCAGTCTCAAACGGAGCGTGCTGGAAACCGGTGTTCCCGCGCGCCGCGAGGTGCGCGCCATAATCGGCGGCAAGCCTTTTTTTTATGAACTCGCCCTGGAGCCTATTCGCGGCGCCGGGGGGCATATTGCCGGTATAACCGCGGTTTCCCTGGACATCACCGAGCGCCGGAAAATGGAGGAAGAGCGCAGGCTGATTTCCAGGTGGATCATGCGCGTGAGGGAAGAGGAAAAAAGAAGGTTCTCCGTCGTTCTCCATGACGCGATAGGGGCCATGCAGGTGGGGCTTTCTTCCTCTCTGCTCCTTGTGGAGGAGGAAATTAAACATGGCTCGGCGAAACGCGCCGTCACGAGAGCGGAACAAACAAAGAAACTGGTTAAATGGCTGGCCGCCAGGATGAAAGATGTTTGCGTGGATATCTGGCCGCCCGCCCTGGAAACTTCAGGGCTCCAAGGAGCCCTGTCCGAGCTTGTTTTGCGGTTTTGCGCCCGCACGAGAATCAAAATTTCCCACAGCATCAGCCTGCCTGATGACGGGAAAACCTCCGATAACCCCGCAGGAATAATTATCTACAGGCTGGTGCAGGAAGCCCTCAATAACGCGGCGAAACATTCCAGGGCGGCAAATCTGGAGCTCATCATAAACCACGACGCCGGCAAAGTGCTGGTTTCCGTCAGTGACGACGGCCGCGGGTTTGACGCGCTCAGGCTGCGCTTTAAAAAATCAAGCCTCGGCCTGAAGATTATGCGCGAAGACGCCGAGTCCGTCGGAGGCAGTCTCAGCATTGATTCAAAACCGGGACAAGGCACCGTCATCAGGGCCGAATTCCCGCGCTGGCCGGCGCCTTGCCCGAAACCGGAACTTTCCAATGCCCATTAAAGTAATCCTGGCGGACGACCATTCCATCGTCAGGGAAGGCCTTAAAGCGGTGCTGAAAAAAACCGCCGCCGACATTATTGTCGCGGGAGAAGTTTCCGACGGCAATGCGGCGCTGGAACTGGCGAAAAAAACGCCCGCCGACATTTATGTGCTTGATATCACCATGCCGTCTTTAAACGGCCTGGAGGCGATGGCCCGGCTGCTCCGCAGGGACAAAAAGGCGAAAATAATAATTCTGAGCATGCACGACGACAGGCCCACGATTGAAAAAGCCCTGCGCGCCGGCGCCAGGGGATATTTAATAAAGGAAACAGCGGCCGAGGATATTGTCTGCGCCCTGCGCGCGGTTTATAACGGGCGGCATTTCTTGAGCCCCTCCGTATCCGGCGTTGAAATTGACGATATACTTGACGCGCCGTTTGATAAATTAAAAAAACAAGGCTCCGCCCTTACCTCAAGGGAAAGAGAAATCGTCCAGCTGATAGCGGAAGGCCTAGGAGACAAGCAAATCGCCTACAAATTCAAGATCAGCGGGAACACCATCCATGTCCACAGGCACAATATCTCGCTTAAGCTGGACATTCACAAACAGACCGACCTCGTGCGCTACGCCGTAAAAGAAGGAATAGCAAAACTGTAAATTTGTGTACGGT
>JACQYT010000084.1 GCA_016208085.1 Elusimicrobiota bacterium | reverse complement strand
ATTCGGCGTGAATTTTATACACAACAAATACTACAAATGGGGACGTGCAAATTTACCATCTCAACTTCCGTCGTAAAAACATAACATCGTAGTTTCCGTGATATTTTAAAAAAGGCCTGACTGTGTATATAATATACACAACATATGAGCTATATTCGAAAGATAAAAAGGGGCAACAGTGTCTACTTGGCTGAGGTGGAAGGCAAAAAGATTAACGGCAAGGTCATCCAACGGCATATTCGGTATATTGGCAAACAGGCGGATGGCAGAACCATTCTTTCAACCTCGATATCAGATGTTCAAGTGGAACAAGTAAAGTTGTATGGGCCGCTGCTTGTTTTAAACCATTTGGCTGAAGAAATCGGCTTGTCTGAGCATCTAGGTGAATACGGCAATGAAATCCTGAGCATGGTCTATGCTCATTGTCTGGACTACGAAAGCATCAATCAAATGCCCGCCTGGTTTGAAAGAACCGATCTCAATATGATGCTGAATCTGGAGGGTCTAACCGAAGAACGACTCCTAAATGCCATGGACTCACTGCAAACGCAAGACCCTGAAGTATTGCAGAAACATATTTTCGAATCCGCTAGTAAGAAATACCAACTCAAAGATTCCGGGATCGTTTATGATGTCACCAATACCTATCTCTATGGCAAGAAATGTCCCATGGGCAAAGAAGGAAAAGATAAGGAGGGTGTGAGAGGACGTCCCCTGATCCAAATCGGTTTGGCTGTTACCCAGGAAGCCGGCATACCCGTTTTCCATAAGACATTTGATGGGAACATCCATGATTCAAAAACATTCCAGGACGTGATTTCGTCGTTTGGCCGATATCGTTTGAAGCCGGGAGGGTTGGTTATTTACGATCGCGGGATTACGTCAGGCCGCAATCTTCTCGACGTGAAAGCGCTGGAATGGGACACGCTTTGCGGGGTGGCTTTCAACCCGAAGCTTGAAAAGATCTGGCGCAAAATATTAACTGAAGGAAACCTGGAGCAATACGGGAATTATGTGCCCCTAAAGGATTCAGTATTTTATGTCATGAAAAGACGTTATAAGATCGGCGGAGTTAGGGGGGAATTGGCGCTTTGTTTTAATGCACAGCAGAAGCGAAAGCTGAAGGAGTCACGCTATCGCGAAATACAGGAAGCTCAAGAGCTATTAAACAGTGGGGAGGCCATCAAGAACGGACTGGAAAAATATTTTGATAAGCAGGAGCGCCTGATAAAATCCGCGCTGACAGAGGCGGAGGAGTTTGACGGTTGCTCCTGCATTTTTTGCACACGCCGCCTGCCGAAAGAAGAGATGGTTCGGCTGTATTTTGACAAAGACCTTATTGAGAAAGCTTTTCACAGTATTAAGGGAATTGCAAACCTGCAACCCCTGCGGGATTTTAAAAAAGGTTTCACACTGTCTCGTGTTGTAACGCTCACAAAAAAACAGGAACTAATTTTGAAGACCATCGACAAGAAGTTGCTGAAATTGTAAAGTGTTGTGTACACAAATCAGGCGGAATTCAGGTATATAACCCACTTAAACCTGCCGGTGGGAATTCCCAAAGTTCCGGCCGGCCGCTCAGGCGTCGCTGTATGAACACGCCTGCGGCCCGCCGGACGAAGACTGCCGGCTGGACCCGCGCTTTGATTACGAAGCCATAGAGCCCGCACCGGCCGACGATTAAGCCAAACACTCCCCCCACTCCCAGCGCGCCCGGCGACAACCGGGCGCAGAAGGTTTTTTTTAAATTTACGCATGAATATTCGCGCCAAATTGTTTATAATTAAATCCATAGTATGCGGGCATTGATACAAAGGGTCAGACAGGCGGGCGTGACCATAGACGGCCGGGTCCACAGCCGTATCGGACGCGGCTATGCGGTGCTTTTGGGAGTGGGAGAAGGAGACACCGAGAAAGAAGCTGAATTTTTAGCCGATAAAACGGCTAACCTGCGGATCTTTTCCAATGGGGAGGGCAAGTTTGACCATTCGCTTCTGGACGTCGGGGGCGAAGCCCTGGTAGTCTCACAGTTCACTCTCTACGGCGACGCGCGCAAAGGCCGGCGCCCGGATTTCACCGGGGCCGCAAAACCGGCGGATGCCCTCAGACTTTATGAGCATTTCGTGAAATGTCTCAGGGATAAAGGAGTGGAAGTAAAGACCGGCGTCTTCGCGGCGCACATGACGGTGGAAATAATAAACGACGGCCCGGTAACGATCTGGCTGGACACCCGGGGCAGGGAAACAGCAGCTGATAAGTAAGAAACAACGGCTGGTAAGTTGCCGGAATAAATTACTCTCTTAACTTATCAACTTGTCGACTTATCAACTTCCCCTGCTTCCCCTACTTTAAGGAGCGTTATTGTGAATACCGCAAATATTTCATCCCCCGGCCTCTATGCGGAAACCTTAGCGAAAGGGGCCATACCCGCGGACCACGTACACCCTGATTCCTTAAAGGGCATCCCCCGCAGGCAAACCAATCCGGCACGCTGGAACGGCGAAGGCTGGGATGCTTTTGTCGGCGCCCTGCGGGCCAAAAACGTGGAAGTGCGCGAAAAAAAGCAGACCTGCCTGGTTTACGCCACGGACTGCGGCGGCCTGGCTTATGGCAGGCCGCACGGCGTTACGCTCGCCGGGTCGGCCGAACAGATCTCGGCCATCCTTAAGGAAGCCCAAAAACGCCGGGTGCCGGTGACGGTTAAGGGAGGGGGGCTTACGACCGAAGGGGAATCCGTCGCGTTCGGCGGGCTTCAACTGGATATGCGCGGCATGAACCGCGTCATTTCGGTGGACGGCAAAAACATGACGGTGCGCGCCCAGGCCGGCATCCACTGGCACACCCTTGCCGAAGCGCTGCGCCGGGACGGCCTGGATTACCTGTCCGCCCCGCTCAACCTTACGGCTTCGGTGGGCGGCACGCTGGGGGTGGGCGGCATAGACATCAATTCGCCCCGGCTGGGCCCGAGCGCCGACCAGGCCGTCTCGCTTCAGGTGGTGACGCCAACGGGAGAAATCAGGGAATGTTCCGAATCCGAAAATCCGGAGCTTTTTGAGCGCGTTCTGCTCGGCTACGGGCAGTTCGGCGTGATCACGGAGGCCGTGCTGCGGGTGCGCAAGTTCACGCCGATAACGATGTATTATTTCTACTACGGCTCGCTCCGGGACGCGCTCCAGGACCTGCAGTTGCTGGTGCGCGAGGACGCGGCGGACTATTGCGGCATACTTACCATACTGGACAAAGCTATAAACCTGCTGGTGGCTTTTGATTCGGACGAGCGCGAGCATGCTTTTTTTGAAAAATGGAGAAACCGCATCCGCGGTCACGGCGAACCCGGATTCGCGCTGAGGATGGCCTGGCATTACGGCCTGAGACCCTGGCGCCTCGGGGAAGCGCTTTACCTGCTGGGCCGCAAGCGGGCGCTTGAACCGGCGTTTAAACCAGGCCAGTACATGGAGAACGGCAAGATCGTGGACCGGGCGGTGGTATTCGGCAACCAGGTATGGAAATTCTGGGGCGGCAGGCAGATGGTGATACCGGATCTGGCCGTCAACGCGGAAAAATTCGTGGAGGCCATAGAGCGCGGCAACGCCGTATGCAGAAAATATTTTCCGCGCTACACCCTTTACTGCGTGGGCATCAAACTCTCCGGCCGGCGCCAGCGCTACGAACTTTCCTGCGTTCCGCCGGATGCCGTGGATTTCGCCTACGGCTGCGAGTTTGAGCCATTACTGGGCGACGCAATCTACAGCCGCGAATACCTCCAGACGTTCAAGAACGAAATCTACGACATAGGCGTGGACATGAAGACCAGCTATTACCGCTTCGGCGGCATGATGAAAGGCTACATCCGGCGGGCTTTCGGGGACGAGCTGGTGGACAAACACCTCGCCATGAAGCGCGCGGCCGACCCGGCGATGATCCTGAACCCGGACGTGATATTTTAACCCGAAAATTGCAACAATTTTCGGGTCATTGTTCGCTTATCTGACAGCTTCGGGCCAGTAAGTTTTACCAATGAACGCCTGTAAAATTTTGCATCGCCAGTCAGGAAAGAGCCCGAAAAAAATCAGATCCAACTGAAGCTTCCTTGTTAAGGGGAACCATGACCAATACCTCCGCCACATTATCCAAATACGGCAGCGAAAAATGCACTGGCTGCGGCGTGTGCATGCTTACCTGCCCGGTCTGGCGCCAGACCCGCGACATAATGCTTACGGCCTGCGGCCGGACCAGGACGCTCCAGAACGGGGGCGGACCCCAGGATATGCGCGACTCCCTGGCGGCCTGCGTATTATGCGGGTCCTGCGGCCCGGTCTGCCCGGCAGGCGTCGACACAGTCGGCCTCACAACGGAACTCCGGATGGATCTGGCGGAAAAAACCGGGCCGGCGCCGGACAGCGCGCCCGGCGGACAGTCTTCGCCCGGCGTCAAGGCCTGCGGAACGGTGTTTTTCCCCGGGTCCGCCATGCGCAAAGATAACAGCCTCCTGGGACACGCGCTCCGTCTGCTTGAACAGGAGGCCGGATTCTATGAAGACGCGGAAATTTCCGCCATGGCTGAAAAAATGGAAGCCGGCATCTGGCCGGACCCGGGATCGCTGAAAGACTTCGTCCGTTCCATGGCCGGCGTAACGGAGATCGTCGCAGCGGACGGCTTCCTGCACCGGCATCTCCGGCAATGGCTGCCGGAGGTCCGCGTGACCGGCTTTGGCGAAACGCTGCTTCGCCGGCCGGACATAAAAAAAGCCCTCAAAGCGACCGATCTTTATATGATTGAAGCGCGCGGCTACCATGCCGATCACAGCCGCCTGGTGAATTTCTACGACCGGCTGCGCCTTGAAACAGGCTGCAGGCTCAACACAAGCCTTCAGCGCACGGCCATCCCCACCGGCGCGACAAGCCGGCAGAACCCCGGACCGGTCCGCGTGGATGCCCGGGAACAGGCGCGCTGGATTCTGGACAAGCGCAAGACGGAGCGGGTAGTGGCGGAAGCGGTGGAAGACATGAAAATCTTTAAAAAAATACCGGGAATAGAAGTTATCCACGTCGCGGAATTACTGAGCCTCGCATAAATAATGGATACATTGGCCGGCCGATTTCGGAGCGAAACAAGGAACACGGAGCGCGGCGTAGCAGCGCTACGCGAGCGAACGTGTGACGCAGTTGCAGCCCGAAAGCGGCCGGGCCCCCGCGCCGACGGCGCGGGGGAGGTTCATCTTTGGCCGTCGGCGCGGGGGAGGTTCATCTTTGGCCGTCTGCTTCGTTGCTTCTCGCTTACAGGCCGACCGGCCTGCTCGCTCGTCGCGCCTCGCATACGTCTCAAAGCTGAACCTCCAGTGTGTCCATTATTTATGCGAGGCTCAGTAATAAATTAGCCCTGGAGAAAAGCGGTGACAAAAGGCTCTTCCGAAGAGATCAGGAAAGTGGATGCGCTTATAGTCGGGTCGGGGCCGGCCGCGGCGGCATGCGCCAAACGCCTGGTGGACGCGGGCTACGAGACCGTGGCCCTTGAGCGCAAGGCGCTTCCGCGCCACAAGGCCTGCAGCGGCATCCTCTCTCCGCGCGGCCACAGGTTTTTGATAGAGAATTTCGGGCCCCTTCCCAAAGAAATCCTGCACACGCCTTCCTCGGCCGTCGGCGTGACGTTCCATTTCCCCGGCATGCTTTCGCTTTCAATGAACTTTGACGGCGGACCGACGCCGCACCTCCACCGCAAATACGCGGACCACTGGGCCATGCGCCGCAGCGGAGCCGAGATCCATGACCTGACCGAATTCACGGAGCTTCAAGACAAGGGCGCGTACGTCGACGTCACCGCCATGAAAGACGAGCGGACCGTGCGGTACCGCGCGCGCCGCGTCATCGGCGCGGACGGGCCGGGCCTGTCCGTAGTCCGCTCGCTCTATCCGGACTATGCCGGACAGATACCCTGGTTCGTGGTCGGGCAGAAGTTCCACGCGGTAATCGCCTGCCCGCTTGACGACAGGTATTTCCATTTCTGGTTCCATCCCCAACTCGGCCACTACACCTGGAGCCACGCAAGGGACGGCAAACAGCTAGTGGGCGTCGGTTTTCTCAAAGGGGAGAATTTCGACGTCCGCCATCAGCGGGTGGTCCAATATCTGGAGCACAGGCATCAGGTAAAGCTGGGCCCGGCCGAGTCGCCCGAGATAGTCCCGGCCAACTTCGGGGGCTCGCTGATTAACCGCTATATTTTCGGCAAAGGCAACGTGCTGATAACCGGGCAGGCGGCCGGTTTTTTCAACATGATAGCCGAGGGCATGAGCTGCGCGCTGCATTCGGGCGCCATCGCCGGCGAAGCGGCCGTGGAATCCTTCAGGAACCCGGCAGACGTGCAGCGGACGTACCGCGCCATGATAGCGTCCGAGGTGCGGCGCTGCTCGGACCAGTGGAATCCGCTGGAAATAGCGTTCGGCCGGCCGCACGAGGCGGATTTCCGCGGCGCGCTGAACAAGCTCAAAGTCCGCGAGAGACTCAGCGTTCTGCGCGAAATCCTGTCGTTTATAAAGCTCTATGCCCCTTTGAATTGGGGCCGCCAGATACTCCGGCATTCCGTGTACCGCCAAGTCCTGGGGCGTTATGACTCCGCCCGCTGGCTTTAAAAAAAATTTCCTCTCGCGTTCGGTTTGAAAATCTTGTATAATAACGATATGGGTGGATTAAGCGATAAGCAACCGGGCGCAAAAGCGGACCTGAACGCAGGGCTGGAACCTGTCAAGCCGGAACTGCGCTCCGGGATGCCGGCCTCCAAATCCGAAATACAATCGGAAACGCAGAGCATCAAAACCGAACTGAAATCGGAAATATATGATATCAGGACTGAGATAAAAGTATACTTCAACAAGCTTGACAATAAGCTGGACTCGGCCAAGTCCGAATTGCGGGAAGATATTAAAAGAGTGTCGCTTGAGGCGGAAAAGATCCACTCCAGGGTCAACCGCATAGAAGAGCGGATGGCTACGAAGGACGACGTGAACCGCATCTTAAACGCCATAGACAAATTCGCTGCCGATATGGAGTTTTACCGGAAAAAAGAGCTGCTGCGCGCCAATCTCATCACCGAGCACGAAGACAAATTAAAAACCCACGAGCACCGCCTTTCCCTTCTTGAACCCAAATAGTAAAGACGTTACTTATAAAATGTTGTCCGACAACATTTTATTTTTTCTATGTCCCGGAGATAGGCGGGGTTTTTTAGAAGCCGGGCGTGGAATTCGTCGGCAAAAACCTTTCCGGCCTCTATATCGGCGGGATAGTGCACGCCGCCGATGACGCGGTCAAGCGCTACGTCGCCGGCTTTTTTCATAAATTCATCGCGGCGCTCCGGAATCATGTCGCCCAGCACGGCGGCGAAGAGCCAGGCGTATGCCGCGTGCCCGCTCGGGTAGGAATGGCTCCGGCTTTTTTTGACACAGGGCCGCACTTCCGTATATGCGGCGAACGGCCTGGGCCGTCGGAACCTGTCTTTCATGACCTCAACCGCCTCGCCGGCGTCGGCATCCAGGCGCTTAAAAAATTCTTTCACTTCATCAGCCCCGGACGCGCGAAAAGGCTCTTTGTCTCCCCAAAAAACTTTGTCTCCCCAGAAAAGATCGTAGCTGACAAAAGAAACGTGTTCGGCGCCGGCGCAGTCCGCCCCGGTTCGCTTCTTCTGCCAATCCATTACAACGGCAAGGTCGGCTTTCTGCGCGTCGGAACCGGGGACGGGGGGAGGGTCAAACCGCATGGTTTTGAACTCGTCAGCCGGCACATAGTAAGCCTGCGCCGCGGCCGATTGTTCTTTTTTAAGGTCAACTTTCGCCGCGGGCGAGGCGCAGCCGCCGATGCAAAGCGCCAAAGCAACAAAAAACAAACCAAGTTGTTTTTTCATGATGTCTATAAGGCAAATTATATCACTTTGATTACAGCGCAGGCGCTGTTTGTGGGCGCAAATGGAAGCGGAAAATTCACTTTATTTGATTCGTATCCGGCGCATAGAGAACGGTTTTTATGAATGATATATAGACAACACACAGTACTTAAAATAAAAAATGTCCGCAAGCCCAATCGGAGATTGATTCGTCAGCCGACTTGCGTCGTTATTGCCAATGAGCGATGGAAATGCTACAAAATATCCATGATGTCCGATGAACGGCTGATGAGTCTCTGCCGCGCGCTGGCCGATACCGTGCGCAGCGGCCTGCTCTTGAGCGAGGCTTTTGAGATCCTGTCCAGGTCGCCGAATTACGGCAAATTCATCGCCGGCGCGGCGCAGATGGCGGCCGACGGCAATTCGCTTCACGAAGCGTTAAAGGCTCAAAAGATCTTTCCCCCGGTCTTTATCGCCCTTGTCCGGGCCGGCGAAGAAGGCGGCAAAGTCGTAGAATTCCTCACCCTGTACGCCGACTGCCTCGAAGTCCGCATCGAATTCAGGAGGCGGCTCGCACGCACGCTCGTCTATCCCGCTTTCGCCGTCATTATAGCCGGAGCGCTGCTGCTGTTCGGCGCGTTTAAGGTCCTTCCAATAATTTTAGGATCGTTCTTTACCGCCGGAATTGCCGTGCCCGGACAGATCCTCCGGCTCAGCGACCTGAGCGGGTATTTGTATAAATACTGGCTGCCGGTCATTATAGTTATCGGCTTTGCGGCTCTCGCGCTCAGGACGTTCCTGCGCTCCGGACCGGGGCGCAAAATATGCGCGCTCGCCGGGCATTGGCTTCCGGTATTCAGCTACGCGACCGGGGAAGCCCGGCTTTATCACATCTACACGACCATGGGCCTGCTGCTCAAGGCGGGAATCGTGCCCGGCGCGATGATGGACGTCCTGCTCGAGTTCTCGCAGGACGACCCCGTCACCCATCGCCGTTTTGTACGCGCCTCGGCCTTGTTCTCCGATGGAAAAAGTTTTTCCGAAAGCCTGGGACGCTGCATACCACCGGAGGATCTGCACAGCCTTGAAATCGCCGAAAAGGCGGGGCGGCTTGACGAAACGCTGCTGCGGCTCGGCAAGAATCATTATGACCGGCATTCGCACCGGTTGAAACTGTTGGTGACCGGCTGCAGGATCTCGGCAATGGTCACAATAGCCCTGTTATCTTTTGGATTGGTTCTGCTGCTTATGCGGCCGGTTTTGTCCGTCATTGCCGGAGTACAGGGCTTTTCTCCGCCGATCCACCCGCCGGTTTTAACGACGCCTTCCGGGCAGCGACCGCCGTCCCAGACCAGCCCCCACGCGCCGCGGCAGCTTCCCAATTCTTATGTGGTCGAGGATATAACCGCGCTTTTCAATAACACTAGCGGCAAGAAGATCATAGAGCTTATAAAAAAATCTTCGTCGCAAGGTCGCAGGATCTCGCCCGTCGTTCCGAAGCCGGCAGAACCCCGGACCGGGAAACAGTCCGGGTCCAAAGGCCATATAAACCCGCCCGCCGTTCCGAAGCCGGCGGAACCTGATAAGACCAATACAAAAAAACTGGGCCCCACCGCCCCGATAAGAACCATCAAATTTCAAATGCTGGACACTAATTCCATTAAACCCGCTCCCATTAATCCGGCCGATATCAGATGATCCGTGGGAAGCGGGACGAGACGCTGCTTAAACACTTGAATGCGGAACAATTCGGCCGGTGTTTAGACAGGGGAGCGGTTGCAGGACCGGCGAGGCCAAGCTTACCGGCGGCTATGAACTGCCGGCCGGACATGTTATTCACGCCGTCGGGCCGGTCTGGCACGGCGGTAAAAACCGTCCGCGAGTTCCTGGATAAAACAAATTCAGATATTGAAGTCACCTTTTGCGGCTTCTCCCGCCAGGACCTGGACATTTACGCGGAGTTCCTGCGCGGTTGATCTTTGTTGCGCACCTTGTCCATTATCCTCAATAAAATGTTGCAAGGCAACATTTTGTTTCGCATAAATTTTCCGTTCCAATGTTGGTTCATTCGTAAAAAATCATTTTGCAGTTCTGCAGCGGGCGAGTTACTATTCGCCTGCCTGTGCGTGGTCGCACGCAGACAGAACTCTATTGGGCGGGATAGTAATCCTGCCGCTGCAATTTTCCGGAATGTGGACTTCTTACGGGACGGGAGAATTAATATTGAGTTAGTCGAGTAGAACGCCTCAAGCCTGAATCTTAGGACGGCATAGCGGTTTCCGCCCCTTTCGGTCGGCGGTGCCTCAGTAGCCGTCTGCTTAACTCACGCTTCTGCGTCCCCTCACAGAACCGTGCTTGAGG
>JACQYT010000078.1 GCA_016208085.1 Elusimicrobiota bacterium | reverse complement strand
TGAGGGAAAACCTCAAGCACGGTTCTGTGAGGGGACGCAGAAGCGTGAGTTAAGCAGACGGCTACTGAGGCACCGCCGACCGAAAGGGGCGGAAACCGCTATGCCGTCCTAAGATTCAGGCTTGAGGCGTTCTACTCGACATTCTCAAATATAAAATATCCCGAGGGCGCCGGGAAAGTCAAATGTTCTTTAATTTCTCGTCGTAGAAATGGGACAAACAAGTTTTTAAACCCGTCCGCTTGAGGCGGACGGGGTTGATTTTTAGGGGCTTAAAGTTATACGTATAATTGGGGGAATATACGTATAACCCGGTTGGCTGGACGAGCATCTTTTTCCGGGGAACAATATTTCCATTGGCAGGTTAAGATATGTTTTGTAGAATTCTATTACGGACCGTTAGAGGACGGCCGAGACGGATTTAGAAAACTTGCCATAAAAGGAAGAATATAATGAAAACCTACGAAACGCGGAAGCTTCGGAACATCGTCTTTTTAGGCCACAGCGGCTCCGGCAAAACCTCACTTATAGAAACCCTTCTTTTCAACACCGGCGTCATCAACAGAATGGGCAACACTGCCGACGGCACCACCGTTTCGGACTACCAGCCGGAAGAAGTCAAGCGCAAAATTTCCATATATACCAGCCTGATCTCCCTGGAATGGAACGACCATAAGTTCAACTTCCTCGACACCCCCGGCTACACCGACTTCATCGGCGAGACACTGGCCGGCCTGAGGGCGGCCGAAATAGCGGCGTTCACGGCCTGCGGCGTTGACGGCCTCGGCGTCGGCTCCGACCTGCTGTGGAAGCACCTCAAGAACAATAAGCTGTCCACGATGGTCATTATAAACCGGCTGGACAAAGAAAGAGCGGATTTCTCCACCGCCCTTAACATGCTCCGCGATAAATTCGGCAACAGCCTGGCCCCGATACAGGCGCCCATCGGTTCCCAGGCCCAGTTCAGCGGGATAGTGGACCTGGTCAGGATGAAGGCCTATACGTTTGAAAACGGCAAGGCGAAAGAGATACCCGTGCCGGCCGACGCCGACATCACCCGCTACCGCGAAATGTTCATGGAATCCCTGGCGGAAACGGACGAGGATCTGCTTTCCAAATACCTGGACGGCCAGGCGATAACGCCGGAGGAAATGACGGCCGCGCTTAAGAAGAGCATAGCCGCCGGGGCGTTCATCCCCGTGCTCTGCTGTTCGGTTGCAAAAAACATAGGCGTTACCCCCGTGCTGGGCGTGATGGCGGATTATTTCCCGTCCCCGGAGCTGCGCGTCCAGGAAGCCGAGGACGAGCACGGAACGAAGATAGAGGTGAAATGCGAACCGAACACGTCTTTCTCCGGCTTTGTCTTCAAGGCCAGCCTTGAGCCGCATGTCGGCGAACTGTCTTTTCTGAAGATATATTCCGGGAAACTCGCCGTCTCCTCGGGCATTTATAACTCCAGCAAGCGGCAGAACGAGCGCGTGGGCCAGATAGCCGTCGTCCAGGGAAAGAACCGGGGAGAGATACCGGCCGCCTTTGCCGGCGACGTGGTCATCCTGCAGAAGCTGAAATCCACCGAGTCCGGCGACACGCTCTGCGACCAGTCGAAAGAGATCGTCTTCCAGAAGATAATCTACCCGGAGCCCGTCCATAACCTGGCCATAAAAGCGAAGTCCAAGGACGAGCAGGAAAAGATAAGCTTCGCGTTCAACAGCTTTAAGCGCGAAGACCCCACTTTCAGGGCGCTTTATAACAATGAGACCAAGGAAATGGTCATCTCAGGGATAGGCGACGTCCATCTGGACGTGCTGCTTGAAAAGTTCAACAGGCAGTACAATGTCGGAATTGAAATCTCGCCCCCGCGCATCCCGTATAAGGAGACCATCAAGGCCAGGGCGCGCTCTCAGGGTAAGTACAAAAAGCAGACCGGCGGCCGCGGGCAGTACGGCGACTGCTGGCTTATCGTTGAGCCGCTCCCGGAAGGCAAAGGCTTTGAGTTCGTAAACGACGTGGTCGGCGGGGCTATCCCCAAGAATTTTATTCCGGCCGTTGAAAAGGGCATAAAGGGCGCTATGGAAGAAGGCGTTGTGGCCGGCTACACGGTGGTTGACGTGAAGGTGACGGTTGACGACGGTTCCTACCACGAGGTGGACTCCTCCGAAATGGCGTTTAAGATAGCGGGTTCCATGGGCTTCAAAAAGGGTTTCCAGGACGCGCGGCCGACCATCCTTGAGCCAATAACTATCCTTGAGGTTTATGTGCCGAAGGCTTATGTCGGAGACGTTATGGGCGATATCAACAAGCGGCGCGGCAGGATTTTGAGCATGGAGGAGGACAAGATAACGGCGCAGGTGCCGCTTTCCGAGATTTCCAGGTACTGTATTGACCTGCGGTCCATTACGCGGGGCTACGGGTATTTCTCCAACAAGTTCTCGCATTACGAGGAAGCGCCGCGCGAGGTCCAGCAGGAGCTGATGAACAAGTACGCGGAAGAGAAAGCCAAAGGCGAACTCAGCGTGAAGTAACCCGGCATTCGAGTCCCCAATCCCCGGACAGCCAGTTTAAGCTGTCCGGGGTTGTTTTTGTCCCCATGTTGCCCCCTTTTAGTAAAGGGGGTGGGGGGATTTGAATAATATGAAAAAAAGGCTTACCTTGCAGGACAAGGCCTGGTTGGCCATGAAGAGCGCCGTCAGGAAAGTCGTAGCGGAGCATAAAAAAACCGGCCGTCCGCCGGCCGTCTGGAAAAACGGCCGCGCCGTCCGAATCTCCCCCGACAAGCTTTAAAAATGCGGCGGAAAAGTAGCCTGGCCCCTTTAACACGGAAAAGTTGAATAGGTCTTTCGGTCCTTACGGATCAAACGATAATAGTGTAAAATGTAATTATCAGTTTTTCCAATATTATAATTTTCGGGGGACAAAATGAGCGGCAATAGTAAATCTAAACCGGCGACAAAAGCTGATCTGAAAGGGTTGGAACAAAAGATTTCAGGGGTAGACGACAAATTGCAAAAATTCGCCTTGCAGCAGGCCGAGACCAATTCACGATTAGAACAGAAAATAGATTCCGTTGAGCAAAAGCTGGATAAAAAAATTGAGAAGGTATACTTAAGTCAGATTCAGGCGGATTCCAAACTTGAAAACAAAATGGATACGATGATGGACAAGGTGGATAAAGTCCACAGCAATATAATGTCTGCATTTGAGAAAACCATTTTTAAGGGTGAAAAGTATGATCAAAAAGCGCTTACCCACGCGGATATACTGATGACCCACGAAGAAAAAATTTCCGACCACGAACGAAGAATCTCCTCGGTTGAAACACGGATAAAATAACCATTTCCGCAAAGTTGATTTTCCCGTAAAAAGTCTTCGCTTTTTCCGGGAAAATCGCGCGACCCCATAATTGTAGCAAAAAATGGCAGGCGCAATTTCTGAAAATGACCGGAAAACAGCAATTCCGCAAACCGTCGCGGAATTGCTGCGCGGGGATGTTTTACAGGGCCTGGCGGGGCCGCATGGCTGATTTTTGCCCGCACACCGCCGCTGTTCCCGCCGCCAAATCCCCAAAAACAGGGCTCCCGCCAACGCCG
>JACQYT010000077.1 GCA_016208085.1 Elusimicrobiota bacterium | reverse complement strand
ATTCATGAAAAATGAGCCGGCGAGAATTTTCCTGTTCGGCTCCATGGCCGGAAAAGACAGCCACCCCGGTTCGGATAGATATTGAACAGCCAAATACGGCTGTTTGAAACATTTATCCGGCTGAAACGGGCTCTTGGGCGGATTCAAGGGGTATTTTTGGGGTCGTGAAAAGCGCCCAAATCGTGCCCGATTATTGGGTGGTGTTTGGGGGCTTTAAACCTGCTGCTCGGGGAAGGGAACCCGGGCTGTGAACTTTTGCGACACTGAAGCTGGATTTGTTTAAATCCTCGGGCAGGGTGGTTTCTGTTCAGGATTGGCAGAACTTAAGCCGGGCCAAGCCACCGTTGGCAGCAAATCCACTGAGAAGTAGTATGAGCCGTCATCGTTTTGGCGGCGCACGACTGAATACATTATCCCTCTTTTTACAGCGATCTTGTCCAGCACCTTCCTGAGCGTGGTATTATGCGCCGTGATTTTAAGCCAGCACAAATTTTCAGTATTAAACCACGGTCCAAGAACCAAGGGCTCCGGGAAATTCAAGCTCCGCGCCTGTTCCAGCACTTTCTGGATCACCGTGTTGTAATTCCCCGTATCCGAAAACCGTTTAATGGGAGCATTCATCGGGTAATCGGGGCGCTTGTCCAGGGATTTCTCTATTATATGGATGACCCCCCCTTCAGTGCGCCAGACAAAAGAGTCTTTGGGGACGATGGCGTCCAGCAGTTTTTTTACCGTCGTTTTCCGGGCTGAATATGATACTTTTGTCCGGTATGCATCCATAGCGTCAACTTCCACTACAACCGGGATTTTATAGTCGTCTGCCAGAATAATGCCGGCGCGCCAGAAGTTAGCCTCGATTTGCACATTTTTTAGGGTCCGGTTTTCTATGTTAAAAAAGAAATATAAAACAGGAACATAGATGGCGGCAAAAAACGCCAAAGCCAGAATTATTTTAAGTTTCATTTTAACCCCACAGGGTTTCCCGGCAGTCCGGGTTCGGTCTTTATTCCGTGTTCAGCAAGAGTTATCGTTGACGTCCCCGTATAACCGGCGACATTTAGTTCCTGATAAACATTAAGGTCAGAAAGAGGCGCGTCCGGTTTGTTCAAAATAATAAAATATTGATCCTCTGCCATTGCCGCCCTTGCTCAATGAGGCCGTTTTGCCTGTTAGGGTTGCATTTTTTGAAGAAGCCGCGTTGAAATCGACCGCTTTAAGCTTGGCTGTGCCGTCGAACATCCGGCTGTTCCGATTATACAATTCCTTAAGCCGGTCTTTTGTGTTCCTGTCCAGCCCCTTGCTTAATTCATTGACGTCCGGAGCCTCGCCTTTGGAACAGGACTCTTTGGCTTTTTTCTTGGCGGCGTCTATCAGGTCGTCTTTTCTTTTTTTCCAGCCGCAGTTTTTAGCGCAGTTTTTTAACGCGGTATCGGCCTTGCTGGCCTCGTCATCCAGGAACCCGGTGACCGAGGAACAAAGCTGCTCCATAACGCCGGCCTCACACCTTTGCGGCATGGTGACGGCGAGTTGCACTATGCGCGCGGGCATAATGGCCGCCACTGATTTTGACGGGATGGATAAAGTTGCCGCAACGGCCGCGGCGGCTATGAGGGAATTTCCTTCCGGAATTATTTTAGGAGCGTGCGGCAGGATAACGCTGAACGCGGTGATAACCGCAAATATCATTGAAACGGTTTTCTTTCTCATGTTCCCCGCAGGAAAGACTCTTAACCGGTTAAACACTGTATATAGGATGGCAGATAAAACCCGGAATTTCAAGGGGCATGCGGGAAAGTCAATAGGGAAAAAAGGCATGATTTGATTCGGACCATTGACATATATATGTTTGTATGTTACTATATGCGGGAGGCGCTATTATGGTAAGAACCACGATTTATCTGCCGGAAGAGCTTCATAACGGCCTCAAACATCTGGCCGTTGAGATGCGTTGCCCCATGGCCGATCTGCTCAGGAAAGCCGTGGAAGAAACCTATGAGCACGAACTTGGGGATATCCGTGCGGCACAGAAGGCCTGGAAGTCGCATCTAATAAATCCGGGCAAGGCGGTTCCGGCCCGGAGCTGTTTCGCCAGGCGGGCGAAGCATGCATAACGTTCAGCTCGCACCCAGCGCGGATTTAGTGCGTTTTCCGGAGCAATAGAAATAGGGGGGGAATTCTGTCATCCCCGCAAATTGATCGGATTCCTGCCAAAAGCATGCAGGAATGTCAACTTTGCGGTCTTTGTGGTTAATCTACAGCGCCGGACCCACGGAAAACCCGGAAGACCCAAAATTGTGCGCAAATCCCCCTTAATCCCCCTTTGCTAAAAGGGGGATAGGGGACGTTTCGTGCGCGCGGAAGTAGCGGCGGGCCTGCGCGATGTCCTTGAGTATCTGCCGCTGAAGGGCCTCGCGGGAATTGAACTTATGCTCCGGACGCAGATATTTGAGGAACTCCACCTCAAGCCGCCTGCCGTAGATCATCCTGTCAAAATCAAGGAGATGCGCCTCAAGCAGCAGCCTGCCGCCGGGACGCTCCACCGTCGGACGCCGGCCGACGTTCAGCACGGCGCGGAACGTTTCCCGGCCAAGCCGCGCTTTCGCCGCGAATACGCCCGGCGGGAGGATCTTCGCCGGATCAACGTCAATATTGGCGGTGGGAAAACCGAGCGAGCGGCCGATGCCGGCCCCTTTTATCACCTTCCCGCCGGCGCAATAGTTCCAGCCGAGGCATTTATTAGCCTCTTGGACCCGGCCGTTGCGCAAATGCGTTCTAATGAGCGAAGACGAGATTTTACGGCCTTTGTGAACGGCGAACGGCAGAGCTTTGTAATAAATGCCGGCGGCGGCGCAGTGTTTCTTTAAGAATTCCGCATTGCCGCTTCGGTTCTTTCCGAACGCGAAATCCCGGCCCGCCACCAACCCCCGCGCGCCGTACGCGCCCAGAATTATATCGCTGAAAAACCTTTCCGCGCTCACGGCGGAAAGTTTCCGGTCAAAAGGCAATTTGGCGATATGCCCCACGCCCAGCTTCCTCAGGCGGGCCTCTCTTTCCCCGGGCAGGGTTATCAGGCAGTTCTCCGTTTCTCCGGCGAAAACAAATTTAGGCGGCAGCGGAAAATAGACTAAAACGCTGTCAAAACCCCGTTTACGGCTTTCTTCGACAAGCGTCCTGATGATCCTCCGGTGCCCGAGATGCAGTCCGTCGTAAGCGCCGATGGTTATATACTTGTGCATATCAAAAGCTCTTCAGATCCGGCGGAACTTCGATTATCCGGCCTTTTACGGCCTCCGGCGTCATTTTTCCCAGCGCCTCCGGCTTAAGCGCTCCGTCCACCTTCCACCTGTTGACGGTCAAACGCCGGAGTTCGTTAAGATGCCCGCCGGTGCCGAGCATGCGGCCCATTTCATAGGCAAGGGCCCGCACGTAAGTCCCGCCCGAGCATTCCACTTCAAAATCAATCACCGGATTTTTAAAAGCGCAGCGGTTCCACTTAATGTTGACTTCCCGCCTTACTACCGGAACGGCCAGGTTTTTCCGGGCCAGCTTGTAAAGATGTTTGCCTTTATACCTGACGGCGGAGAAAGGAGGCACCTGCTGTACCACCTTGCCGGTAAAGAAACCGACGACGCTTTTGATCTTGTCCGCCGTAATGCCCTCTACCGGCGTTTCTTTAAGCACTTTTCCCTCGGCGTCCCAGGTGTCAGTCTCCACGCCCAGCTTTATGGCGCCTTTATAGGTCTTAACGCAGCCCTGCAGCCTGGCCTGATACTTCGTGGCCGGCCCCAGAAGCATGACCAGCAGCCCGGTGGCCATGGGGTCTAAAGTGCCGCCGTGGCCTATTCTCTTAAAATTAAGCTTTCTGCGCAGGATCTCCACTGCGTCATGGGAGGTTATGCCCTGCGGCTTGTCAAAAAGCAGCAGGCCCGACAGCTGGGGGGGATGTGGTTTCATATCAAATCAAAATGCAAATTTCAAAAGTCAAAATAACGGAGTTTATACGAATTAAAATAAATGTTGTCCGACAACATTTTATCCTACCCGGCACGGGTAAAAAAGGCTGAAGGATGAAGGCTGAAGGATAAAGGAAAAACAAAGAGATTATTCCGGCCTTTAGCCTTTATCCCTAATCCTTTATCCTTTCTTCAGGTCGGGGCATAGTAAAAATTTTTGCGGCAAAAATTTTTAGTTATTTTTTATCCAGCAGCTTTATAAGTCCAGCCCGCACTGCTTTTTTGGCCTCGTTCAAATCCAGATGCAGCTTGCAGCCGGCCGCGTTCCTGTGCCCGCCGCCGCCCAGCGCGTGAGCCAGCACACTTACGTCTATGCGGGCCTTTGAGCGGAAAGTGACGCTCAAGATGGCTCCCTCCTGCCTGAACAGCGCGGCCGCTTTTACTCCGGGCACCGTCATACCGTAATTTATCACGTTCTCGGTATGCTCCGTGGCGGCTTTGCAATCGGTAAAATCAGAAGTCTTCAGCGTCATAAAAGCCACCCGTCCGCCCGCGACCAATTCCAGGCTTTCAAGCGTCCGCCCCAGGAGCTTGAGCGCCGGGTACGATTTGGTGGCGTAGAGAAGGTCGTTTATCCTTGAAAAATCAAAGCCGGTCTCAAGCAGGCGCGAAGCCGTCTCAAGGGTGCGGGGGCTGGTGGCGGGAAAGTGAAAGCGCCCGGTGTCGGTGACAATGCCGACATAGAGGCAGGCGGCCTCGGTCTTTGTGATCTTGACGTTCATGTTATAGAACAGCCTGTGAATGATCTCGGCCGTGGACGAGGAATGCGGCTCCACGATATTGACGTCCCCGTAGAGCTCGGCGGTCTTGTGATGATCGATGTTGACCACTTTGCGGGAAGCCTTGAGCACAGTGGTGAGATCCCCGGCTCTTGCGGGCGTGGAGCATTCCAGCAGAATGGCCGCGTCGTACTTATGAGCGGGCGGCGGGCGGGCAATCCTTATGGTTTTGGTACGGGGGAGGAAACTTAAATTCTCCGGAACCGGGTCGTTCGAGAACAGGCAGACGCGTTTACCCAGGCGCTTAAGCACCGAGGAGACGGCAAGCATCGAGCCTATGGTATCCCCGTCCGGGTTTACGTGCCCGGCCAGGAAGAAATTCCTTCCGGTAACGATAATGTTTTCGAGCTTTTTAAGTTCCTGTTCTATGTCCGTTGTTTTCATCTTTATTCTCGGACTTGATCTTAGCAAAAAGATTTTCGAGCCTGGCGGCATCTTCAGGAGTGGTATCGTATTTGAACACGATAGCCGGTATGACTTTAAGCCTCAGGCGCTTTTTAAGCGTCTGCCTTATATAATGGATGGACGCGGTGAGTATGGCCTGGCTTCTGGCCTTGTCAGACTCGCTTCCGAAGACGGAAAAATACACCGACATCGTTTTCCCGTCGGAGGACAGTTCCACGCCGGTAAGGGTCAGGATTCCGTGGGTATTGAGGCCGCCGACGTCCTTAAGCGCCAGGCTCACCTCGCGGAGGAACAGTTCCCTGAGGCGGTCTATTCTTTTAAACATGGCTGATTCTTCTTACTTTTTCCTCTCTGGTGAGCGCTTCCACGATATCGCCGGGTTTATAGTCCCTGAAGCCTTCAATCATGATGCCGCATTCAAGGCCTTTTTCCACCTCTTTCACGTCTTCCTTAAAGCGCTTGAGGCCCGAAATCTTGCCGACGCCCGCTAGACTTGAGCCGCGCATTATCCGGATGGCCTGGTTCCTGATGACCTTGCCCTCGCGCACCAGCGAACCGGCCACCCTGCCGGAGCTGAGTTCGAACAACTGCTGTATCTCGGCCCGGCCGGTCACGGTCTCTACGACCTCCGGCGCCAGCAGGCCGCTCATGGCCGCCCTGACATCTTCCAGTAGGTCGTATATGATCTGGTATGTCCGCAGTTCCACGCCCACGCTCTTGGCTTCGTCCTGGACCTTGGCTTCGCAGTCCACATGGAAACCGAAGATCACGGCGTCCGAAGCCTTGGCCAGCAGCACGTCGGACTCGGTGACGTTGCCCACGCCGCTATGCAGTATATGGATGGCCACTTCATGCGTGCTCAGGCGTTCAAGCGAGTCCTTTATGGCCTGCAGCGAACCGAAGACATCCGTCTTAAGAACGATGTTGAGGTTCTTCAGGAGTTTCTGGTCCACCTGCGATTTCAGGGACAGCAGGCTTACGTGTTTCTGATGGATAAGCGCTTCCTCGCGCTTGTGAAGCTTTCTCTTTTCGGCCACGTGGCGCGCTTCTTTTTCGGTCTTATAGACCTTGAAGACGTCGCCCGCGTGGGGAATTTCTCCGCTGATGCCGAGCAGCCCGGAAGGTTCGCCCGGGCCTATGCGCTCAAGGCGCTCGCCGCGGTCGTTTATCAGCGCGCGCACTTTGCCGTGAGAGGTGCCCACTACGAACGGATTTCCCACTTTTATGGCGCCGTTCACGGCTATGACGGTGGCAAGCATGCCCATTTTGGAATCCAGCCGGGCCTCTATTACGATGCCGGAGCCGAGCGCGTCGGGATTCGCCTTGAGTTCCATCATCTCGGCCTGGATGGCCACCATTTCCAGGAGTTTTTCCAGATTGGCGCGTTTTTTGGCCGAGATCTCCACCATCATGGTGGCGCCGCCCCAGTCTTCAGGGTTAAGGCCGATATTGGCCAGTCTTTGCTTTATTTCCTGCGGGTTGGCGGTAGGCAGGTCCATCTTGTTAATGGCCACTATGATAGGCACATTGGCCGCCTTGGCGTGATTGATGGCCTCCAGGGTCTGGGGCATCACGCCGTCGACCGCCGAAATGACAAGTATCACGATATCGGTTATCTTTACGCCGTGCGCCCGCATAGCCGTGAACGCTTCATGGCCGGGGGTGTCAAGAATGGTTATCTTGCCCCTGGAGGTCTTGACCATATAAGCGCCTATATGCTGGGTGATCTGCCCGGCTTCGCTGTCGACGACATTTGACTGGCGGAAAGCGTCCAGCAGCGTGGTCTTGCCGTGGTCGACATGGCCCATGATGGTCACTATCGGGTTCCGGGGTTTCAGGTTCTCCGGGCTTTCTTTCTCCACGACTTCCGCCACTTCCTCGTCGTATATCGGCACGATCTCAAGGTCAAAGCCGTAATCGGCGGCTACCAGCGTGGCCACGTCCGGGTCAAGGCGCTGGTTGATGGTGGCGAAGACGCCCATGCCCATCAGCTTCTTTATAAAGTCGGTGGGCTTTACCCCGATCTTCTCCGCGAGTTCGCGGACTATCATCTGGGTGGAAACCGTTATCTTGGGCAGAACTTTGAGCGATTCCGGTTTAGGCGGTTCAGCCCCCCCAGCGGCGGGGGGGGGCGGCGGAACGGGAGCGGGCACGGCTCTGGACGGTTCAGCCGGCTTTACCGGAGCGATTGGGGCTTTAACCCCGGGTTTTGGGGGCGCCGGAGGAACCGCGTCGGATTTGGCAGCGGGTTTAACCGCCGGTTTAACCGGCGCATGAGGCGGCTTAACGGCCTCCGGGCGCGCCGCAGGCCTCGCCGGCTTAACAGTGTGTGCCGCGGGCGGAACCGGTTTAACAGTACGGGCCGGGGGCAAAGCCGGTTTAACAGTGTGCGCCGCGGAAGCCTGAGGTTTTAAAGGTTCCGGTTTCTTCGCCGCTTGCGGCTGTTTATAACCAGGGGGGGGCGGGGGCGCAACGGTCTCCGGCCTGGATATGGAGGTGATGAGCCTGGCCGCCCGCGCCGCTTTCTGCTCAGGCGTTAAGGCCGGCTTGGGGGGTTCGGGCGGAATTTCTGCGGCTGTCGTTCTGTGAGGTTTCGCGGCGTGCGGTTTTTTTTCTGCGTGCGTCGCGGCAGCGGCGCTGGCGCCGGTTTTTTCAGCCTTGGGCTTTTTAGCCTTGACCGGAGCTTTTTTCGCTTTCTTTTTGGCGTCCCCCCCTGCGGGAGAGGGGGCCGGGTCGCCCTGAGGCGCGGAGGCGGGCTTTGCCGCCGGTTTCTTTTTCGCCTTCAACGCGTCACCGGAGTCTTCTTGCGCGGGGACAGAAGCATTATCGCTTAAATTTTCATTTGTTTTCAGTTTTTTCGGGCTCATTTTTTTGCACCTCTTTATTTTCCGAATCTTCGGCGACCCCCCCAGCGGCGGTGGCGGTCGGCTGGAGGCTGTCCAGGAATTTTTGAGAACCTGAAATTATCTTCTGAGCGGTTTTTTCGCCTATGCCCTGCAGGGACGACAGATCTTCCACTTTCAGGGTGGCCAGCTTCTTAATGTCGTCCATGCCCATTTTCACCAGGGTATCGGCCACTTTAGCGCCTATGCCGTCCACTTGGAGCAGATCCTGTATGGCCATTTCATTCGTTTTTTTGGCTTCCTCCACTTTCTGCCCTTCCGATTTCACTTCCACTTCCCAGCCCGTCAGCCTTGAGACCAGTTTTATGTTCTGGCCTTCGCGGCCTATGGCTATGGCCAGCTGGTCGTCGGGCACGATGACCAGGGCTTTTTTTGAAGCTTTATCAATGACTTTCACGGAAAGCGCCGCGGCCGGAGAAAAGGCTTTGGCCAGCATGGCCAGGGTATCTTCCGTGTAGGGGATGAGATCTATCTTTTCGTTGGAGAGTTCGCCCATTACAACCCGAATGCGCGAGCCCCGTATGCCGACGCAGGCTCCGACCGGATCCACCTTGGAGGAGTTGCTTTTAACCACCACCTTGGACCTGAAGCCCGGATCGCGGACCACTTCGATTATTTCCACGACTTTCTCCGCTATTTCCGGAACCTCGGCCTCAAAAAGCGCTTTCAGGAAATTAACGGAAGCCCTGGAAAGCACGATCTGCAGCCCCTTATTTTCCTTGTCCACATGGTGGATGATGGCCCGTACGCGCTGGTTCAGGGTGTAATGCTCGCGCCGGATCTGTTCCGAATAGGGAAGTATCGCCTCGGTCTTGCCCAGGTCCACGAAAATATCGCGGCCGGCCAAGTGATGCACCAGCCCGGTGACCACTTCGCCCTCGCGGGGCTTGTATTCCTCAAAAAGCTTCACTTTTTCTATTTCCCGTATTTTCTGGATCAGCACCTGCTTGGCGGTCTGGGCCGCGATCCTGGAGAAATCCTGTATGTCCACCGGGATATTCACCTCGCCGCCCAGTTTGGCGTCGGGCTCATGCGCCAGCGCGTCTTTAAGCGTTATCTCAAGTTCCGGAGTGAAAACCTGCTCCACGACTTTTTTCACCAGGAAGCCTAGCATCTCGCCGGTTTCCGGATCCATGGTAGCCATTATCTGGGCGGTCTTGCCAAAATATTTCCGCAGCGCCGAAACCAGGGAATCGGTTATGGTTTTGAAAACATCATCCCTCTTGATGTTCTTTTCCCTTTCCAGCTGTTCCAGCGCCATGATAAGCTCGCTTTTGCCTTTGAAAGCTTTTTCTTCTTTATTCATATGCGTTGTATACCTCTGTTTAATTTAAGATCCGCCGCGTTTTTTTAATATTTCATCGTCGCCGGGATGGAGCCGGGCTTCTTCGATCTCATTGAGACTGAATTTCAGGTTATCGCTTAAGAGCGCTTCCCCGTTCTCAAAACCGACGATCTCGCCGTAGTAAACGCGCGCGCCGTTGACGGGCCTTTTCAGCCTGATCTTCGCTTTGCTGCCCTTGAACCTCAGGAAATCTTTCGCGTTGCGCAGCAGCCTGTCTATGCCGGGGGAGGAGATCTCAAGTATATAGCCGCCGGCGATTATATTGTTCACATCCAGGTAGGCGCCGAGTTTTTCGCTGATCCGGCCGCAGTCGTCCAGCGTAACGCCCCCGTTCTCGCGGTCTATGAAAAACTGGAGCAGCGGCTTGGGACCCTGCCTCAAAATCTTCAGATCCACAAGCTCAAACCCGTTCTCCGCCAATAACAGCGCGCTTTCCTTCTCTATCCTTTCCTTGTCCATAATTCACCCTGATAAAAAAAAGCGGCTTAAACTACAGCCACCTTCTGTATATTATGATAGCAATTCTTTCCCGAAAATACAAGGAAATTACGGCAGCGTTTTCGCGAAATATTCGAAGGCTTTGACAAAAGGTTCGGGGGGCGCGCTCAACACCCCGGCCCCTACCTGCCCTATGCCGGGTTTCTTATGCGCCACCCCCGTATCAATGAACGGCAGTATCCCTTTTTCCACCACTTTCACGACATCTATACCGGTGGGAGCGCCGCGGAAATCAAGATAGGGTATCTGGTAGGCGTTGTTCTCGCCCGCCGTTATCTCATACATCGCCAGCGTGTAATTGACCGCGTCCGCCGCCCGCCCGCCGACGAACTGCACAATGGCCGGCGCCGCCGCGATGGCAAAACCGCCCAGGCCGTTGGTCTCGGTGATGGCCGAGTCGCCGATATCGGGGTTGGCGTCCTCTTTCGTGTAGCCGGCAAAGAACAGGGCGTCCGGCACGGGCGACGGGCCGGTGAACCACCTGTCGCCCGTGCCGGAGAGCTGCACGCCGAAGTCGGCGCCGTTCCTGGCCATGGCCACCGCCACCGTGGAATATCTTATATCCCGCGCGACGTCCAGCCCGGCTTTGCTCAGGGCCATGGAAAGGTTCAGAAAAAAATGATCGTTCTTATTTATGAATTCCAGCACGGCCGCGGCCTGTTCTGAGTTGCGCGCGGTCCTGATCACGCCCGGCGCGATAGCCCGGTAGAAAAGCGAAGTGGCGGCGCGGTTCCTGTTGTGCGCCTCGTCGCCCATATGCAAGGCCTGGGCGGTTATGGCTTTGAGGTCCACGCGGCCGAGCTGGGCGACGGCCCTTTTAAGCGCCGGATACAGCGCCGCCTCAATCCATTTAAGCCGCTCTATCACCTCGGCCGAATAGGCGCCGTAACGGAGCACCTTGCCAAGGCCCTCGTTTAAGGTGGCATAAGCGTAATTGCCGTATTCCTCGTTTTTCACTATAAACACCGGCATGGAGGCGGAAATTATTCCGGCCATCGGGCCGACGGCAGAATGCGCATGGCAGGGGGCAAACTTGATTTTGCCGGAAGCGGCAAGCGCTTCGGCGTCTTTTTCATTGCGGGCAAGGCCTTCATAAATAAGCGCGCCCAGCACCGCGCCGCGCATCGGGCCGCACATGCGTTCCCAGTTTATGGGCGGGCCGGCGTGAAGTATAAGGTCTTTTTTCATTCCCGGTATTGCATTTATGGCCGTATCAAGGTCGACAAGCGCCGGCCTTGAATTAAGTATCTTTTCAACGGCTTTTTTGTTGGCCGCGGCTATGCGCGCGCCGTCGGCCTTTATTTTTGTGAAAAGCGCCTGAGCCCCACTCAAAGGGGGCCTGAACTCCACCTGCGCGACTTTAAACCCGTTGTCTTGGAGGCTGGTTTTAAAGGATTCAAGGCCGATGTTGACTACTTTTAGTTCCGAACTGAATAATTTCGAAATAGACATAAGTTCTCCGTATTGATTGGAAATAGTCTCTACACTCTAGACTTTAGACTCTACACTATCTACTCAGCCGCCTTACTATTTCCCCGGCCAGCCTGCAGGCGGAGGCGTTGGACGGCATGACTATTACCCCGGCTTTTTTAAGGCCCGTTATCACCGCTGAGCGCACCTGCGGGTCGGTCTCGGTGCCGGTGACCGAGGCGACCATGGAAAGCGTCTTATTGTTTTTGAAAGCCTCGTTAACGGCCGGCAGGATGTCGTCAAGCGGGCGCGGATTGGAGCCGTAGCCGAGCACGACGTCAAGAAGTATGACCGCCGTTTCCGGCTTTTTGGCTTCGGAAACTATCAGCTTGTTCCGCAGCGAGTAATCTATCATCGGGTGCGGCCGGCCGACCGTGAACTCGTCTTCGCCCATATCGATAACGCAGTTACCCTTGAGTTTAAGCGAATCGAAAAGTTTATATTTTATATCGATTGGCGCGTTTGACCAGAGCGGGCCGATTATCCCCTTAAGCACAAGTTGGGCTTCGCTTACAAACGTGCCGCCGCTGAAAAGCCCTTTGAGGTATTTCTGAGCCGCTCTTTTGTTTTTTGCCTGGGCCGCCGCGGCCGACGCCGCTTCGCTGCTAATATCAAACAGCCGTTCCCGGGCCTTGCGTGGGTTATCCTTAGCGAGATAGACGGCCTTTAAGGCCGCTTCTTCAAGCGTATCCGCCGGGTAAAAGTCCTTTTTTGAAGGCAGCTTCACGTCCCCGCCCAGAAAAACCGCGACCACGGGCTTCTTCACCCTCTTCACTTCGGCCAGTATTTTTTTCAACACCCGCGGATGGGGGGGTTTTGAGATCAGGACTATAAGCGAAGTGGAGTTGTCTCCATTCAGCGCTTTCAGGCCCTGGATAAAGGTGACAGCGCCCACTTCCTTTTTTACATCTCTGGAGCCGGCGCCTATCGCCTGGGAAATGCCGCCGCCTTCATTTGAGATAAGCGTTGACACTTCCTGCAGGCCCGTGCCTGAAGCCGCCACTATGCCGATATTGCCTCTCGCAACCGAGTTGGCGAATGCGAGCGGCGCGCCGTTTATGATGGCGGTGCCGCAATCCGGCCCCATCATCAGCAGGTCTTTTTTTAAAGCCGTTCTCTTAAGCGCTGTTTCCGTTTCCAGGCTTACATTATCGGAAAAAAGCATAACATGCATATTATTTTCAAGACAATTCATGGCGACCCTGCCGGCGAACCTGCCCGCCACCGAGACGATAGCCAGATCGGCCCCGCCCAGCATCCGGCCGGCGTCTTCTATCCCTCTGGCTTTAGCGCCGGGCGCGGTTCCGCCCTTGCCGCCGGTTGCGGGTTTTAAGAGTTCCTCGGCTTTTCTAAGCGCCTGGGCCGCGCAATCGCCATCCTGCGCTTTTACGGTTATCACCAGGTCATTGTCTTCGGCCGTATCCAGCTCCGGATTATAGAGCCCCGAAGCTCTGACGATGCTCTTGTTCTCTTTTGTGGCCATGACAATGGCGCAATCCCCCACGCCTTTGACGGAGTTCAGCTCCCTAGCCGCCTTCATCAGCGACACCGAATCGTGGTAAGCGCCCCTCTTTACTACCGATTTGATGAACATAACAATTATCTCCTGCGACTAACTTGCGCGCAGCCCCGCTTCGCAGCCGTAGATCAGGCCGACGCAGAAATCAGCGCCGGAAGTATGCCCGTTTCTAAGGGCGGCCCCGGCAGAGCGGGCCAGTTTATCCTGCTCCCGCCGGACCAGCGCAATCAAAAGTTTTTTTACCTTCTCGCCGACCAGGCCGTCATAAGCGCACATCAGGAAAGAGTTGGAAATAAGGTTCTCCGTTACGGCGTTCTTATACACTTCCTCTATAACCTCCGCGACGTCGCAGTCCAGGTTAAGTTCCGCAAAGCCCAGGCCGGTCAGATAGCCGCTTAAGAAATCGTCGCCGGAAGGGGTAAGGCCGAAACCAAGCCCTTTAAGCGAGCGCGCTCCTTTTGCGTAAGAACCGGCCTCCAGCAGCGAGACGGCTTTTTTCACGCGCTCAAGCATCTTGCGCTCAAAAAGCCTGGTGAAGGCTTTTTCCGAGCGCGGTTCAAACAGGAACCGCAGACTTTTGCGCGGAGCGTTCCTGACCAGAAAATTTTTAAGGAAAGCCAGATTTTCCCACAGGGTGTCGGGGGCTATCTCAAGTTCCGGCAGCGAGGAATCATACGCTTTTGAAGGGTCGCAGGCCAGCCGGTTCTCGTCTATGTAGAGGTAAAATCTGGCGGTTTTCAGGCGCTTCGCGCCGGGCGGCAGCTGCTTCAGCACCACGTTGAACGGCCCGTTTCCGGTTTTGCGGTTTACGAGTGAGATCATAAAACCGCGGCTCTGGAAATTAAGCGCGTTTTCAAAGGCGGAGTGCAGATCAAACGTCCCCAGCGGAATGGAGTCGCCGAAGCCTATTATTTCCATAAATGCTTTTTCCTGCCTTTGGTTATTTTACTAAAAATTTTTGCCGCAAAAATTTTTACTATGCCCCGACCTGAAGAAAGGATAAAGGATTAGGGATAAAGGCTAAAGGCCGGAATAATCTCTTTGTTTTTCCTTTATCCTTCAGCCTTCATCCTTCAGCCTTTTTTAGGTCGGGGCAACCTTGGGGCAAAAATGTAGCGGCGGATGTAAATCCGCTTGAAGGGCGATTCACATCGCCCGCTACAATTACCGGCATAGCCTTGAGGGAGAAAGAAATTTCCCCCTCATCCTGTTGGATACAGTTGAATTGTGTCGCTT
>JACQYT010000076.1 GCA_016208085.1 Elusimicrobiota bacterium | reverse complement strand
TGTGACAGGTTATAAAACCTCGCTCATGCTTAAACTGTTGAACTATTTCAGTTTTGCGTTGACCGGTTCCGTCCTCGCGGTCCTGATAGGGGGGAGATACGACCGTGTATTCGTATATGATACCGGGCCGCTCTCCATGGCTATACCGGTTTTTTTCCTGCGCAAAATCCACGGAAAACATGTGACTATCTGGATACAGGATATCTGGCCCGATATGGTTTACGCCTATGGTTTTAAGAAGACCCGCCTCCTTTCGGCGTTCCTTGATCGTCTGGTGGCTTTAATTTATAAGGGGTGCGACCGGATGTTTATCTCGTGCGAGGGTTTCAGGGCCCGGGTAACTCCTTATGCGCCGGGTAAACCCGTCCAGTATTTCCCGAACTGGCCGGTGGTGACTCCGGCACAGGATCCCCTGGCGGAACGGATAAAACTCTCGGATAAGTTTAATTTCACTTTCGCGGGGAATATCGGGAATTTTCAGAAGCTGGAAGATGTAATAAGGGGATTCGCGCGGGCTCGCGCCGTCAACGGCGATATACAGTTGAATATCGTAGGAGACGGCTCGGATCTCGAAAATCTTAAGACGATCGTGCGTGAGGAAAGCATCCGGGGCGTTGTCTTCTGGGGCAGGAAGAAACAGTCGGAGATGCCGTCGTATTTTAACGCAAGCGATGTCATGATTATAACTCTTAAAGACGAACCTATCTTCGCTCTCACCGTGCCCGCCAAGTTTCAGGCTTACCTGGCTTTTTCCAAGCCTATATTCTGCATCATGAAGGGCGAGGTCAGGCGTATAGTTGAAGGGCACAAGATCGGCCTTTGCGCCGATCCGGGGGACCTGGAAGGCATAAAGGAAGGGTTCCTCCGGTTCTACGGGCTTCGCAGTGAAGGGATGCTGTTTTTTACGGAAAACTCCAGGATGCTGCTTGGCAGCGTATATGACAGAAACAAGATCATAAGCGCCATGACCAGGCTGGTCAGCCGGGGTTTTGTCGAATAGAAACAGATGTCGCCGGAAGCCGGTATTGTCTACCGGGCGCCTTCTTTTTTTAGCACCACCCCCGCCGTTTTGAAAATTATCATTATATCCAGCCATAAATCCCAGTTTTTGACATACCAAGCGTCCATGTCCAGACGGGAGTCGTAGGAGGTGTCGCTGCGGCCGCTTACTTGCCACAGCCCGGTTATGCCGGGGGGGAGCTTCAATATCGTAGGTCCTTCCCCGGCCAGGAATTCCTTTTCGCGCGGCAGGTAGGGGCGCGGGCCGATAAGGCTCATTTCGCCTTTAAGTATATTTATCACCTGCGGTAGTTCGTCCAGGGAGCTGGCGCGCAGCCAGCGGCCCACTTTTGTTATGCGCGGGTCATCCTTCAGCTTCCAGTATTTTTCCCACTCCTCCCTGGCGCCGGGGTCGGCGGCCAATATCGCGTTCAGGCGTTCTTCCGCGTTGGTGTGCATGGTGCGGAATTTATAGCAGAGGAACAGCCTGCCGTTTTTGCCTATGCGCTCCTGCCTGAGCATGGCCGGGCCCGGCGAATCTTTTTTTATAAGACGGGCGATTAAAAGAAGGGCGGGGATTGAAACGGCAAAGACCAGCAGCCCCGCCAGGTAGTCTACGGCTCTTTTGGTTAAATAATTCAGCGGCCGGAAGAGATTGTTTTTTATCTCTATTACCATCGTCTGCTCTTTGAAGAAATGGCGCAATTCCGTGCCCGATACCGCGATGCCGCTTATGTCGGGGATGTAAAGCGTGTTCTCTGCCTTGTGTTGTATGGTGTTTATCAGTTTAACAAGCGGTTCTTTTGGAAGCTCCGGTTTTGCAACGATCACGTCGTGTATATCCGCGCTTTTTATGTAACGTTCTATCTTTCCTATGCCCAGATGAACTTTATGGCAATCTATCTCCGGGGCCGAAGGGTGATCGTCTATAAAGCCGGCTACCTCGTAGCCCAGGTTGGGCTCATGGGTTATGGCGGAGTAGGCGCTGCAGGCTGCTTCGCCGGAGCCGATTATAAGTATTTTGCGCCGCATAAGGCCGGCCGCATAAAGCAACTTTTTGGCGCGCAAGCGTATTAAGGGGAAAAGCGTTATCGCAAGGATGAACATTGTCCCGACCAGTAAGCGGGAATACTCCTGGCCGCGTTTCATAAGGAACAGCATCGTAAGTATCGCTATGGTCGAGAAGAAAGCGGATTTCCAGATAAATTTTACCTCATCCCAGCGCGCGAACCTGCGCGAGTATCCTTCCTCATAAAGCATTATCAGCAGCCACACGGCGAAAATCCACCAGTAGCCGCCGAGCTGGTAATGGTATTCGGGAAGATTGCTGAAAAAACGCGGAAGAACCGTTTTCCGGAGCAGGATGGCCGCGTGAAAGATAAGGAAAAGCGCGGCAAAATCCAGGCCGAAAAGCGCCAATATTCCCAGGCGGTTTTTCAGTTTTGTCGGAGTGAGATGGCTTTGCAAAGTCATGTAGATTATTATACCACTATTGCCATAAGCCGTAAGCCATAGGCCATAGGCAGAGGGGAGTAATTCCCCCTTTTAGCAAAGGGGGATAAAGGGGGATTTTGAAGAATAAGGGTTGTATAAATCTCCCCCGCCCCTCTTTCAAAAAGAGGGGTAATTAAGAGGGGTAAGTTATTCTTTGGCGGCGGCGACGGAGACGGCCAGCGCCAGCAGCACGGCGTAGGAGGTATGGACGTGCTGGAACGTGATTTCGGTCGCGTTCATTAAAAACCAGGACGGCATTATCGCCAGAGCCCATAGCGTAAACCTGAAGGGAGCCACCCGGAAATTGCGCAGCGCCGTGATGAACATGGCGCCGAACAGCGTTAGAAGCGCGGCAAGGCCGACAAGGCCCCGTTCCGCTGTCTGGTGTATGTAAAGGTTGTGCAGGCTGCCCCAAACCGTGTTTTCGGGATAGGGCTTTTCACAATAAACCGGGAAAAGCGTTTTTACATTGGCGGGCCCGGCGCCTAACAATGGCCTGTCTTTTATCATTTTGACCCCGATTTTCCAAAGCGTCAGGCGGGTGTCAATGCTCTGGTCAGGCGCTTTTGCCGTTGCGCTGACCGCGCTGTTGACGCCCTTAAATATTGAGCCCAGTTTGTAGCGTAACGCAGGATTAAGCATTGAAAGTCCGAGACCCAGCGCCGCCACGGCGGCCATAAGCGACATTACCACGCGCTTGGAGGGGCGGCGTATGGCAAGCAACACGGCAAACACCAATGCCGTGCCAAGGTAAGCGCCGCGCGTCTGGCTTAACACTATCGCTGAAGTTATAAAAAGTATCGCCGCGTAAAAGAATTTTTTAACGCGGGGGGTGAGTGCCTCCGGAGCGGAAAGACGGCTTAATGCCAGCGCAAGGCTTATTACCATTATTTCGCCGAAGCGCACGGGATGCGCAAAGGCGTGCGCGCGTATATCCAGGCCGTGGGCCAGGCCGTTAAGAGCCTGGTATATGCCGATAACCCCGGCGATAGCTATCGCCGCGAGATAAGCCTTCAGCGCAATGTCGCGGGCTTCGGGCTTGATAAAAAGGCAGAGGCCGAAGAAAGAAACAGCGGTCAGCAGGTCCGAGTTCAGTATAGCGGCGCTGCGGGCCGGGCTTACGCCGAAGGCGGCCGCCAGCGCGCCGGCGGCGAGATAGGCCAGCCAGGGGAGGAACAGCGGGTTGGCTTTTATTTGGGCCGGCACCAGGGACAGCGTTCCTTCCTTGCCGCGCGCCAACAGCGAAGCCGCGATGAAAAGGAACAGGCCGCCCTGTATCAGCGTGACCGAAAAAGGCAGCGCGGCGGCAAAAACAACCAGTGCGGCGGTTGCAATAAAATGTGGTTTATCGTTGGTAAAAAGTTCTTTAACGCGCATTGTTATAAATTATACTTCAATTTGTTATAATTGACTATACGGTAACTAAAAATTTTTGCGGCAAAAATTTTTATGCCCCGACCTTTGGTCGGGTAAACCTTGGGGCAAAGGGGAGTTTGAGGGGGAAAGAAATTTTCCCCTCATCCTGTTGGATACAGTTGAATTGTGTCGCTTCGCTCCACCCCGGCAAGGTGTTGAAGAAAACCCCGTGCCGGGTAGGATAAAATGTTGCCTCAACATTTTATTGCGGCAAAAATTTTTAGGAGGAAAAATATGGCGACAAAAATAGGCATAAACGGTTTCGGCAGGATCGGGCGGCTGGTGGCGCGCGCTGTCCTTGAACGCAATGAGAGCGCTCTGGAACTGGCGGCGGTAAACGATATTACGGACGCGAAGACCAACGCGCATTTGCTCAAATACGACTCTGTCCACGGCCGGTTTCCGGGCGGCAAGGTGGAGGCCGCGGGAGAGGATAAAATATCCGTGAACGGCAGGACGATCCGGGTATTAAAGGAAAAAGACCCGGCGCAGTTGCCGTGGAAAGAGCTGGGAGTGGAGATAGTGGTGGAATCCACCGGACTTTTCACCATTAAGAAGGACGGGGTGAACAAGAAAGGCAGGGAAGTCAAAGGCGCTGAAAACCATATAACCAAGGGCGGGGCGAAGAAAGTCATTATTTCTTCTCCGGCCGAGGGTGAAGACCTTACCATAGTGATGGGCGTTAACGAGGATAAATATGACCCGAAGAACCACCACGTGGTGTCCAACGCCTCCTGCACGACCAATTGCCTGGCTCCTTTTACCAAAGTGATAAACGATAAATGGGGCATAGAAAAAGGCCTGATGACCACCATTCACGCCTATACCAACGACCAGAAAGTGCAGGACATGGCCCATTCCGACCTTAGGCGCGCGCGGGCGGCCGCGCTTTCCATGATACCGACCTCCACCGGCGCGGCCAAGGCGATCTCGCTGGTCATACCCGAGCTTAAAGGCAAGCTGGACGGTTTTGCCATCCGCGTGCCCGTCCCCAACGTGTCGGCCGTGGACCTTTGCGCCGCCCTTTCAAAGCCGGCTTCCGCCGAAGAGATAAATGCGGCTGTCAAAGAAGCGGCCGAAGGCAGACTCAAAGGGATACTAGGCTACAGCGAGGAGCCTCTGGTCTCGGTGGATTTCAACCATTGCAGCTTGAGTTCCATAGTGGACGGCAAGAGCACCAAGGTCATCGGCGGGAACTTCGTAAAAGTCTTGGCCTGGTACGACAACGAATGGGGCTACTCGATGCGCGTCGTCGATCTCGCGTTGTACATGATCAGGAAAGGGCTGTGACCAGAAGTGGATAGTGTAGAGTGAATAACATGCTAAAGAAAAAAGTGCTGATAATGGGCGCGGCCGGCCGCGACTTTCATAATTTCAACGTGTGTTACAGGGATAACCCGGACTATAAAGTGGCGGCTTTTACCGCTTACCAAATCCCCAATATCTCCGGCAGGAAATACCCGCGCGCGCTGGCCGGGAGCCTTTACCCGAATGGCATAGCTATATATGAGGAAAAAGAAATGCCGGCGCTTATAAAAAAACTTAAAGTGGACGAAGCCGTGTTTTCCTACTCCGACGTTTCGTTCCAGACTCTTATGTCCAAAGGCGCCCTTGTTCTGGCCTGTGGCGCGGATTTTAAGCTGTTAAGCGGAGACCATACCTATATAAAGTCGAAAAAACCCGTCATCTCCGTGTGCGCGGTCAGGACCGGCTGCGGCAAGAGCCAGACCTCCAGGGCTATCGCCACCCTGCTGAAGGGGATGGGGAAAAAGACCGTGGTCATCCGCCATCCGATGCCTTACGGGGATCTGGAGAAGCAGATCTGCCAGCGCTTCGCTTCCATGGCCGATATGAAGAAACACGGCTGCACCATAGAAGAGATGGAGGAATACGAACCGCATATAAAAGCGGGGCATATTGTATACGCGGGCGTGGATTACGGCAAAATACTTGCCGAAGCCGAGAAAGAAGCCGATGTCATCCTGTGGGACGGCGGGAACAACGACCTATCTTTCTACAAACCCGATCTGCATATAGTCGTGACCGATCCATTGAGGCCGGGCCATGAGGAAGCCTATCATCCCGGAGCCGTCAATTTGCGGATAGCCGACGTGGTCATCATCAATAAGGTGGATACCGCCGAACCGGACGCCGTGGAAGCCGTTAAAGATAACATAGTCAGGGCGAATCCGCGGGCGAAGATCATCGAGGCGGAATCGCCGGTCCTCATTGAAAACGAGAACGGCCAGGTAAAGAACAAGAGAGTGCTGGTGGTGGAAGACGGCCCGACGCTGACCCACGGCGAAATGGACTACGGCGCAGCCTACGTGGCGGCCAAACAGTACGGAGCCGGGGATATCGTGGATCCGAAACCGTACGCCGTAGGCACCATAAAGAAAGTCTATGAGGACTTCAGGCATCTCAAGGATATCCTGCCGGCCATGGGCTACGGCCAGGACCAGATGGACGAGCTCAAGGATACCATAAACGCCATTCCGGCGGACCTGGTGCTGGTGGGCACTCCGATAGATCTGGCCGCGCATTTGCGTTTCAATAAGCCCTCGCTCAGGGTCACCTATTCCCTGAAGGAAAGGACCGCGCCGGGCTTAAAAGAGATACTGGCGAAAATGCTGAAAAAAGCGTAAGGACCGGAAGTATGGATGCGTAGACGCATGGACGCATAGTTCGGAGATTTTCCGGCTGCGCCTCTACGCCTCCAGGTTGCTACGCATCAAAAAATGTCGAGGTGGATTATGCCTACCGAAAACAAGACCATACTCAGGCTGGCGAAAGTGCAGGACGCGCATTTGCATGACAAAAAAGTCGTGGTCCGCGTCGACTATAACGTGCCGATGAAAGACGGCGTTATTACCGACGATACCCGTATCCGTGAAACGCTTAAAACCGTAAAATTCCTTTTGGAGGCCAACTGCAGGGTGGTCCTGCTGGCGCACCTGGGCCGGCCCAAAGGCAAGCCGGAACCCAAATATTCCCTTAAACCCGCGGCCGCCTGTCTTGAAAAGCTCACCGGCGCCAAGACCTATTTCGCCGCGGACTGCGTGGGGCCTGAAGCCGCGAAAGCGGTAAAAGCCGCCAAAAATGGGGAACTGGCGCTTCTTGAAAATCTGCGTTTCCACGCCGAAGAGGAAAAAAACGACGACGCTTTTGCCAGAGGTCTTGCCGAACACGGAGAATTTTTCGTGCAGGAGGCTTTCGGAGCGCTTCACCGGGCGCACGCGTCCACCGCGGCCATAGCCAAGTTCCTGCCCGGCGCCATAGGGTTCCTGGTGCAGAAAGAGCTTGAATACCTGGATAAAGCGATGGTCAATCCGGTGCGTCCTTTCGTGGCCGTCATAGGCGGCGCCAAAGTCTCCGATAAAATAAACGTGCTTTACAGCCTTATAGACAAGGTGGACACCGTTATCATAGGCGGCGGCATGGCTTACACGTTCCTCGCGGCCCAACAGACCAATATAGGAAAATCCCTTCTGGAAGCGGATAAAGTGGAAGAAGCCAAAAAGATAATAATGAAGGCTTTCAAAAGCAACGTGGAGCTGCTTTTGCCGGCCGATCACCTGGCGGTAAAAGAAGTGAAGCCTGACGCGCCCGTGGAAGTGACGCAGTCCATGGCGATCGCCGATGACTGGACAGGCGTGGATATCGGACCCAGGTCGGAAATGCTTTTTACCGACAAGATAAAGGCCGCTAAAACCATATTCTGGAACGGCCCCATAGGTATTTTTGAAACGCCCGCCTTCGCGAACGGTTCGATCGCCGTCGCCAGGGCCATGGCCGAAGCCACCAAAAACGGCGCCACCACCATTCTGGGCGGCGGCGATACGCTTTCGGCGCTTAAGACCGCCGGCGTCAAAACCGAACAGCTCTCGCATTGTTCCACCGGCGGGGGCGCGAGCCTTGAATTCATAGAAGGCAAAATGCTGCCCGGCCTGGTGGCGCTGTCGCAGAAATAAACTGCCGTAAGCCGTATGCTATACGCCATATGCCGGAGGCCAGGGCTGTTTAAGGGGATACTTTAAAGGCTTATGGCATAAAGCTTACGGCATACGGCAACGGTTAAATTTGGAGGGACAACAGAATGTACAACTTTGTGCTTTTTATACATATTCTGATGGCGTTCGTGCTCATTATCGCGATCGTGGTGTTTCAGACCAGCAAAGGCTCCGCTCTTTCCATGTTCGGCGGCGGCGGCGACGCGCTTTTTAATTCGGCAAGCGGCACTTCTTTCATAAAGAAGTTCACCGCGGGCGCAGCCGTAATCTTCGCTGCCACTTCTCTGCTTTTGACAGTCTTCTCCTCAAGCGCCAGGCTGCGCTCGGTAGTGCAGCAGTATCCGCTCGGCGCCGCTCCGGCTCAGCAGACGGCTCCGGCCGCGGCCCCGGACGCCTCCCCCGCCGCGGGAGGGGCAAAAACCGCGCCCCCGGCGGCCCCAAACCCTGCCCCGGCAAAGAAATAGTTTTGCGCCTAAATTTTAAGCGAAGTCTCCAAAGAATGCAAAAGATTTACAGCCCGAAATGCTTTAAGGCTGCTATGCGCCTACGCTTTCAGAGGTGTTCAGGCTGAGTTCCGGGTGAAAAGAGGCCTTTAGCTGTCGCTCGAACGCCTTAAGCTGGGCCACGCCTTCGCCCTGGGCGGCCAGCACCTCGCTTTTCGCCAGTGCCAGCCGAAAAGCCTCGGTCAGGGTTATCAGGCGGTTCGCTGCCGGGGCCGTGGAAAGTTCCTGCGCGAAGCCGGCTATGGGCGGGATACAGAGGGAAAGCGTCAGTAATACGGATAGCGTTTTCAGGGTCACTTTCAGAATAGGTGTTTGTCTTGGCGTTATAAGCGGCATAATACCTTAAAGTCGCCCGGCAATGCGGATAACAACCGGTTCGGCAATCATGATTCTCCCGTAAAAAGTCGTTTTTTGGTCCAAAACTGTAGCGGCGGACGTAAGTCCGCTCAATAGGCGGCTCACGTCGCCCGCTACAATTTCTAAACAAAATGAACTTTTTACGGATGAATCAATCATTATTGTAGCATTGGGCGCCCCTATCAGGTAAAATCCATTCAGGCAGTTGCTGTATGCGGCCGCTTAAGCGTATGTGTGTTAGGCGGCCGTTCTAAAATACACCTAGGCCTTTGGACCCATGGCGATATAAGCCCTTTGGGCCTTGCAAAATAGGCCGTGTGGTGTAAACTATAGCTGTCTTTAAATAGTCTGCATAGCCGGAGGAATGGTGAAACGCATTCATGTCCTGCTTGTAGCGATATCGCTATTAAGTATTCCAGCAACGGGAATGCTTGCCCGTGCCGCATCTCCGGACGACAACGGCTCCGCCGCCGTAGAAGCCCTTAAAGCTTCCGTCCCCCTATCTTCTTTCGACGCCGCCCCGCCGGTGCCCGAGCCCTCGGGCCGCGCCGCGGGGAAGCTATCCGGCGAGGAGCTGTTCCAATCTCTTCACGATTCCCTTAACGGCCGCGGGGTTAACATAAAATCGGTCCCCGGCTACAAGCAGGCAAAAGCCTATATGTATTCCAAAGCCGACAACACTGGCTGCGACGGCGGGCCCGGCATAATAACTTTTTATTCAGAAGTCTGCGCGCGCGGTTCAAGCGCCAACGGCGACGATTATCACGAACAGGGCGACCAGAACGACGACGGCGTGGTGGATAAAATAGTCAACGCCGAACATATCTGGCCCCAGAGCTATTTTAACAGCGCGCTGCCCATGGTGGCGGATATCCACCAGCTTGCCTCCACTTTTGAGACGCCTAACGGCCGCCGCGCCAATCTGAGGTTCGCCAGGGTCTCTAACGCGGTTTACAGCACTTCCTGCGGTTCCAAGCTGGGCAGCGAAGGCTTCGAGCCCTGCGACCCGGAAAAAGGCAATGTCGCCCGGGCCATGCTGTATTTTGTCGTCCGCTACTACGACAAAAGCATACGCCAGGGCATGGACTACAACAGCTTCTGGACCAGCCGCGTGCCGATGCTGCTGGAATGGAACCGCCAGGACCCGCCTGACGCCAACGAACAGCGCCGCAACGGCCTGGTGGAAACGTTCCAGGGCAACCGCAACCCCTTTATAGACGACCCCTCCCTCGCCGACCAGATAGGCGCCAAAGTGTTCCAGTCGCATTGATTTTATAGTGTGTGTTTTGAGTTTTGTTTTTTCCACAGGGGGATATGGGGATGAAAACCAAATCAATAATATTAGCGGTTCTCGCCGGGACTTTATTTCTAAATCCGGTTTCCTTTGCTGAAACCAATAAAAATGCTTCCGCTACCCCCCCCCTGTAAATCCTGCCGGAAAGCCGCCGTTGCCGGCAAGAAAAATCCCACAATAGAGAGTTCACAGAAAACGGGATCCGTTCTCTTTGACAGCGTGTACCCCAATCTCCCAGCCAAAGACTTCGTCCCGGCTTTTTCCAACCCTGCCGCTCTAACCGGCGGCGGCCGGCTGGATTTGAAGGCCGCCGAGCCGGAGCTCAGCAAAGTCAGCCCATTAACCGACTTCAGCCTGAGTAAACAACCCGCCCTTGAGTTCACAAAAACCGCTCTTTTGCCGCAAAAAGTCGAAGCGGCTTTAAATCCGGCGGGTTTCATATGCTCCACCGCGTCAATTAGGTGCGCTGACTTAAACCTATTAGAGACTATTACCATTCCAAGGGCCGAGGAGGCGCTGACAAAGGCAAAGGAGGCATTGGTTATAGCTGAACAAGCGTGTGAACAGGATCCGAATTATTGTGTCTTTCTACCCACGTTTGAACAAAATGTTGCAGATGCAAGAGAGGTTTTACAGTGCGCTCAGGTCCAAAGGACGGCAGCTAAAGAGAAATGCGCTTCCGAGTCGTGGTTCCTCGGCTCATGGTTTGAAAAACAAAAAAATAAATTATCCTGTGGCTGTTATCGAGACTGTATGTGGACTTGGCTTGCTGGCGCCGGTGGAACTGCGATAGTATGCTCAGCAGCTCTGGCACTTACTCTACAAGTACCAGTGGCAATTCCATATGTGATCGCTGGATGCGCTGTCATTATACCTATAGGTGCGATAGTAGGTGATAATTCATGTAAGAATAATTGCTCGGAATCATGTGGGCAGGGTTCTTGAAAATAGCGGAAATTTTGGCGCAAATTCGTGATGTGTAACCAAATTTAAAAGGATGACCTAATATGAAGCCCAGAGGTTTTTGGTATATATTGTTTATAACAGCTTCGATTGTAGTGGTATTCGGGTACCTGTCCTCGGTGGTGTTATCTTTAATATCGGGTGTGGAATTGATTCGAGTTCTTCGGGTTGCTATATGGAGTGGTATTCCCGGTGTGTTAATGATTGC
>JACQYT010000079.1 GCA_016208085.1 Elusimicrobiota bacterium | reverse complement strand
TCGCAGCGCAGTCCGCGCAATTCGTCGGCAGGCTCAAGGGTTTCGACGGCCATGCCTTTATCTTACATATAAGGAGGGGTGTGTGTCCAGTCGGGGCGGGGAATTTTCAGCAGGGCAGAGACGGGTTTACTGAATATTTACTCTAATTTTGTAGAATATTTATGCTCGAAATCTTGCGTTTTCATGCATTTTTGAGGATAATTATATCGTAAACTGCGTGCGGTTTAAGGAGAGCTTTATGAAAATCAGCGTTCTAGGAGCGGGACTGGTGGGAAGCGCCATGGCCAAAGACCTGGCAAAAGAGCGGGGCTGGGAAATAACCGTGTCGGATCTTTCAAATTCGGCGCTGGCGAAATTAAAGGGGGAGCCGGGAATCCGCGTCGTCCAGTCGGACCTGTCCAAATCCGCCAATGTGCAGAAACTGATAAAAGACGCCGATATCGTGGTCGGGGCCATGCCGGGGTTTATGGGGCTTAAAACGCTTAAGACCATAATCGAAGCTTCCAAAAATGTCGTGGATATCTCGTTCTTCCCGGAAGACCCTTTCCTGCTGGACCTGCCGGCCAAAAAACATAATGTCACCGCGATAGTGGACTGCGGGGTGGCTCCCGGCTCGAGCAACATGCTTACCGGCTATGCGGCGGCAAAGCTGGACAAGGTGGAGACCTGTCTCTGCTATGTCGGCGGCCTTCCAAAGGTCAGGGAATGGCCGTATGAATATAAGATAGTTTTCTCAGCCGTAGACGTGATAGAGGAATACACGAGGCCGGCCCGGTATATTGAGAACGGGAAGGCCGTGGTACGGCCGGCGCTGTCGGACCCGGAATTTCTGGATTTCCCGGAGATCGGGACGCTTGAGGCCTTTAACACCGACGGCCTGCGCACGCTGGCGCATACCCTTGACGCGCCGAACATGAAGGAAAAGACCATGCGCTATCCCGGGCACATAGACAAAATGCGCGTCCTGCGGGAAACGGGGTTCTTCCGGAAAGAACCCATTAAAGTCGGGAACGTGAGCGTAAGCCCGCTGGCCGTCACCGCGAAGCTTCTTTTCCCGCTGTGGAAGCTGAAAGAGGGGGAGGAGGACTTCACCGTCATGCGCGTGATAGTGTCCGGCAAAAAGGCGGGCAGGGAAGTCGAGTATATTTACGACCTTTACGACAAATACGACCCCGTGACCAAAACAACCTCCATGGCGCGCACCACCGGTTACGCAGCCACCGCCGCGGTCAGGATGCTGGCCAAAAAAGTTTTCAGCCGCAAAGGCGTCTGCCCGCCCGAATATATCGGGCAGGATGAGAAAGCCTGCAGATTCATGTTAAAGACAATGGAAGAGAGGAATATAATTTACAGGGAAACGGTGACCGATAAAAAGTTGATAAGTTTATAAGTTGACTAGTTGATAAGTGCCGCAATTTTCTTACTTATCAACTGTTGTTTCTTACTTGCCCAGCAGCCTGCGCCACCAGGGTTTTTCTTCTTTTGTCTCCGGCATCTGCTCAAACACCGGCGTTTCCAGCTGTCCCTTGTAGACGGGCATGGCGACGCGGAACATGGCGCCGGCGCCGTAATCGCTTTCCAGCGTCAGCTTGCCGCCCTGCAGGATCACCATGGCCTTGGTTATGGCAAGCCCCAGCCCCGTTCCCCCGACCTTCTCGCCGGCAGCCACCTGCACGAACTGCTCAAAAATCTTAGCCTGGTCCTCTTTCTTTATCCCGCAGCCGGTGTCTTTGACGGAAAGGAATACAAAATTCGCCGGCGCGTCGCGGCCCGCGTCCACGCTTATCACAATTTCGCCGCCCGCCGGGGTGAATTTGATGGAGTTGGAAACAAGGTTGATAAGTATCTGCACCGTCCGCCGCCGGTCCGCGAATATAGCGGGCGCGCCGGGTTCGGCTTTGACCGTAAGGTTTAAGTTTTTAGTGTTGGCCCAGGCCCGCATGGCGTCGGCCGCTTCCCGGGCCAGCTCTTCCGAAAGCACGCTTTCCTGATGAAATACCAGTTTGCCAGACCGCAATTTTGAAAAATCAAGGATATCCGTCACGATGGAATTCAAGCGTTCGGAATTCCGTATGGCCGTGTTAAGTATGTTCTTTGAAGCGCCTTCGCCTGCGGCCTCTTTGGACAGCATTTCCAGCGCGGCTTTTATGGAAGTAAGGGGACTCCTCAGCTCATGGGTCATATTGGCCATAAAGTCCCGCTGCATCTGCTCCACTTCCTGTAATTTGGCCTTGTGCGTCGGTATCGAGACCGCGCCGACTATCCTGCCGGCCTCGTTCTGGATGATGGCGGTGGATTTTTTTATGGTTTCGGCCAGTTCCGGCGCGCCCTGGCGGGAAACCTCTTTGCTGATATCTCTCTGGTTCTCGCTGGTTATCTCTTTTGCCAGGGACAGCGCCTGGTCCTCGATCTGGGTGACATCGAAGATCTTCTGGCCGGAGAGTTCGCTTAAAGCTTTGCCCGAAAGGGCTTCGGCCTGCGGGTTCATCATCAGGATCTTTCCTTCCTTATCCACCACTACGACGCCGTCCGCGATGTCCGAGATGACCGCTTCCGTGCGGATGATGTCGTTCTCCACCTGCTTCTTTTCCCGGCGCACTTCGCCAAGGGCCTTTGAGATCTGGGACTGGAGCTCTGCCTGGAACTTTTTCATCACGAGCTCAGCGATGCGCTTCTGCTCCTGGACGTCGGGAGTGACCCTGGAAGCGAGCGTTCCGATAGCCGTCTCAAAATTCTGGGGCGCTATCTTCTCGTCCAACTTTTGCGCGGGGACCTCGCCGCCTTGCCCGGCCGCTGCGGCGTCCCCGCCGGAGCCGGAAGCCTGCTGGGCGGGGTTTATGGCCGTCTGGCCGGGCACGTTATCCACCTTGGCGTAAACGGCATGGCTCAGGCGTATTTTATCCACGTTGTTCTGCTTTAGATATTGGCGCGCATCGCCTTTAAAGGCCTGCATTTGGCAGAAGACCAGCAGGTCGGTGCGGGAGACGCCGTTCAAAAAAGAGATGGTCTGCACCTGGAACCTGGAGAAAATATTTTTAAGCGAATTGGGCAGCCTGTCCGCCGTTAAAAGCGGCAGGCCGTTCACTATAAGCTTGTCGGCATCGAGCGTAAGCGCGAATTCGTTGTTGGGCGAATCCGCTATGACGCGGCCCAGCAGGTCGTGGCTTTCGTCCAGCGTGATCTTCACCTGCGGATGGTCCGGCTTGTAGAGGTTTATCTGCACCAACGCCCTGGTGAAGGCTTTAAGAAAATTAAGCCACAGCAGTTTCAGTTCTTTATCGTCCGTCATAACTTGTGAATATTGGCGCCTTTAAGGCCTTTTGTGGCGTTTCTGGCGTCAAAGACCAGCTTTGAGTTCTTTACCAGGGCCGCATAGTCTATAACGGAGTGGGGAGTGATGATGGCCACGCAGTCGTAGCGTTGGAGATTGCGCATCGCGTTTTTCGCGCTTTTATACGTTTTTCCGTCTATATCTATGGAGGGCGCGTACGGGTCGTAAAAATCCACGCGCGCTTCGGTTTTTTTAAGCAGGACAAAGACGTCCTTGGCCGGGGATTCCCTGGAATCGGAGATATCCGGCTTATAGGTCATGCCTATCATAAGGAGCTTCGCCGCTTTCATCGCTTTTCCGTTGCGGTTTAAAAGTTCCGTTATCCTTGAAACCGTATGTTCCGGCATCGCGGAATTTATGGCGCCGGCCAGCTCTATGAAGCGCGGCTCAAAATTGAGCGTTTTCATCTTCCAGCCCAGATAATGCGGGTCAAGCGGAATGCAATGTCCGCCTATGCCGGGGCCCGGATAGAACGGCATATAGCCGAAAGGTTTGGACGCGGCGGCGTCTATCACTTCCCACACGTCCAGGCCCAGCCTGTGGCACATCAGCGCCAGCTCGTTTATCATGGCTATGTTTACCGCCCGGAAAGTGTTTTCAAGGAGTTTCACCAGTTCCGCCGCTTCGGTGTTGGACACTTTAATCACCTTGTCGATGACCTGGGAGTAGAGCAGCGCCGCCAGTTCCGTGCACGCCGCGGTCAGCCCGCCCACCACTTTGGGCGTGTTCTTCACCCCGTATTTCTTGTTGCCCGGATCCACCCTTTCGGGCGAAAAAGCCAGGTAAAAATCTCTGCCGGCTTTAAGGCCGTTCTGCTCCAGCATCGGCTTTACCAGCTCCCTGGTCGTGCCGGGGTACGTGGTGCTTTCAAGTATGATGATCTGGCCTTTCCTTAAAGTCTTCAGCACTTCCCTGCCCGCGCTCACTATATAGGAGACGTCGGGGTCTTTGCTTTTTCTTAAAGGGGTGGGCACGCAGATGATGACGGCGTCCTGGTTTTTAAGCTTTGAAAAATCCAGCGTGGCTTTAAGGACGCCTTTTCCCGCCAGGGCGGCCACTTCCCCGCCCGGGAGGTCCGGGATATAGGAGACGCCGGCGGCGAGGTCTTTCACTTTTTCCAGGTCCACTTCAAAACCGGTGGTTTCAAAACCGCCCCTGGCGAACTCCACCGCCAGCGGCAGGCCGACATAACCAAGTCCGACTATGCCCACTTTAAATTTTCTTTCCCTGATGGCCTTTTTTATTTTATTCATGATGTATCTTAAATTTTAGGTTAATTTTAACCGTTTTACAATACGACCCCGCATCCGGCGCCTTTCCTGTTAAGTTTAACCGCCGCCGCTATGCCCATCAGCACCAGGTCGGGGACTATATGGTCGAAGATCCCCGCGTCCTCAAAGATCCTGGAAAATCCGCCCGTCCCTATGACCAGCGTTTCCCCGTCCTTGAAACAGCCGGTTTTTATTTCCGCGACAATTCCCTTTATGGCGAAAAAATGGCCGTAATAGAGGCCGGACTGGATGCTTTCCACGGTAGTTTTGCCCACCAGTTCCGCCGGATGCACAATCTCCACCCGGGGAAGTTTCGCCGTTTCCCTGGCCAGCGCTTCCATGGAAATATTCAGGCCGGGCCCGATGATGCCGCCCAGATATTCCCTGGCGCGCGAGATGGCGCAGAAGGTGGTGGCGGTGCCCAGGTCCGCCAGCGCCAGGTTCTTGTCCGGGAACATGGCGGTTGCGGCTATGGCGTTGGCTATCCGGTCGGCCCCGACTTCCGCCGGGTTTTTATATTTGATGTTCAGCCCGGTCTTTATGCCGGGCTGTATCAGGAACGGCTCAAGGCCGAAATATTTCACCGAGCCCTGATAGAGCGGATAGATCAGGTCCGGCACCACCGAGCAGATGGCCAGTTCCCGTATTTCCTTCGGGTCTATGCCGTTCTCGCGCAGAACGCTTTTAAAGAATATGCCGAATTCATCCGAAGTTGTGCGGCCTTTTGAGGTCTTGCGGAACTTGAAAAGGAGCCTGTCCTCTTTGAACACTCCGCCGAACACCTGGCTGTTACCGACGTCAAGAGCTAATAGCATAATCGGTCTCCTTTTAAAATGATATGGAGCGCTTTTGCGAGCCTCAAGCGCCCGCTGCAGTCGTATAGTTTGACGCCATTCTTATAGATATGGAACCTGTGGCTGTTCTTCGCGTCGTTCAGCTCCCGAAGGTCGTTATGCACCACGAAGTCCGCCGATTTCAGGGCCCTTACGCATTTCAGCGCCCCTGCCTTTGTGGCCGAGGCCGTAAGCTTGAAGCCCACGACCAGCGGCTTGTACGGCTTTTTGTTTTCAAGCGCGTAGTCCTTTATTTTGTCCAGTATCTTGAAATTGCGTTTCAGGGTTATGGTCATTGAGCCCGCGTTGGAATTTATTTTGCGGCCGCGGCCGGCCCCGAGTCTTTTTGAGCCGAGCCTTATTGAAGCCGCCGAGTAATCGCTTACCGCGGCCAGATGGATGACGGCGTCAAAGGTTTGTTCTTTAAGCAGCGCGCGCATTTTCGAGTCCAGGTCTTTAAAGTCCGTAAACTCCAGCGTTTTCACGCGCCCTGTTTCCATTTGCAAGGCGCCTTCCGAGCGGAGAGAGACCACTTCATGTCCCTTGCGGCTCAAATATCCGGCTATGGCGCTGCCTGTTTGGCCGGTGCTCAGGTTGGTGATAAAGCGCACGGCGTCTATATATTCCCTCGTGCCGCCGAAAGTCACAAGTATTCGCATATTTTCCCATAGATCTCTTCCGGTTCCAGCAGCCTGCCCGCGCCTGTATCGCCGCAGGCCTGGTAGCCAACGCCCGTCCCCAGCACTTTCACGCCCCAGCCTTCCAGCGTTTTAACGGCTTTTACGGTGGCGGGGTGAGAGTACATGTTTTTGTTCATGGCCGGCGCTATCAGATAGGGCTTGGAAAAATCAAAAGCCAGAAAAGTGGTGGAAATATAATCGTCGCCTATGCCGGCGGCCAGCTTGTTTATGATATTGGCCGTGGCCGGGCAGATTATCGCCAGATCCAGCCATTTGACTATCTCCACGTGCTCAAGTGCGAATTTCTCTTCAAAGGCGGCCACGTGGACCGGATTATGCGTCAAGCCTTCCAGCGTTGCTTTTCCTATAAACTTAAGCGCGTTCACCGAGCAGATCGTCTTTACAGAAAAGCCTTCCTGCGCCAGCCGGGAGACGACATTGCAGGCCTTGTAGCAGGCGATGGAGCCGGTCAACTGGAACAGTATGTTTTTTTTCATAGTTCTCCTTGAATAGGTCGGGACAGATTGCATGTATTCAAATCCCTCCCAGCCTCCTCCGCCACACAGCATCGGCGGACAGGCTTTTCTTAAAGGGAGGAGCGGGAACATTATCTATCAACCTCACTTTCCCGAGTTTCACCGCGCCGAACCTGCGGCCCCAGCGTTCTTTGACGTATTCCGGGCGCAAGCCCCCGGCGGAGAGCTCTTTTTTTATGCGCTCCGGCGGCAGACGGCGCGCAAGCAGCGCGGGGAACAGCGGCGCGCGCTTTCTTTCTCCGGGCTCAAGGAGCCGGTTCCTGGAGCTCATCGCCAGCCCATCGGCCTCCCGCACTATGGGGCAGGGGATTATTTTAGTGTTCATGAAAAAAGCCTCGGCCATGCCTTTAATAAGGAGGTATTGCTGGTAATCCTTCTCTCCGAAATAGGCCCTGTCGGCGCCGATGATATTTAAAAGTTTCATGACCGCTGTCAGGACGCCGTCAAAATGTCCCGGCCGGTACGCCCCGCAGAGGGTTTTGCTTATGTCTTGCTCAGTTACCCTGTACGCATAGCCGTCCGCGTACATCCGCCCGGAGTCCGGCAGAAAAAGGAAATCCGTTTTTTCCGCTTCCAGCATTTTTATGTCTTCCTGGAGCGGCCTGGGGTAATTCTTAAGGTCGTTTTTGTCGTTGAACTGGGCCGGGTTCACGAAAATGCTGACCACGGTGACGGCGTTCTCCTTCTTTGAACGCCGGACCAGCGACAGGTGGCCTTCATGAAGCGCGCCCATGGTCGGCACGAAGCCGATGGTCCGATTTTTAAGAAACCCGCCGGCTTCAAGACTTTTCCATTTTTCAGCGCTTTTTATTATCTTCATTAAAAATTTTTGCGGCAAAAATTTTTACCATACCCCGTCCGCCTCAAGGCACGGACGGGGTAACCAACAAAGATTCTCCCAGAAAATGTAGCGGGCGATGTAAATCGCCCCAATTTCGCGGATTCACATCCGCTGCTACAACAACGCAAAAACCAAAAAGGAAATTCCCATGGTATCAAGCTTACGCCGGGAATTTCGCGGATTTCACTTCGCGGCTGAAACTGTTGAGCGCTTCAACGACCAGAGCGCGGCCGTCCAGGTATTTTTTGACGAATGACGGGACCCCGCCGTAAAGGCCCAGCATGTCCTGCATTACCAGCACCTGCCCGTCGGTATAAGGGCCGGCGCCTATGCCGATGGTCGGGACCCTGACGCTTCCGGTTATTTTTCCGGCCAGCTCCCGCGGCACGCATTCAAGCACTATCGCAAAACACCCCAGCCGCTCAAGTTCCCCTGCCTGTTTCAGAAGCCCGGCCGCCGACCGCGGGTCTTTGCCCTGTTGTTTATAGCCGCCGAATTTATGTATGGACTGGGGTGTAAGGCCTATATGGCCTATCACGGGGATATCCGATTTTATAATATGCTCTATCGCGTCTTCATGCCCGTCCAGGCCTTCCAGTTTTACGGCCTGCGCCCCCGCTTTCACCAGTTTTTCCACCGCTTCCATGGCCCGCTCTTTGCCTTTCCGGAAAGACAGGAAAGGCATGTCCGCGATTATCAGTTTGTTTGTGACCGCCCGGGCTACGGCCGCGGTGTGCAGCGCCATGACATCAACGGAGGCCCGCAGCGTGGAAGAGCGGCCGTGCATGACCATAGCCAGGCTGTCGCCCACCAGCACGCAGTCCACCGCCGATTCTCCGGCCAGTCGCGCCAGCGTGTAGTCGTATGCCGTTATCATGGATATTTTTTTGCCGGGTTTTTTGTAGCTGTAAAAATCAGTTATCTGCATTTGTTGCCTCCTGAAGAATTCAAAGGCGTTTGCCTAACCCCTCTTTTAAAAAGAGGGGCGGGGGGAGATTTTTACAGTTTCGGTTTCCGGATTCATTTGTTCCGTTGCGGTATATTCCGGCGAAGGCGGCGTAAATTTCCCGGAAGGGATCTCCCCGCAGCGCTTTAAGGTTCGCCCTGACGGTCTTTGTGTCCTTTCTCTCCAGCGGGCCGCTAAGCCCGGCCGAGGGGTCGCGGTCAAAATTGTCCAGCGCGGCGCGGAAGTAGTTGAAGATATATTTTCGCGGAATTCTGAATTTTTTGTTCAGCTCTTTTAAGGCTTTCCGCCAGAGGATGACCGGCAGGTTGGCCCCCAGAACGCACAGGGCGTGATACAGCGCTTTTTGCCCTTTCCGTATCCTGAAAAAAGGGTTTTTGAATTCGGGGACCAGCTTTTTAAGCGGCGGGCTGCCGGGCTCCAGCGCGAAAGGGATGCGGCGGTAGCGGGCCAGGGACAGCGTGCGGGCGGCCAGCGGCATGAAGGGATGGATGCCTATGGCGCGGCGCGAACTCAGGCTGCCGGAAAAATGAAGGAGGGTCTTGGTTTTTAAGAACGGATTTTTCGTTATAAAAGGTTCTATCTCCGAATCTTTTATAAGGAGAAATACTTTTTTGCAGTTTTTAAGCGCCGTTTCGGGGTTTTGGCCGGAGTTTCTGCGCCAGACTATGCAGGGGGTCTTAAGCAGTCTGAAATAGGCCTGGAGGTGTTTTGAGGCTTTGCCGCCGCCGATAATGCCGTAGGGCGCTCCGGCAGGAACTATGTGTTTCATGTTAAAGGTACCTGTCCTTCAGGGATCAAGTCCGCGGAAATTATTATACCAAATATTACATCACGGGGATTCCGGCACATGCCGTTGCCGTCTTTTATGCGGTTTGGGTTGTTTTTTTAAATTGAACCAGGCAGGGCTGAATTACCGCTTCGGGACGCCGGCGCGCCGGGCGCGGTGTGTTTTTTTCTCCATATAAGCACGCTTACCAGCCACGGAATTATGCCGAGCAGGGTTGCGACCATTATCACAGACCACATGAAAGAGGATATCATTATTGTCCCGAACGGCACGCCGATATCTTTACTTGTTTCAATTGCCAGGGCGATATTAAAACCCCAGACAATCACCGGGATAAGAAGCGGCCAGTAAATCAACTTTATCCCGGCCCGGCGGCGCCGGCGGCTCCACCAAAAAAGGAAGACAAAAACCAGGGTAATAAAAGTATTTAGCAGGGGCTTGTCTGAAATGTAAAGATACTGTTCGGAGGAGACAGGGTAGGGTATATTGTTTTCCGGAACATAATGTTTGCTAAATTCCAAAGCTTCCGGGGTGCCGATTTGTTTTAACGCTTCATAATAAAAGGAATGTTCCAATTTCGGCGTTTTGTTTATGCGTTCAATAATTGTCGGCACAGCGTCTTTGGCTTCAGAACCCATACTATCAAGAATCTGCACAGCACCAAGTCTATATTTTCCCCCATCCTGCACCACTTCAATCAGAACCGGCAGCAGTTCTTTTCCAAGAGAAGGGTCAATCCTTGCCAGGCCCACTGCCGCAGCGTGGCGTATCCGCTTATGCTCGCTCTTCAGCAGATTCTTTAGTGCGGAAACCACTTCTTTTTCAGCGCCGCCAAGTCTCTTTCTCGTGTCCGCGCCCATGTTCGCCAATATATGCACAGCCGTCATACGGATATTTATGTCATCGTTTTCCAACTCCTTCAGAAGCGCAGGCACGTCGGATTCCCCCAGCTTCCATGATTCGTCGGCGGCTTTTTTACCGATGGCTATGTCTTTGCTCAGGAACCCATTAAGAATCGCCGGCACATCGGCTGTCGCGCCGGCGCCCGCCGGACAGCAGGGCGACGCAACGAATAACAAAATCCCAAGAGAAAAAAATACAGTCATTTTTTGGTTAAGCCTGAATATTCGCATTTAATTCTCCAAATGGTCTGGTGTTTTTTATTTGATGTCACAACATCTGCACTTTTTAAGTTGTGCAGCTTCATAAAATTTATAGTTCGTATCCTTTCGCACTTCCTTAGCATAATAGTTCGCCCACCACAGGCATGACTTTTTTGTTGCTTCATTTTGCGCATTACCGCAAGAAAGTTCCATGTTCTTTAAAAATTCCGCATCCCAGCTTTCCTTGTAATCTTTATCAAATTCGTAGACATCTTTGCATGTGTCATAGCGTTCATCATGTAGATCACAGTTGGACTTAAAACTGGTTATTCCGGCTCCCGCAGGGTCGTCTATATTTTTTACTCCCATTTTGGCCAATGTATGGGCTATAGCCCCAAGCGCCCCGCCGCCGCAGCCATTTGATGAAGGGTCTTTTTTTTGAAAGCGGATCT
>JACQYT010000059.1:34327-75942 GCA_016208085.1 Elusimicrobiota bacterium | reverse complement strand
TGTAACGGACCTCGCCAACAGCATGCTGGTCTACGAGGGCGACGCCCAGGTTAAAAGCCTGAACCTGCTGGGTCTGCGCACAAACCTGTCCGGCGAAGTGGCCCTGTCCAGGCTCGATCCCAATTTAAACGATTTTGCGCTGATAGACAATATGGAAGGCATAAAACAGGACGACAGCGCGCCGCTGGACGCCAATTTCTGGCGCATAGCGGCGAACCCGGCCAGCGGCCCAGCGGATCCGCCGGACCTGGACTGGTACAGCGAGAACGTGAAAGCCAACGCGATAAACCCCGCGTCCACCTCCGAAGGTACGCAGCAGGTCCTGAGTTTCAGCTACGATTTCAAAAAGTCAACCGAGGTTTCGATAGTCTACCCGCTTTCCACTACGGGGCTGGACTTCTCGCAGAAAACCGCGCTGGAACTGGTGGTCTACGGATCAACCAACACCGGCCCCCAGTTCAACCTCCACCTGGGGCAGATAAACGAGGACGCCGACAACACCGGTGGGACAGCGGCGAGCCTCATCTGTTCAAACGGCCTCACCCTCCCCTCCCACTCCCCGAAAAGCGAGGACGCGAACTGCGACTCGCAGGTCGCTCCCGACGAAGACATCGGCTGGTTCTACGCGCCGGCCGGCCTCACCTCGACGCGCTACGGGGCGAAGAACGGCCGGCTGGACTCCGAAGACCTCAACCAGAACGGCCGGCTGGACCCGGCGGATCTGACCGGCGGCGACTTCGGCTACAGGGGCTTCAAATTCATAGACAACAACGATTCCACTCCGGCTCCCGGCAATCAGAAAGACTACATAAACTTTACCGGCTGGCACACGCTTTATGCGCCCATCTCCATCGCTTCTACCGAGACCTACAAGTGGAACGCCGTCAAGCAGGTGCGGATCTCGCTGAAAAAGAAGAACTCCTCCGACCCGGACAGCGGCGTGATAAAATTCGCGCGCATCTCGGCCGTGGGCAATACCTGGGGCGTCAGCCAGAGCACCACCACAGGTTCTATCAAGGCGCTGGCGGAAAACAATATAGATAACCCCGGCTATGTTCCCATCTATCAGGCCGTCGGAGAGGCCACGTGGGTGTTCAATAAGCTCTACGGATCGGTTTCGGAACAGAAAAATAAAACCAATTCCGGGAATCTTGTGGAGCAGGCCTTATCCCTGGATTATACTGCCGTCACCTCAACCTCCACCGCTTATGTATACCGGAAATTCACGGTTCCGGTGGACTTATCCCAGCACTCCAAATTCCGTTTCCTCTTGAATCCAAAGGCCGGGGACGCGAACACCCGCTTTTTCATCAGGATCGGCGACGATAACCACTATTTTAAAGCCGAAATACCGCTGGACTTCACCGGCTGGAGACTCTACACCATAAACCAGGAAGACCTGACGAGAGACAGTATCCCGGATATCTGGGCCAAGGTCCCCGACCACATCTCCAACTATGAGATATATATCTCCTCAAAGGGTAAGCCCAGCCTCCAGCAGGTCGCCCAGCTTACCATGGGCGTGATCGTGATGCCGACCGACGCCGCTTCCCACGACGTCACGGTCTATATAAACGAAATACACCTGGCCGAACCGATAGGCCGCACGGGTAACGCCGGAAAAGTGGAAGGCAGTTTTGAGGTTCCGGGCTGGCTGACCTTCGGCGGCAAACACCGTAAGGTGGACAGGAACTTCCAGACCCCTGTCACCGTCATCGCGAACCAGGACAACGAGCAGAACTCCGGCTACCTGAACATCACCCACATTTCGTTCCTGCCACTGAGCTTCGCCGCGGCGAAGCAGATAACCACCACGCCGAACGCCCTGGTCACGGGCGGAAACAACCTGGTCAATTCTATGCAGCAGGGCAAAGTGAGGAAATTCGACGGCACGGCCTCAAGCTCCCTGAATATAGGCGCCCTGCCGAAGCTCGGCTTCAACTACGGCAAAAGCCGGACCGACTACCAGTCGATGGCCAGGCAGGACGACCGGGATACCTACGCCGCGAACCTCGCCTACACAATGCCGCTTAATCTCCGTATTCTGCCGCAGACGTACAATTTCAACTATTCTCTGGGCATGAACAGGGTGGAGTACGACGGGGCGAAGCTCCTGAATCCGGCCGGACTCTATAACACAAAAGAACGGACCGATTCCTACGGTGCGAAGCTGGCGTTTGCGCCCTGGAAGGGATCTTCCTTCAATTCGGGATACAGCCTGCAGCAGGTCCGGGAAAAGCGCCTGGCGCTGTCGGCGCTGTCGAACCCCCAAGCCGGGGAAGACTATCCCAAGTCCAGGCAGCAGACCGTGGACGTTAATTCCAATTTCCTGTTCTTCTCCTGGCTGAATCCCTCCGTCGGCTATTCCATCACCACCATAGAGAACAACAACCTCAACATTACTACGGTCACGGTGGTGCAGTCCTCGGACGTGTTCCGCGCGGGCGAGATCAAAACCGTCAACAGGAACGCCCAGGGCGCGGTGAGCCTGGCGCTTAACATCAACGAGCTCGCGCCGCGCAACCGGCTGTTGAGGTCACTGATACTTTCTTCCAACTACCAGATCCAGGACGGCGACTCCTGGGCCAACATCGAAAAGGCTTACGATACCAGGAACAAACTGTGGCTCAGGGGTTCGCTCCGGCCCGAAAGCCGTTTCGCAACCAGGAATTCCGTCACTTTGCGCGATACGATAAGTTCGTCCCAGCGCTGGCAGCCGTTTGAAGGTTTCGGTTTCAAGGGAAGGGCGGCGGCGCTCGCTACCATGAGCCTGACCAATACCTTCTCCAACTCAGTGCAGAAGTCCGAAGTCACGGGCACAAAATCGCAAAGCGTCAACCGCACTTTTCCCGACCTGACACTGTCGCTGTCCCAGCTTGAGACGCTTATCCGAGCCGCCGGATGGGCGCAGAACGCCAATCTCAACCTTAAATATACGGCCAACTCCAACGAGTCCAAGGCGATAAGCCTGGACGCTTCAAAAACCTACAGCCTGGACCTGCGGTTCAAACTGCTGAATTACGTAGACACCGCCATGAGCTCTAATCTGCGGCTCGCAAGCAAAAAGGACCTGAGGATCAACCAGCGGGTGCAGCGGTCCGTGCACCAGGACGCCACCTTGCAGGGCTCGTTCGACCACAAAAAATTCCACTTTACCCCGAAGATAGACTATGTCCGCGACCTGGTCCAGCGCGGATTACGAGGCCGCCAAGAATCTGCGCCTCGCCTTCAACGCCGGCCTCCAGCGGCTCTGGAACAAGCACCTGAAGCAGGATGACTACTTCTCTTACCAGTTCGGCGGCACGCTGACGTTCCAGTTCTAACCCGAAAATTGCGGCAATTTTCGGGTGTCCGTTCGCTTATCTAGTAGACTTAGCGGCAAATTCTGATGGGGTTTCATGATTTGGCCGTTTGATGCGCATAGCGCTTGATACGGCGCCTGTACGCAACCTTGAATTGTGCTTCGCACCGCCATAGGCTTGTAGCGGTCGCATTTATGCGACCTGTTAACTGAATTGGCCGTAAGCCATAGGCTTCGGAATACGAAAATTCTGCCTATGGCCTAAGGCATATGGCTTATGGCGAAAATTATGAAAATTCCTTTTCTTAAAATTTTAAGATATTTACTGCATGTTCTGCTGCCCAGGACCTGCGCGCATTGCAGGGAAGACCTCCGCTATCCGGACGACGGCCCTTTATGCCCGGCCTGCCGCGCAAACCTTGAACCGATCCCGGAACTCCATTGCAAGAAATGCGGCGTGCCGCTGGACTCGGGCGGCGAATACTGTTTTAACTGCCGCGGCCACAAGGGCGGGGTCGCCCTCGATTTCGCGGTATCGGCGTTCGTCTTCAACCCGGAGTTGAGAACGCTTATTCACGAATTTAAATACCGGGGCCGCCGGGGTCTGGCCGGACCGCTGGGCCTTGAGCTGGCAAAAGCTTATGACAGGTATCCCCGACTGAAGCCGTATAATTTTGCCATGCCCGTGCCGCTTTTCAGGGAAAAAGAAAAAGAGCGGGGTTTTAACCAGTCGCGGTTATTGGCGGAAGTCCTGGGCCGGGAAAAGAAGCTGTTTATGCTTGAGGGCGCCGTGGAGAGGATACGGAACACGCCCTCGCAGACGGGGCTGACCAAAAAAGAACGCCTTGAGAACATGAACGGGGCTTTTAAGGTGACAAGGCCGGAACTAGTCAAAGGCAGGCGCGTGCTTATAATAGACGACGTAGCCACTACGCTAGCCACGGTTTCGGAGCTCGCCGGCCGGTTGAAGAAAGCCGGGGCCGCCGGCGCGGCGGTCTTCACGCTGGCGCGCGAACCTTGATTCTCCCGTAAAAAGTCCACATTCCAGAAAACTGTAGCGGCGGGATTACTATCCCGCCCAATAGAGGCGAATAGCAATTCGCCCGCTACAAAACTGCAAAATGACTTTTTACGAATGAATCAACCTTAGTCTGAAAGCTTCAGTTGAAATTGGTTTGTTCGGTTTCTTTCCTGACCGGCGACACAAATTTTCACCGGCGTTTACCGGCAAAACACACGGCTGTAGTTGTCTGACGGGTGAACGGGCACCCGAAAATCGGCCGGGCCAATTTTCGGGTTAGAATTCTATATCAAATATATACGCCGAATAGGGCTGCATCTGCCGGAGCTTAAGGCCGTTGGAGATTTCTTCGGCGCTGAAGGAGAAGAACCGGTCGGAGAGCTCTTCAAAGATGGCGGCGGCGCCGGAGCTTTTGACGGACACGTTCACCACACCGCAGGAAACCGCGTTGGAATAATTGACAACCACTATCTTTATCGTCCTGCGCTGCGCCCAACTCCAGGCCAGGATGTTCTTGTGGGACGGATCCTGCGGCTCGCACTGGCGCACTTCTAGCAGGCTCCATTCCCCCCCGTGGAAGGCGGGATGGTCTACAATCTTGAGAAGTTTCTCGTAGAACTTGCGCACGGCCAGGTCCGCTGAACGCTCCCAGATCCCGCCGAGCTGGAGCGGCACCTTGTGGCGCAGGCCTTCCAGCTGCAGGTCGCTGTAGAAGCGCAGGCCCTTGATGGTGGAGATAATCACTGCGGCCGTGAAAGCCTTTTCCCTGCCGAAGGCCTCTATGGATGGCGCCTCGTCGTGGTTGTCAATGAACCGCACCGAGCGTTTCTGGTAGAGCTTCTCGGCCCTGAGGTGGCCCCTTACCTCGTCGGCGCCCATGAAGCGCAAGCGGTCGTAAGTGACCTTATCGTAACTGTAATCAAAACCCATCAGCTGAACCTGCCATTCAAGGCCCCAGTAAACTTCGGCCAGAAACACAAACTCCGGATATTTTTCCTTCACCGTCCTTATGGCGTGCGTCCAGAATTCCTCCGCCGGTTTGACGTAACCCGCTTTGCCCAGGATCCAGCCCCAGGCGCTTTCGTGAATATCGTTAAGCGTCAGCATCACCATGTCGCAGCGCACGCCGTCGCAGACTTCGGCCAGCTCAAGCAGCAGCTCAAGCCTTTTTTCCCTGGTGAGAGGGTTGAAATAATTATACTGGGCGGTGTCGGTCCAGGGCGGGAAATTGGGGTCGCGGCCGTAGGCGATATGGGTTTTCTTGCCGTTTATCTCGGTTTCAAAGAACCAGTCGGGGTGCGCTTTAACATCCTCTTCGCCGCCCGTTATGAAACAGTCGGGACATTCGTATATGAACGGGTTGTCTTTGGCGGCATGATTGGAGACGAAGTCCAGGAACAGCCTGATGCCCATGGAATTAAGCTTTTCACGCAGAGCCTTGAGTTCCTGTTCAAGACCGAGTTCCGGGTTCAGTTTATAGCCGTAAACGGCGTAAGGCGAAGCGCCCAGAGATTCCGGGCCCAGTTCCGGGGAGATCTTTTTCACAGCCGCCGCCAGGCCGGGGTTGGCCCGCGCTATAGCGGCAGATTCTGGGCTCGGCGCCCACACGCCCATCAGCCATACTATGTCTATGCCGAGGTGTTTGAGCTCAAGCCACTCGTCCTCCGGGATGGAGGAAAGCGTCATCTCCGGCAGGGCATACTTCTTCCTGAGCGTTTTAAGCCACAGCCTGGCGTTTGTCTCAATAAGATGGGGATTGGCTCGCAGCACAAAACACCTCTTCTAAAAAATATGGAAAAGCGGGATACCCCCCACTGGAACAAATTATAGCAAATTGCGGGCTTAAAGTTTCACCCGAAAATTGTCCGCCTCGGGCGGGCAATTTTCGGGTTACGTTCAGACCATAGGAATTTCCTTTTTGGGCGGTTGTAGCGGCGGATGTGAATCCGCGAAATTGGGGCGATTTACATCGCCCGCTACATTTCATGGGAGAATCAAGCGTGAGGCTCAGGAATTTCAATAATATCACGCCAGGGGCGTGAAACTACAATATGATTATAGTTTTTGTAGTTGCTTGCCCCTGGTAAGCCTAATTTACGCCCAGGATCTCGAAACGCCTCGTGGCATAATTGCCCTCATGGTCGACGATGGTTATCTCATGGGGTCCGGGCTCTATATCGAGGGCCTGCTGATGAAAGACGGCGGTTCTTCCGATGTAGTTCCCGTCGAGATGCCAGAAGAGCGCGGCGTCGGGCCAGGTATGGGCCGCCTCGAAGACCACGCGCCCTTTTTTCTCCGCCAGGTCTATCGGGATATAGATCCTGCTGTCGGCGTTCGGATACAGAAATTCTACGGGGCCCTTTTTCTTGTCCGCGTCCGCCTCGCAGTCCCTGCGATAGGGCGGCAGGGGCTTGTAGCCGGCATAATAGCGCCTGTAGAAGTATTCCTGCCCCGGCGGAAGCGAGAACCAGCCGGTATGCTTCATCTTGGACACAGCTTCGCATTTACCGTGGACTCGCCATTTGCCCGAGGCATCCAGGTGGACAGTCTTGTTGTGCGGGCTTATCTGATCGAAATTGCTCCCCAGCGGGGACCATTGTTTGGCGGTCTCACAGCCCCCGAAAGGCAGGTAGCCGTCGTTCTTGCAGACCTCCACCTCCTTCAGATACGCCTCCGGAATATCAAACCAGCCGCCGTAGGGAAGGCGGCTGAAGACCTCAAAAAGCAGCGGCGCGGCCGCCGCCACCCCGACCAGTTCCAGCCTGCTTTCGCCATCGGCGTTCCCCAGCCAGACCCCCACGGTGTGCCTGGCGTCGCTGCCGATGGCCCACGCGTCGCGGTGGCCGTAGCTGGTGCCGGTCTTCCACGCTATCCTGCGCGAGCTGTCGAAATTCTCCCAGTATCCCTCCTCGCCAGGCCTCGTCACGTCAAGCAGGGCCTTCATGGTGAGCCAGGCCGCCCCGGGGCCCAGGTCGTTCGTCGTCTTCCCGGCGTCAGGGGAGTCCGCCAGTATCCTTAATTCGTGAAGGCGCGCCGCCCCCTTTTTTTCGCCGCCTTTCGCCAGGTGGGCCATGTTCGCGTATATCCGCGTAAGATCCCAGAGCGTTCCCTCCGCCCCGCCCACTATCAGCGACAGCCCGTAGCCCTGCGGGTCCCTGTGCAGCGTGGACATCCCCAGGTTTTTCAGGAAGTCGTAGAAGCGCGGCACGCCGTATTTTTTGAGCATCCGCACGGCCGGCACGTTCAGCGACTGCGCCAGCGCCGTCCTGGCCGGGACCGCGCCGCGGTACTTGCGGTCGAAGTTCTGCGGCATGAAATTCCCGAACTGCGTGGGCAGGTCGGGCACCAGCGTGGTGGAGAGCAGTTCCCCCGATTGGAGCATGGCCGCGAAGAGGAGCGGCTTCAGCACGCTGCCGGTGCTCCGGGGCTTGCGGACCAGGTCTATGGCGTAGCCGGAGCCCGCGCGGGCTTTCCCCGTCCCGTCGTCGTCCCGGCTGTTGCCCACGTAGGCCTTTACCTCGAAAGTACCGTTATCGATGACGATGACGGCGGCGTTCCGTATCCCGTGCAGCAGCATCCCGTCGGAGTAGCGCCGCACTATCGACTGCACCGACTTCTGCAGGGCGCCGTCGAGGGTGGTCTTCAGCCTGGAGAAAGGACCCACTCTGAGCGAAGCCGAAAGGGCTCGCCGCTCCGCCGCCAGCGTGTCCAGCAGCTGCGGCGCCGCGCGCGGCAGCGGGTACGGCTCCCCGGGTAAAGGCTCCTTCTGCGCCAGTTCCATGGTGGAGCCGTCCAGCACGCCGGCGAGGCTGAGCCTGCGCAGCAGGGCGTCGCGCTTGACCTTCAGCGCCACGCTGTTTCTGCCGGGGCGGATAAGCGACGGGCTGTTGGGCAGGACGGCCAGCAGCGCGCTTTCCCCCCACGAAAGCAGCTCGGGGGAGCGTCCGTAATACCGCCACGCCGCCCCCTCCAGGCCCACCACGTTCCCGCCGAACGGGGCGTGGCCGGCGTAGAGCGCCAGGATCTCGTCCTTGCTGCAGCCGCATTCCAGCCGCAGGGCCAGCAGTATCTCCAGCAGCTTTTCCGGATAGGTGCGCGGCGGGTTCTTCCGCGAGAGGCGGATGACCTGCATCGTAATGGTGCTGCCGCCGCTCACAACCTTCCCGCGCTTGTAATTGGTATAGACCGACCGGGCCAGCGCGGCGGGGTCCACCCCCGGGTGGAGCCGGAACCGCTTATCCTCGAAATGGATGAGCGCCTGTTTGTATTTTTCGGGGAGGGTTTTCGGAGGAGGAAACCGCCATTGCCCGTCTTCGGCTATCCGGGCGCCGAGCAGTTCCCCGCCGGCGCTCAGCAGGACGGCCGAGACCGGCTCCCTGAACAGGGGTTTGGGCAGGCAGAAATACCAGGCGAGAGCCAGCGCAAGGCCGGAGAGCGCCCAGGCGCGCGCTTTGCGGTTTTTGGCCAGGCGGACAATTATTTCCGCCGCCGAAAGGAGCCGGTTTTTCAACCCGAAAATTTCGTTCTTTCTTATCAAAAGATCTGACCCGCCCAGAGCATGTCCAGGAATTCTTCTGCCGGAAGGATCTCAACGGCGCCGAGGGCGCGCTTGCGGGTATCGCACGAAACCACTATTTTCCGTTTAAGCTTGTGCTGGTTGTCCAGACTGAGCAATCCTTTTAAGTGCCCCGCGTGCGCCGTCTCGGACGCTTTAACCTCGATGCCTATTGAATCCCCCACCACAAAATCCACCTCGGCGCCCTCGTAAGTCCGCCAGAAACGTATTTCCTCCGCTTTGTTTTTGTAGCTTTTATAGGCTTTAAGCTCAAGGTAAACAAGGTGCTCCAGGGCCTTGCCAAAGACGGACGTTCCACGGGGGACTTGTGTAATTCCGGCCAGGGAGTTGGCCACCCCTATGTCAAAGAAATAGAATTTGCCCGTCGAATAGGCTTTTCTGCTTGCAGCATGGCGGAAAGGCGGAACCATATTCCCTAGAAGCGTGTCCTCGAGAATATTAAAGTATTCGATGATGGTGCGCGGGGGAACCTGGGCGTCCCTCGCCACTTCATTGAAATTCACAAGCCCCGCGTTTGTGAGCGCCGCCACCCTCAGAAACCGCGAGAAGTTCTCTATCTTGCGCACGATGGCTTCGGCCTGTATCTCCTCTTTAAGGTAGGCGCCCGCATAATCCTCAAGCTCCCGCGCGGGGGAAGCGCTCAGGCTCACGGGCGGCAGGCTGCCGCAGGTCAGGACTTTCTGCAGATCGAAAAGGGATTTAGGCCCGGATCTTAGTTCCACATAAGTGAACGGCCACAGATTCTGGACGCGGGCCCGCCCGGCCATAAGCGAAGTATGGGTCCTCCTCAGTTTTCGCGCGCTGCTGCCGGTAAGCAGAAAGCGCGCGCCGCTGGTTTCTATCAAATCATGTATTTCATCCATCAGGGAGGGAAGCTTCTGTATTTCGTCCACGACTATCAAGCGGTCCTTCTTCTGGAGCTCCTCCCTTATCAGTCCGGGATTTGCCGCAAGCTTCACGAACTCCCTGTTCAGAAGCAGGTTGTAAACGCGGTCGGGCTTAAGCTGATTTTTAATGTACTGGGTTTTGCCCGTACGGCGCGGGCCAAGCAGCAGTACGCTCTTCGTTTTCAACGTTTCGGCGATCGGGCAGAATATTCGGGGAATATACATGTGCGCCTCCAAGCCTGAATTTACGCATTTATTATGCCATATTTACAATAATATGCGCAATAGACCGCTATGAATATTCCAGTTTCTTCATTGCGGCTGCGACTATTTCCCGCGTCTGCCCGGCATTATCCCTGCTCAGCCAGCTGGCATAAGTAATAGCCCGAAAATTGCTGCAATTTTCGGGTGTTCGGCCTGTCAAACAACTATAGCCATGTGTTTTGCCTATGAACGCCGGTGAAACTTCCATAATTTTTTTGGAATTCCGGGAACAGCATACGTAATTACAGAATTACGTCCCCAAAACACAGCGAAGCTTCACTTTGACGATCTTGTCACCGTCACCCATTTGCCTTTCGTCTGGCCGTTCTTCTCGGCCTCGTACATGGCCTCGGCGTAGATTCCAGGCAGGTAATACCGGCCGGGATAGGCGGCGTTGAAGCGCGAGGCGAGTTCTATCTTTGCCCCGGCCTTCAGGCTGAAGTAGGAATAGACGCGGTCGTCGCGTATGTCCTGGTAGTCCAGCGGGCCCTCTTCGGAGTCCTCTCCCTCGTCCAGGCGGGAATTGAGTATCTCCCAGCCGGAGGGGGCGAGGTGCGAAAGCGCGATATTGTCCAGCGCGGACCCGGAGTTGTTCTGCACGGTGAGGCGCGCCGTCACGTCGCTACCTTGCGCCAGTTCGGAAACGTCCAGCGGGTTGCCTTTCGCGTCGGTGTATCGGACGCTTACCGAGAGGCCGTTGGACTCCCCGGTTTCGCCGCCGGCCGGGGGAACGCCCCTGACCGTCACGGCCGCGAACAGCCTTCTGCTGGACGTGTTTTTGACCTGCACCGGCGCGCCGGCCTGTGGAAGCTTCGCGAGCGGCACGGTCAGGATGGGCTTGCCGGAATCCGCCTTCGTCATGATGCCGGTCCCGACGGCGTAGGTGAATTCCACCCCGCTGTCCATGCCGGCCGCGCCGTAGAACCGGGCCATCGCCATAAGCGCGTAAGCTATGGACTGCGTGCTCTGCCAGTCCGGCTTGGATAGTTCCGCGGAGATATCCTCGGCCAGGCTCTTGTCGTCGTACCTGCCCAGCACGGCCAGGCAGTTCAGTATAACGGCCTTATCCCTGATGGCCGAGCCGTACGTAGCGCCGGGGCGCTTGTATTCCCCGGTCGTGAGGCCGGCGCCTTCGGCCAGCATCTGCGCCGCGTCGCTTATCCCGGCCAGTTTGTAGGCGGCGGCAAGCTGCCAGCGCGCCGCGTTGGGCAGGCTATGCTCCTCTTTCAGCCGGTTCATGGAGCCGACCTCCGGCTCCCCGGCCAGGGCCAGGGTGTAAAGGCGGTAGCTCTGGTCCAGCGGGTCCCGGCCGCCGTCGGAAGTCCACACCTGCGCGGCGGACTGCTGGTATTTGACCCAGTCGGCCAGCATCGCCGGCGGGACGAAGTAGCCTTTTTCTTTGGCTTCCGTCAGAAAGTGGCCCGCGTAATTGGAAGCCCACGAGTCCGTCGTATCGCCGCCGTTGGGCCAATACATGAACCCGCCGCCGGAGGCCTGGAAGGACTTGAGCCGCTCTATCCCGGCGTTCACGTTCTTCTCTATTTCCTTTTTGCGGTTCTCGTCGAGCTTGACCAGGTCGGAGAGGTAGAGCTGCGGGAACACTGCCGAGGTGTTCTGCTCCACGCAGCCGTGTGGATACTGGATAAGGTACTTGAACCGCTTCTCCAGGTTCAGCGGCGGAACGGACGCGACTTCCAGCATCGCCTCGTTGGTCCCCTCCAGGCCGTGCGGGACTACGGTCTCGGTCCAGGCTTCGCCAGGCTCCAGCTTGCGGTTGTACTGCTTCACCGTGGGCGGGTTGGGGCTCCTGACCTCCAGGAAGACCTCGGAGCGCGACTGGAGCGCGCCGCTCTGCGCCGCGATCTGTATCCGGCCCTTGCCGATGAGCGCCCCCGTCTTCACCTTGAAGAAGCCCATCTTTTCGCCCGGCTTGTCGAAGCGGAGGATAATGGTCTTATCGCCCTGGACCTGGAAATATTTATCCGTTTCTATAGCCAGCGTCACTTCTTTCACCGCTTCCTCGGCAGTAAAGACGGCGACGGGCACGGTTATTTCCTCGTCGGGCCCTATCACCCGCGGCAGGGTGGCCAGCAGCGTCAGCGGCTCCTTGACCATCACGGTCTTGTCGGCTTTCCCGTAGGCGCCTTTCCGCCCGGCCACCACCATCAATCGCACGGCGCCCATATACCGGGGGATATCCACCTCGTGGGTGTTGGTTTTTCCGGCGTCCAGCCTGAAGGGCCCGAGGAACCGCACCACCGGCGGGAACCGTCTCTGGTCCTCTTTCTTGGGGCCTTTCTCCAGCCCCTCGTCGCCGCCCAGCGCCAGCAGCCGCTCCAGCTCCGCGCCGTAGGCCCCGACGACATAGTCATAGAGGTCCCATGTCGTGATGCCCAGGGCCTCTTTTTTGTAAAAATGCCCGTGGAGATCCGGGGTCCTAAAGTTGGTGAGCCCCAGCAGCCCCTCGTCCACCACGGCGAGCGTGTAGTCCATGGGCCGCCCGTCTTTTTCCGAAACTTTCACGACCCCTTTGGTTTGCGGCCGCCACTGGTCGTCCGCCTGGACGACCGGCTGCAGCATAGTCGCGGGGTCATTCACGATCAGCGGGATGACGCCGTAGAGGCGCATCGGCCGGTCGTTCTTCTTGTCCCTGTGCGGCTGGATGAGCGCCACGGAAACGTAGACGTTGGGGCTCATCTCCGCCGTGACCGACAAATCAAACTTGCTCTTGCCCTTGTTGAACTCAAGCCAGCGGCGCTGCAAGATGCGGCTGCCGTTCTCAATGGTGACGAGGGCGCGGCCCTGGCTGGCCTCGGGCAGCTGGATAACCGCCGTTTCCCCCGCGGTGTATTCCTGCTTGTCGGAGAAGAAGCTGAGCACGTTGGCGCCGGCCCCACCCTCCTCCTGCGCGCGGCCCGCCCAGCCGGGCCAGTCTATATAGAACACCTTGCCAGAGCAGTGCCCGCCGGAGGCGTCGCAGGCCCTGAGCAGATACCTGCCCCAGGTGGGATACTTTATCTCGAATTCCCATGTCCCGCTGCCGTCGGTCGTGGAGACGACGCCGGATTTCACGGCCTCGTTGTAGTCGGAGCCGGCGAAGCGCGCCAGCGACTCCTCCGATCTGTCCCACCACCATTTCCAGCCCATCTTGTAAAGGGCGACCTTCACGTTCTTCAGGGAAACCGGCTTGCCCCTGTCGCTCAGTGTGACGATGGAGACCTTATGCGCGATATCGGTCAGCAGCATGCCCCGGGCCTTGTCGCCCTCGGGCAACTTGACGCCGACGTAATTGGCGTAAGGGGAATATGGAAAGCTCAGGTGCGTCACGCTGAAATCGCCGCCACCCTCAAAGACCCTGATCCTGAAAGCGGCCGACATCTTGCCCGGCGCCTGGCCGCGGCCGGACAGCTCGGCGTTGAAGGAAGCGCGGCCGGCGCCGTCCAAGTTCCCCTCAAAGACGGTCTCCGGCTCCCCCTTGAATTCCCGCGCGGGGTCGTCGAAGACGTGGTCCGTGAACCTGTCAAAGCGGGTCGGGACCGGCCTGAGCCGCACTTCGGCGTCCGCCTTCAGCCCCGGCGCGGGGGCGCCGTGGAGCCATTGCGAGAAGATCTTCCCCTCCACCGGCATTTTCGAGCTGTAGAGATCTTCGTCGCCGAACTGCGCCTCTATCTTGAGCCGGTTCGGTTTCACCGTCTCTATCTTGAGCTGCTTCGTGAATGTGCGGTTGCCGACCTGCGCCTCGGCCGTCCAGGAGCCGGTCGGGGCTTCCTCGGCAGTCTTCAGCGAAAAGCGGTAGAAATCGCCGACCGGCCTGCTGTTGGTCAGCGTCTGCATCAACTGCCCCTTAGGGTTGCGCAGGCGCAGCGTGACCGGGTGGTCGTCCGGCAGCGCGCCGGCCTTGTCCTCCAGCACGAAAACCAGGTGGAGATCGTCGCCCGGGCGCCAGACGTCGCGCTCGCCGTAGAGCACGCCCTTTATCCCCTCGCGGACATCATCGCCGCCCACGTTGAAATGCGCGACCGGGATGACGGATCCGCCGTTGAGCTTCAGGTAGCCGGCGTCGTCGCCCTTCCGGGCCTCCAGGTAGAACGGCGCGCCGGACAGGGCCAGCTGCGCGAAGCCGTCCCCGTCGGTGACGGCGGAGCCGACTTCCTGCTTCTGGAAGTTCAGCACGGAAAGCTTGACCCCGCCGAGCGGCTCGGAGGTGGCCAGGTCGGAGGCCGCGACCAGCAGAGCGCCCTTCTGGTCGCTCTTGGCCAGCAGCCCGATATTGGAGGCTATGAAGCTCCGCGCGTCCTTCACGCCGGAAGCGAACCTGTAATAGGCGTCCTTGCACGGGTTGTCGCGGTCGTGCCAGCCGCCCCTGCCGCCCCCGCCGCCCCCCTCGCCGTCGTCCCCGGTGTTCTCCGACTCCTCGTAATTATCCCACAGACTGGCCTCTTTGACGCGCAGGTCATCGTTGTTCCTGAAAGGGTCCTCGGCGGCCGCCGGGATATCGCTGTCCTCTTTTGCGCAGGAATAATCCGAATTTTTCCGGTTGATGGAGAGCTCCAGCCTGAAGATTCCCCGCGGCGCCTTTTGCAGCAGCTCCGTGGCGTCCAGGTTGTAGCGCTGCCACCGGTCCGCGTCTATGGACGGGAGCGGGATCGTCTTCCGCCACAGGTAGCGGCCCACCCGCTGCAGGTCGTCCGCACCGTCCAGCTTGTTGGTCTGCAGGAACTGCCCGATATTGTTGTTGAAGATCTTGAACGCGGTCACCTGCACGGAATGGATGTTGACCGCCTCGATGGGTATCATCAGAACCTTGTTCTCGGGCAGGATCAGGCCCTTCCCGGCGAACCGCACCTGCGGCTTCTCGCTGGGGAAGAACAGTTTCGCCTCGTACTGACCATCCAGGCGCGTCCCCTTGGAGTTCCTCAGGCCCGGCTGCAGCGTAAGGGTGATGTTCCCGATGAACCGCTTCTCCGGGTAGATCTTGACGGTGTTGTTCTCCATGCGCACGGTATAGCCGCTCTGGTTGAGGGTGACCAGGCCGCGGACCGGCTGGTCCGCCTTGAGCTGATCGGAGAAGAAGACCAGGATGTACTGCTGGTCCCCGAGCACCGGTTTAACCTCGGTGACCTTGAACTCGCCGAGGCCGGGGATATCCAGCTCCCTGCTCCCCTTTTCTTTCGCGCTTATCTTGTCCCCGTCCCACTCAAGCGTCAGCTTTTCGGTATTGTCCTGGCGGGTTATCCCGGAGATGACAAAATCGTGCTTTTTCCCGGTCTCGTCGTGGGTCCACTTCGTCTCCAGCTTGCTGCCGTCCAGGGAGGCGGTCAGGACTTCGGCGACCTTGTCCGGCTCTTCCGCGTCGGCGGTCAGGATGGTCCCGCCCAGCTCCATCATTTTATCGTCGCCGCCGCTGACCGTCAGGCCCCTGAGGTCCACTTCCAGCGCCTGCTCTATCACCTGGAAAACGAATTCGTAATCGCCGATGTTGGGGGACAGCCCCTCTATCCTGCCGCCTTTGATGCGCACAAGGTAATGCCGGCCGCGTTCCAAATCGCCTTTCGGCACTATCGTTATCTCCTGGGTGCCGGAAACGGAGCACTCGCCGGAAATGCCCGGCTCGGTCTCGATATACCGCGAAGCGGACTGCCCCACCATTTCCTTCGGGAAGACGTCGTTCCTGAATTCCACGCGGACATTGCTCTTCCTCGGGACGATGCCCGCGGTGTGAGCGCCGATATAGTTCTTCCAGAGAGGGTCGGCCGGCCTGGCCTGCGGCACGGCGGCCGACGGACGCCAGTAATGGAGCACAGCCAGGACCGGCAGCAGCATGATAATGCAGAAAAATATCCATTTCTTGTAAGCGATAATATAAGTGTCAAGCTTCAGAATGATATCAAAGATTTTTTTCACGTGACTCCTCCGGGGCGGCTGTTTTTACTGCGCCCATCAGTAACCCGAACGATATAATACTAGCAATATTTCCGGCGAAACTTCCACAGACTTGCAAAATAGCTTTACTAACGCCAAATATACATGTAAAATGGTCTTATGTATACCAGACTGCAAAAAGCTCCCGTCAATAAAAGTTTTTTTCTGTTCGGCCCGCGCGGAACAGGCAAAACCACCTGGGTCAGGCAAACTTTTCGCGAGGCGGTGTATCTTGATTTGCTTGAAGCCGGGCTTTTCAATGAACTTCTTGCCGCTCCCCAGCGCCTGGCGAACAAGGTGCCGGCAGGTTATTCGGGGTGGGTGGTTATTGACGAGGTTCAGCGCGTTCCCGGGCTTTTAAACGAGATTCACCGGCAGATCGAGAATTCCGGATTAAAATTTGTTCTAACCGGCTCAAACACCCGGAAACTGCGCAGGAAGGGCTATAACCTGCTGGCCGGAAGAGCCTTGGCATATTCAATGCATCCGCTGACCGCCGCCGAACTGGGCAAAGATTTTAAGCTGGAGCATTCCATGCGGTTCGGCCAGCTTCCGTGCGCGTACAGGGAAGCAGACCCCGGGGCGTATCTGGAGAGTTATGTCCGCACTTATTTGAAAGAAGAAATCCAGGCCGAAGGGCTTGCACGGAACCTGGAAGGATTCGCGCGGTTTCTTGAGGCCGCAAGCTTTTCCCAGGCTGCCGTGCTTAACATGTCGGCGGTATCCAGGGATTGCGCCGTGAAAAGAAAAGCTGTCGAGGATTATTTCACGATCCTGGAAGATCTTCTTATCGGAACGCGCGTGCCCGTGTTCGTAAAGAAAGCCCGGCGCCGCATGAGCGCGCATCCGAAATTTTATTTTTTTGACGCCGGCGTTTATAGGGCGGTACGGCCGAAGGGGCCGCTGGATATGCCCGAGCATATTGACGGCCACGCCCTGGAAACGCTGTTGTTCCAGGAACTTACCGCGATAAACGCCGCGCTCCGGCTTGGTTACGGCCTGTATTATTGGAGGACGGCGGGGAATACCGAAGTGGATTTCGTTCTGTACGGGGAAAGGGGAATAAAGGCGTTTGAAATAAAGCGCACGGGCAGAGTCAATTCGGATATGACGCGCAGCCTGCGCGCATTCCTTAAAGAATATCCGCAGGCAAAGGGCTGTTTTCTTTACGGCGGAACAAGAAAAGAACGGGACGGGAATATCGGCATAATCCCGATCGCCGACGCGTTAAAGAATTTGCCTGAAATCCTTTAACCCGGATTCTGCGGTTGAAAGTGTCATCTTAGTACGCATTGCCATGCTAAGCCGCAAAATAACAGTTGAAATTTACAGCTTTTTTCCGAAAACGAATTATTTAAGAGCGTCCCCTTCTTCCCACAATAATTACATAAAACAGTCTCCCCGGAAGCAAGGCGGGGAATGCCGCGTATATTTTCAGGTTATTTCACGTCGATCAGTTTGTAGGCGCCGGGCTCCAGCCAGGAGCTGAAGCCGTATTGGGGGATGCCGGCGTTCGTCCCGTTCCAGGTGACGTTGGCTATGAGGGCCTTTTTACGGCCGGTGGTCTTTGAGGTGAGAACGTAGCCCGCCCAGGCGCCGCCGTCGGCGGGCCAGAGCGGGGTCATATCGTAATCGCCCAGCTCCGCTCTTACCTTCTTCGCCTCGGTCAGGACGGTCTGATAGGTGGCCTTGACCCACGGATTGCCTGCGCTCCAGTCTATCTGGGCCGGCGCACTGAACGGCAAAGGCTTCGGCTCGCCGTTGGGTATGGCGGCGTCGTAGCCTATCTCGGCGCTGGAATACATCATTACCGAGCCGGGATACAGCATTGTCATCATCAAAGCGGCGGGCAGGCGGCGGCCGTAGATCTTTTCGGGGGCCGGCTCATCGTGGTTGCCTATGAACACCACGGAACCCGCGCCGCCCTTCTGCCAGGCCAGGTAGGCCGCCCTGTTGACGGAGCTCCGGATCTCGCCGGCATTGCCGCTTTCGGTGGCGTTATACCAGCCGGTCTGCCCTTCCGGCCGGGCGGTCTCGTATTTGCTGTAGATAGAGTCAAAACCGCAGGCCGAAAGGTCTTCCTGGAAGGCGTAAGCCTCGGCCATGAAAGCCGCTGAGGGCTTGGCCGCCTTGACCGTCCAGATAAGCTGGCGGTAAAACTCGGAAGCAGGCATGCTCTTCTGCCAGGCCCGGGCGAACACGTTGTTCAGGGCCAGATAGGCCATATCCACCCTGAAGCCGTCTACGTCGAATTTGGTCACCCAGCCTTTTACGATCTCGGTCATTCTGTTGCGCAGGGCCTGGTTGGAATAATTTACCTGCGCCGTGTCTATCCAGCTTGAGACGCCGCCGCCGGATTCAAACCCGCCGTGATGCACGCAGTATTTGGCGCTCTGCCAGTAATAGTCGAAATAGCCGTCCCTCGGACAGGCGCCGTCGTAGCGGAAGCTGATGAAATAATTCGGGTTTTCCGCCAGCAGCCTGGAATCGAGCGAGGTATGGTTCACCACAAAATCCACTATGACCCGAAGGCCCGCCGCATGCGCTTTCTTCACGAAGCCCCTGAAATCCTGCTCGTCGCCCAGGTCCGGGTTGACCGTGCCGTGGTCGCTTATGGAATAAGGGGAGCCGCCGCCGGTGCCCGTCTGGCCCCGCACGCCTATGGGCAGGATGCCCATCGGCCACACGGTGTCAAAGCCCATCCGCTTTATGACGTCAAAATCCGAGGTCTGGAAATCCCTGAAGAAGAGCGTCTTACCGGGGTCCGACGGCGATCTAAAGCCCGGGGAGGTCCTTCTTCCGTCCAGGTTATAGGCCCTGGGGAACAGCTCGTAAATCCTGGCCTTCTTCGCCCAGTCCGCCAGGTCGTATTTTTGGATATTGGTCTGCAGGCCCGCGACGTAATATTCCAGCATCTCGTTTAATCTGGCGTTTTTCTCGGCAGGGGAGATGTTCTGGGCTTTAAGATTTGAAAGCGCGTCCCTCAATCCTTGAGTCCAGGGGACGGGCTTTAAAAGGTTGTCCAGGTAAGCGAAGTACTCGTCCGCATGATGGTTAAACTTATCGGCGCCGTATTTGGTTTCAAGCTCTTTTTTGGTCCAGAGGAACCCTTCCAGGCCCGCGCTCTGGGCCTGCGCCGTCCACCCTTCCTGGGAGTTCCTGAACATGAACTGCCTGACCTGGGGCACGCTGCCGCTCCAGCGGCCGGACGACATCACCTCTTTCATCTGCTGCAGGAATTCAAAGGAGGGCCGCCCCCTGTCTTCCGGGGCCGGGGCGAGGGCCAGAGCGGCGGAAGGAAAACCCCCGTCAAAAAGCCGGCCGGCTTTTTCACGCGATTCTTCCAGGCCCGCGCGGGAAAAAGGCGGGAGCAGGAACAAAACTGAAATTAATATATTCAGGAAACGCGCTTTAAGAAACCCCATACTTTATATATATCACGGAAAACGCCGGTTTTCAAGGGTAGAATGGGCCTAAATCGGCTAGGTCTTTAGACCTAGCCGAAGGATAAAGGCTAAAGGCTAAAGGAAAAGATGTAGACACAAGCCTATGACTTACAAAACGGCCAAAGGACTTTTTTCGTCCTTGTAGCCTTTATCCTTTAGCCTTAAGCCTTCCCGAAAAACTTAACCAAGTTTTTCGGGCTTTGGGACCAGCCACAACAGGGCCAGCTTGTGCGAAATAAAACCGAAAATGACCATCAGCAATATCCCTATCCCAACCACCCGCTTGACCCAGAAAGCGCTCCTGTAGTCCAGCGTACGTTCGGAGTCCACTGCCTCAAACATCCACCAGCGGGTGCCGCCGACACCGGCCACCGAAACCAGGTAGCTCCGCCCTTTAAACGCCACCTCGGTCCTTAAAGTAGTCAGATGCTTCTCATACGCCATCTCCACCGTCGTTAAAACTTCCGGCGGGGCTTTTATGCCGGGGCTCATGACGGCGCGGCCCAGCGAATCGGCTATCAGCTGCCCGCCGGCGTCTATAAGGCCCAGGTTGCCGGCCGAATTCTTACCCACTACCCGCACCAGTTCGCCCATATAGGCCAGGCTCATGCGGGCCAGCACAAAGAATTGGGGCTTCTCGCCGGGGTTTTTTATCGCCGGCTGGATCAGCACAAGGGCCGGCGGAGTATATTCCCCGTATTCCACCGCGCCGGAGGGTTCCGTGCCCGAAACGGCTCTGCCGAACACTTCGGTCCTGGAATAATCCTTCAGCTCTTTCGGGGAATTCGTCCCGGTCCTGGCCACCTCTTTGCCGGCGGCGTTTAAAACGGAGAACTCGGAATAGATGCTCGGTTTTTCTTTTATTTTTTTCTCCAGCAGCGTTTTGCGGACGTCATTGGAGGCGCGCATAAACTCGGGCGCGGAAGCCAGCGACGAAATATCATAATTGAGGGCTAAGAGGTCCGCGGCTATGTTGGCCACGGTCTTGGTCCTCAGTTCCATGTACATCATGGTGTCTTTTTTTACCAGTTCCCTGTTGCCGTACATAAAGTGCCGGCTCAAGATCAGAAAAGGCAGGAGGAAGAGGCCGGTCACAACGGCTATGAACCTGTATTTATTTGATTTTTCCATAAACAGCGGCACCCCGTTAGCCCGAAAATTGCACTGGCGGATTTTCCGGGTTAACAGATATAGTACAAAAGGGTTAATTTCAAAAGCAAATAGCCGGGTTTCATAAATTTGTCATTTCTTTCCAAATTATATTAAATGTAACTGGTCTTTGCGGAAATAAAATGTTGCCGGGCAACATTTTATGTACCCGGTGCGGGGTTTTCTTCAACACCTTGCCGGGGTGGAGCGAAGCGACACAATTCAACTGTATCCAACAGGATGAGGGAGAAATTTCTTTCTCCCTCAAACTCCCTCTTGCCCTAAGGTTCCCCCGCGGCTTTCGGGCGGGGTATATTAAAAATTTTTGCCGCAAAAATTTTTAATAAATATGAAAGAAATCACGCTGGAATTTAAAAAAATAGTCGGCGAAGGCAAGGCCCTGGGCCGGCACGAGGGAAAAGTGGTGTTCGCCTACGGCATTTTGCCGGGCGAAACCGCCCGGGTGCGCGTGACCGTGGAAAAAAGGAATTTCATGGACGGCGAGCTTCTGGAGATACTCGCCCCCTCGCTTCACAGGATAGCGCCCAGAGAAGACCATTATTTAAGCTGTTCGCCCTGGCAGATAATGGATTATGAGTTGCAGACGACGACCAAGAAGGGCCTGGTGGAAGACCTGCTCTACCAGATGACCAAAGAGCTCATCCGGCTGGACAAATTCTACCCGGCCGAACAACTGTTCGGCTACCGCACCAAGATAGAATACAGCTTCGCGGATGACGACGGCAGACTGGCCTTCGCCTTCCACAAAAGGGGCGATTACAGGTCTAAATACATACTTGAAAAGGGCTGCGCACTGATGAGTGATAAGACCAACGCTATAGCCCTTCAGATACTGGAAATTTTAAACAAGCTGGCTTTGAGCGCAGCGGACGTGAAAACCCTGATCTTGCGGGAAACCAAAACGACCGGCGAGCGGATAGCGGCGCTGTTCCTGAAAAGGAAAGACCTGGCCCTCCCGGAGATAAAACCGGACGGCCTGAACGGTTTTATAGCCGTTTATTCAAACCCGCTCAAGCCCGTGAGCTCGGCCGACGAGATCTTGTCGGCCTGGGGCAACGACTTCGTAACTGAAAAGATCGGGGACACCGTTTTGTCCTGCGGCTTTGACTGTTTCTTCCAGAACAACGTGGAGCTTTTTGAAACCGCGCTCTCCGAGATCCGGGACGCGGCCGGTTCCGGCGGCAAATTGATAGACCTGTATTCCGGCGTCGGCGCCATAGGGCTGGCCCTTCGCGATCTGGCCGGGAAGGTTTACGCGGTGGAATCGGCGCCCAATTCGGCAAGATACGCCCGGCTGAACGCCGCGCAGAACAACGCCGGAAACTTTGAGGTAATCTGCTCGCTTTCGGAGCATACGGACGCTGCCCTGCTTGAAGGGGCGGACATCCTGGCGCTGAACCCGCCGAGGGCGGGCCTGCATCAGAAAGTGACCAAGCGGATAATGGAGTTGCTGCCTAAGAAGATAATTTATTTATCCTGCAACCCGATAACGCAGGGGCGGGACGCGGCTTTCTTTCTTGAAAAGTACAGGCTGACGCGCTCGGCGGCCTTTGATTTCTACCCGAACACCCCCCACGTGGAAACCCTGCTGGTGTTTGAGCGGGAATAATTATGCCGCAATTTTCGGGTCCTCGTTCGCTTGTCTCAAGCTTTGGGCTAATAGATTTTGCCAATAAAATGTTGAAGCAACATTTTATCCTACCCGGCGCGGGGTTTTCTTCAACACCTTGCCGGTCAGGAAAGAATTTTTTACCAGTTTGATCCGCCCATAGCGTCTGAGAAATTACCCGCGCTTGTTCCGGTTGAAACCACGATCTGCTTTGTACTGGCAGCGACGCAGGTGGTGCAAAAATACATTTCTCCTACCTCAGCGGGAGCTATTAGGTACAGCTCGGCTTTGGTTTTGGAGGCAAGCCTTAACGCGCCGCCGACTGAAACCTTGCCGGTTGTTGAAATCACTACACTGTAATTCCCGCTTGCGTTCGTAAACCCGACTATAGCCGAATTGCTGTCACTGCCTCTGAATGTTGAACTACCGCCTATTATCTCAAACCTGCTTCCCGGCCCCGCCGTCCCGATGCCGACGTTGCCGTTTATAAAATACGCGTTTGTACTGAAAATTACCCCGGCAGCGGTGGTGGTTATAGAACTTACGCTTATTGTTGAAACATCAACCATATTAAAGCCGGCCATATCCAGCGTTGTTGTTGCAATGTGATTTCCCAGGCTGTCGCCTGTAATACCGGCCAGCGCCGAGCCGTCGCCGTAATATTTCGCGCCTGAAGGCAAGTACATATGCGTGCTTACATATACGCCGCCATACTGCGCCGCAGCGGCTGATGACGTTATTATATTTGTCCTGTATTCTATCCTTGGAAGCGAGGCGCCTAAAGCGTTTGCAGCGGTAAATGAAGAGGCAGTCAGCGAATTGCTTACAGTAGTGGCCCCGGTGAATGTATTGGCCGAGGCGCCGTTCTGGGTATAAGAGCCGTCGTTGGTTATACCGCTCATCCCGGTCATAGCGCCCGCAGTCGTGATATCCCAATCCGAAGTATTTATAGAACCAGTATCGCCGCCGTCACCCAATGTAAAGACGTCATTGGCCGTAATAGCGGCGTTGAATATATGCACGCCTATCCATGTGGGCGTTATAGATTTAGACAGCGTAAACGCCCCAGTGTTATCCAGCCCGCCCTCGCCAGACATCGCCACCGCAGCAGCCACATTGGAGGCATTGCCGGCCCAGATATAGCTGCCGGTCAGCGCAGAGCCGGCAGGCGAGGCGCCGCTTACACTTGTTAGTCCCGAACCATCGCCGTAATATTTTGCGCCTGAAGGCAAGTACATATGCGTGCTTACATATACGCCGCCGTATTGCGAAGCGCTCGCCGAAGAAATTCCCATGCCGGCGCCAAGCTCCAGCCTGGCTGCGCCAAGGCCCAGTGCGGAAGTCGCGGTGTAGGAGGACGCGGTGACGGCGCCTGCAAGCCGGGAGCCGTTGGCATAAAGAAAACCTGTAGCAGTCATTGAAGCCTGGATGACGCCTGAAGAATCGCGCCAGATCTGGGCATAACCGCCCGACGCAGCCAGCACATCAAGCCTGGCCTGGGGCGCGGCGTTGCCTATGCCGGCGTTGCCGTAGGTATTGCTGCTGATATAGACATCGGTTCCGAAAACCGACCAGACCGGCGCGGCAGAAGTGTACTGGGTCGTGCCGTCCTGGAAGACCAGGCCGATATTTCCCGCTGTGGTGGAGATTTTTATGCTGCCGTTATAAGCCGTAAAATCCCCCGAGGAGCCCTCGGCCCTGCGCGCGTGAAGCGCATAGGCGGAACTGAAAAGCGGTTCGGGCGGCAGCCAGTTCCCGTCCAGCACGACCAGCACGTAAGGCTCGATGTTCCCCCACGATATCGCGGCGAACGCGACTTCATTCGGAATTCCCAGAGTGTAGCGGAAAAGCCCGCCGGACACGTAGATTTCGGTGGAACCGGAAGTCCAGTAGTCGTAGTTGCCGGCCGCGTTGGTTATTTTGAACTCCATCACCACCGTTCCGGTGTACAGGATCCCGTCTTTTCTGAGGGTGCCCTGGTAACTGAGCTTTCCGGGAACGGCGGCTTCGGCCGCCGAAAGGGCGCAAAGGACGCAGACGGAAAATATCAGGCCCGCGGGCAAAAACCTGTTAAAAATTTTCATAAATCCCACCTCCCCGGAAATTGTCCGGGACAATTTCCGAGTATTCGTTCGCCTGTCAAACAGCCATAGCCATGTATTTTACCAATCAACGCCTATAGAATCCGTATCGCTGGTCAGGAAAAACCAACCGCCTAATTCCCGAATTGCCTGGATAACGTTACTACTTCAGCTCTTCCCCGGCGGCCGCAAGGCCCAGTCTCTTCTGCGCCTGGTCCAGGAAAAACAGCGCTTCCTCATTGAACGCGTCAAAACCCAGCACCTTCCTGAAACCGGCCATGGACTCCGCATAATGCGTTCTGCGGTAAAGCTCCGTGGCTTTTTCAGCGAGGCCGTAATGCTCAAGTATCTGCCTCTCAATGCGCCTGAGCCTGTCGGCCTTCTCCAGGACCTTTTGCGTCTGGTTGGTTTCCACATAATGGTCGGCGCTCTCGCTCAGGGATTCCTGCGAGAAGGTCAGCGAGGCCAGGTCCCGCGAGTTCACGGTGGTCCGGCCCTGCACCAGATAGGGATACTTGCCTTTTATGGTCCTGTAAAACGTCTCTTTAATCCGCGCCAGCCCGCCTAAAAATTCTTTTTTGTTGTCCGAGTAGACCGGTACGCCTTCAAGCCACTGCTCAAAAGCCAGGACCGCTTCCTTTACCGTGTCGATGCTGCCCGCCAGCGACGCGGCATGCGCAAGACTTGCTCTCCACGGGGCGGACCTTTTTTCCTTGGCGGCGCGCAGGGTCATTATCAGCCGGCGGGAATCAAGCGCCGAAGCCAGCAGCCGCTTCTTCCGGGCCAGGGCGTCTTCCCGTTCCTTCTTAACCACCCGCTCGCCGGCAAGCCTTAGGTGTTCCCTGGCCCGGCTGTCGTCAGGGTTCGCAATGACCAGCTCCATGAAACCCAGCATCGCGGCGCGGTATTCGCCCCGCTCCAGCAGCGCCCGGTTCTTCTCAAAAAGGCTCTCCGTCTGCCGCTGGCCGGCCGGGCAGGGCGCGGCGCAAAGACATATAAGCCCGAGGACAAATAGGGCCTGCGGTTTCATCTCAACGCTCCGTATCGACAAGGTCCCCGGCCTTTTTCATCAGTCCCAGAGCCTCGATAGAGCCCGGATCAAGGTCCAGCGCCCCGTTAAGCTCAAGTATCGCCTCGTAATACCGGTTTTCCCTCATAAATCCGCGCGCGCGCTCCACCTTCCAGCGCGCCTGCTCCTGCTGCGGCGAGATGTGGGGCGTAACCACCACCGGCTTGCCGAATTTATAGGACAGGCTGAATCTGTGAACCGAACCGAATTTCCCGTAGCCGGCAAGCGCGTAATCAAACTGAATAAGCCGGATATTCACCCCGACGCCCAGGCGAAGCCCCCCGCCCATATCCATACCCGAGATATAACCGGCGCGTAAAGCCATGGTATCCCTGATAAAATATTCCGCGCCGCAGGCGTAGACCGCCCCTGAATCAATGGGCTTCTTGATGTCCAGCGCAAACGAAAGCAGGTCGCCCGCGGCTATCACCGTATAACCGGCCCCGACCCGGATTATCCGGGGCGCGGGATCGCTCTGCTCGTCAAATTTAAACTTACCGCCCATAGATTGCGCCGATAAGCCCAGCCCGAGGATGCCGCCTTTAACCTTTGAGCGCCAAAGCGCTCCGGCATCCAGAAGCCGGGCGCTTGCGGCGGCGTCGTCCAGGCTCTCCCTGGCGTATTTCAGCCCGGCGCCGGCAAAAAGGCCGAGCCGCATGTCCTGCCAGGGGCCTGTCAGCCTCCTGGCGTAATTAACCGAGACCGCCAGGTCCCCGGCGTCCACGGCGCCGGTATAGGCGCCTGAATTGTTATAACCCGCGATGGAATTCATTCCGAGCCGTGAGACCGAAGCGGCCAGCGCGCCGGCGGCCTGCAGAGGATGCGCATAAGCGGCCTGCTGGATGGAGACGTCTTCTATCCATATATTGTAGGCGAAAGCCAGGTTTCTGTAGTCGGTCAGGGCAAGCGCAGCGGGGTTAAGCGCCAGCGCGCCCAGAAGTTCGCCGTATAAACCGACGCCGGATTCACCCATGCCGACCGAGCGCGGGCTCTGGACTATCCGCAGAAAATCGCCGCCGGACTTGCCGGCCGCGGCGTGAAGAAAGGGTAGAGGGGAGAGGGTAGAGGGTAGAGTAACAACAAAAAGCAAAACAGCGGTTTTAAGCCGTTTAGCTACACGGCTTTTAAACTTAAACTTCGCTGTACTCCCGAACCTTCTCATAAAATCCGTCTCTACCCTCTACCCTCTACCCTCTACCCTCTACCCTCTACCCTATTTTATTACTATCAGCTTTCCGGTCTTGCGGTTCTTGCCGGAGACTATCTCCCAGACATAGACCCCGCTTGAGACCACCTCGCCGGCTGAATTCTTAACGTTCCAGGGGACCTGTGAATTAGACTGCGATGAGGCGATGTCCATAGAGCGCGCCAGTTCTCCGCTAAGCGTGTATATTTTAATCGTGCCGTAAATAGGCAGGTTGGTAAAAGTGATGCCTGTCGCCCAGCTCCCGTACCTGTCCGGGGCGTTGACATTGGGCCTGAAAGGCACCGGGAACGCGTACGCCGTGGTCAGATCGGTGTCGGGGAGTCCCAGAAGGGCGAAATTTGAAAAATGCGTTACGGACTGACCGACCAGTTTTGAAACGCTGTCTACGGACGGGCCCGCCTGCCTTGCCCAGAGCTTGCGCGTCTCGTCCAGATACCAGATCGAGAGGCCGGAAGCTTTAATACGGCCGATCGTCCCGTCCACCCGGCCGTCGCTGGGGTTATCATCCTTGTACGGAATAGCGATGACGCAAGCCAGGCCGGGCTGGGCCGGATTGCCTGCGGAATCATAAGATTTTACATTCAACACCCCCAGAAATTCCGGCGAACCGGGCAGAGCGGCCAGCCTGGAATTTGCGTCTTTTATTTCGGCGCCGCCGGCAGCGGTTGAAAGCGTAAGATAGAAATCCCCTGAATAAGCGTTGGCCGGCACCGTCACCTTCGCCTTTCTTTCGGTCAGGACCGCGGCCGTATTGTCGGCCTGGTAATCCATGCGCACGGTAAAATACACCGTCGTCCCGACGGAAACGGGATAGCCGTTGATATCCACTATATACGAGGAGTAATAAACCGAGAAGACGCTTCCCTTGGGCCAGGACGGAGACGGGACGATTATTAATTTTTCCGCGGCGTAGTCCACGCTGTATTTCGCAATGGGAGCCGTCCAGGACTCGTTGAGTTCCCGGCCGGTATTGTCCATAAGCTGCGTGACGACCAGGCCCGGCTGGGACAGCGTGCTGGAGAGCTCAGTTGAAAAGAGAAGCTTAATGTTGTCGTCGGGCTTGGCGCCCCAGAGCGCTCCTTCCATGGTCACCCCGTTGGTGGAGTCGAATCCGAAAAAGCCCAGGTTGGGCAGATTGAAAGGTATCAGGGAGAGATACCCGGAAAGAACTGAGTCCGGGCCGTTCTGCGACGGGGAATTCGCGGCGCAGGCCTCTCCCACGGTGTAATTTATTTCGTAAGAACCGGTGGAGGCGCGGATAACGGCCAGCGGAGCGTCCGAGGAGCGCATCCTTTCCCAGGCCGGGTGCGCGGCGCCGGGAAAAACGGCGGCCGCGAGCGCGGCTGAAAGTATCATTTTTCTGATCATTTTTCCGGACAATTACGGTACTACCTTTCAGATAATTATACAATACCCGTATTACAGTTACATTTCACAATATATGTGACTTTGGTTACAACAGGAAAATTCGCTCGCCTGAGGCGGATGCCAGCTGAAATTTAACGGTTCGGCAGAGCTTCCGCCGCCCCGGCCGCAAAAAGCGCCCCTTCATAGGCAAGCGGCTTGTTTTTGAAGCGTTCCAGAAGCCCCCTGGCAAGCTGGGAAAACAGCCCCCCCACCAGGCTTTTAGGCATCCGGACTTTCACCACCGAGGGCTCGGCGTTCCAGATGAAATTCCGTTCTTTAAGGTCCCAAAGCAAGAGCCGGCCCTTTATCGCGCGCCGGTTATACACGCCCGCCATCACTTCGCCGAACTCGTTTATATCCCCGTAAAACAGCCGTTCCACACCCAGCCATTCGCAGAGCTCCGCATGCTCCGCCGCGCCCAGCTGCCCGCCCTGGGTGAGTCCGTGGGACAGGAGTATTTTATCGGTATCCTCAAGCGCCTGCACCCGGTACCCTCCGCTCTTCAGGGCTTCATAAACAAGCGCCCTCAGCATCGGCGGGCCATCAATACTGGTGGTCTCATCCGCGAACGGCAGAACGGCCGCCGGGACGCCGAACCAGTCCCGTGCCGGGCCGGCCGCCGCCGGGACGCTTGAAAGCATTATCTCCAGGTCGCCCAGTATCTCTCCCCACCTGGCGGCCCCGGCCTCTTTGTCCCCGGCAGCGGCGTCCCTGGCTTTCAGATAATATTCCCGCGCCGGAACGTAATCCTTCCGCACTTCGGCCGCCACGGCCAGGCCCATCAAATCCCGCCAGCCGCCCTTCTCTTTAAGGCGTTTATTCCAGACCGCCTCCGCCTCGGACCATTTATCCTTGCGGGCGAGATCAGACGCCCGGACGGCTTCTTTGTCGCCTTTTTTACTGAATACCGGCCGATAGCGGAGCACCGGCTTGCCTATATAACGGCCGGCGAGCCTGGCGGCCGCGTCGTTAAAAAGCGCTTCCTGGTGTTCCTGATACCAGCCGCCTGTGTCTTTTTTATTGTCAGTACGCTCCTCGGAGCGGACGAAAGTCTCGGCGGTCTTATCTAGCGTCCGCAAATCCGGCCCCGACATAAGCCTGATGTCTGCGGCGACGGAGGCGGAATAGACCCAGACCGTGGATTTCACCGTCTGCTTTTTCTTTTGCTTATCCAGATAGGAACTCGTCCGCTCTTCTTTCCTGGCCGAGACCTGCGGATCGGAAACCTTTATCTCCAGAACGCCGGCCGGAGCGAAATAGCCGGCGTACGGGTCGGCGGCTTCCCCGGAACGGCTCACCCTGTAGGCTTTTACGCTTGCTCCCGGCTTTGAAAGGGCGCGGGCGATCTTTCTGGCCAGCGCGAAAACATTAAATTCAAGATCCCGCTGTTTCAGTAACGCGCCTGCGAGATTACCCAGGGCGTTTTCTTCAGGTTCAGGCCGGGCCCTGACTACGATGTAAAGCGAAGACAGGGCTTTTTTGATCTCTACGGCGTTGTCATTATCCGGCAGATAATATGGGATCCTGACCGAATAATAATTGCCGCAGCCGCACAGAAATAAAGCGAAGAGAACGCCCGCGTATAGTTTGAAAGGATGAGGGAGGAGGGATGAAGGACGAGGGAAAAGAAAATTTAAAAACAAGGCTTGTTTTTTCATTCTTCCGCCAGAAGCAGACCCGCTTGCCCGCCGGTCGTCTGGAGGGCCGGACCGTTTTGCGGAGGCTCCTAATTATTAAAATCGCGGGCGCTGACCGTATAATATCTTGTGCCGCAGGGGTAGCCGGGATACGGGCCGCATTTGTCGCTGGCCGGCGCGTTGACCGTGCCGGTGCTTTTATCCATGCTGTCTACCAGGTTCTGCAGCGTCTGCGGCTGTTGCTGATTGGAGGTCCGCAGCGGCGGTTCCGCCGGCTGGAACGCTGTTTTTCCGTTTTTAAAACAAGCGGTGAGCGCCGTCAAAACCAGCGCGATAAGGCCGAACAGCCCGAACTTCGCCGCCTTGCGCAGTTCATCGGGAGTTAAACCCGTTTTAGCGCCCATTTCATAAATTTTTTTCATAATAGTTTATTCTACATAATTTAGCGGGGCGTTTTTAGGGACAACGCCTGCGGCGGATATTATCAAGCTCCTTTTTAACGTTCTTCACCATTTCCGGGCCGGCAAGGCCGCTCCGCTCAAATAACGCCAGGGCCTTTTCATAGGCGGGCGCGCATTCGTTATATTCGCTGCGCGCCTCAAAACTGCGCGCGAAGTAAAGCCAGGCGTACGGGTTGTCGCGGCATAGATGCACCGCCTGGGCGAAATAATCGGCGGCTTCGCCGAAAGCGGCGTTTTCATAGGCCTTTAATCCCGCGCAGACGGTCCGCTCCGAAAACCGGCGCGTCATCTCCAGCGAGAAAAGCGGCTGGGGGCACGGCTTTTCAGCCGGCGGCAGCCGGCCGGCCAAAGCTTCTTTCAAATCACGGCGCCCGCTCTCCAGCGCGGCCTCAAACGCGTCATGCTGGCTTGCGTCGAGCGGCTGGGCGGCGAGCGCCCCGTACATGCGCGCCGTAAAATTGGCGGCGGCCAGAGCGGCCGCCGCTTTTATGAACTTTGCGCCCCCTTTGACCCGGAAAAAGGCCCCGGCCAGGCCGGGATCGTAAAGCGCGAGCTCAAAAGCGAGCTCGTCGTTTTTAAAGATCCCGGGCGACAGAGCGGCTTTTATCAGCTTTTCCAGCTCGGAAGCCGCGTATTCATCCCTGAAAGGGGCAGCCCCTTCAACGGCGATTTCCCGCCTGAGGGCCGCCTCAAAATCCGCGGCCGGGCTCCCCTTTTTGCGCGCCGTAAGCCTTAAAGCCGGACAGTGGGGCTGGTATTCAAAAAACTTCTTCTTTTTAAGCTCAAAGCCGGCGCCGGCCAGCAGCTCTCTCAGCAGTTCCGCCGGGAAGCAATAGCGGTGCTCCATCCCCGGACACTCGCTGCCGTAGACCCAGCCCAGCGCCGCTTCGCGGGCCGCGCGGCCTGAAAGTCTTCTCGATATGCGGCGTCTCCAGCGTTAATACCCCGCCGTCCTTCAGGACCCGGTAGCATTCGGCCAGAAAATACTTCGTTCTGAAAAATCCCAGGTGCTCGATGAGCTGGGAAGCTTTTATCTCTTCAGCTGAACCGTCGTCAAAACCTAGCTGATGGGCTTCCATGAATTTATCTGCCAGGGAATCGCGGCTCGCGTCCAGGTTCACGTAGCCTCTGAGGTAATTATAACCGCAGCCGATGTTTAGTTTCATGAAGCCCCCTGTTTGCGCCGAATATCCTGCCGAGCTTCTCGAAAGCTCCGCCGCCGGCATGGGCCAGGCCGTTCAGTCTGAACCAAAGACGCTTGAAAGGATTTTGCAGTTTTTCGGCGAAGAGCTTATGTTCCAGCCGGTAAAAGCAATAGGGATCATTGTGCATAACGCCGGTTTTCATCAGCGACATCTCATTGCAGCCGCCCTTGCAGGCCGCGACATGGGCGCAGGAGGAACAGTTCTCCCCCGCCTGCGCCCCGTTGAAGTTCCGCGTATAGGAAAAGGCGGCCGGGCCGTTCCATAGCTGCAGGACGCTCTTCCTCCGGACATTGCCTTCTATGAACCTGTCGTCGTTCAGGGCCAGGCAGCCCAGCGCGTCGCCGTTGCTCCTGATGCCCAACACGGAGACGCCGGCCTGGCAGCCCTCCCATTTTTCATAAAGCGAAATATTCTTCAGCACGCCGGAGTTGTAGCCCAGATCGTGCGCGCCGATGAGCGGCAGTTCCTCGGACGAATGGGTGCGCCTGGAGGCTTCTATGAAAACGCCGACCGAATAGAATTCCTCCTCGTCAAGCAGCATTTCCTTCGGAAAGCGCCGGCCTTCGCCCCCGACCGTCTGCACCTGCCAGGCGATCTTGCGGCCTTTCAGCGAATTCCTGATAGCGGCCAGGTCTTTAAGGTTGAACTTGTGGACGGCGGTAATGACGCTTACCGGCAGGCCTTCCCGCAGACATCTGTCTATGAAGGCTTGGCTCTTATCAAACGCCCCGGGCACGCCCCTTATTTTGTCGTGCAGGGCCGCCGTGGAAGCGTCTATGCTGACGGCCACGGCGCGGGGTTTCAGCTTTTTCAGGTTTTCAAAGATTTCCCCGCTTTGCACGGTGCCGTTGGTGATAACGGAAAGTTCCATGCCGAGTTCCCGCACGCATGAGGCCACCTCGAAGAAGTCCCCGCGCAGGAAAGGCTCCCCGCCCATCAGCGCGACGCCCAGGCAGCCGGCCTTCTTGAGGTCATCGCAGAGTTTAAGGGCTTCTTCGGTGGAGAGTTCGCCGGCGCGCGCCGAACCCGCCGAGGAGCCGCAGTGCATGCAGTTTAAATTGCAGCGCAGGGTGAATTCCCACACGCAGCACGCCAGCCGGCAGGCTGAAGGCTGAAGGGGCAAGGCTGAAGCGCTGTTCATCGTGAAAAATTTCCGCCGGCAGGTTGGTAAACGCGGGACTGTGATTACGGTTTGCCCGCGGCCGCGGCAGATTATTTTTTGCCGAGTAGCCACAGGAATTCAAGATTGCCTTTGGCGCCCTTCACCGGCGAATCTATGAGGCCTTTTTCCTCAACGCCTTTCAGGTTTTCGCCGGCGAATTTTTTTAGATCTTCCACGGCCTCCCGCCTTAAGCCTTCATTTTTCACAATGCCTTTTTTAAGGTCCTTCGGCTCAAGCTCGAACTGGGGTTTGATAAGGGCGACGGTTTCCCCGCCCGGAGCTAGGCAGTCAAAGACCGGTTTCAGTATAAGTTTAAGCGAAATAAAAGAAACGTCTATGGCGGCAAGCAGCGGGGTTTGGGGAAAAAGCTCCGGTTTCAGTAACCGGGCGTTGGTCTGCGGCATGAATATTACGCGGGGATCTTTTTTTATCTTCTCGTGCATCTGGCCTTCGCCCACGTCCACGGCGTAAACTTTTTCAGCCCCCTCCTGCAGGAAGCAGTCGGTAAATCCGCCTGTGGCCACGCCTACATCCAGACAGATTTTGCCTTTAACGCTTATTTTAAAATTCTCTATGGCCCCTTTGAGCTTTAGTCCCCCCCTTGAGACATATGGACAGTCGGATCTTGCCAGATCTATTATATCGGTCTCTTTGACCGGTTTGCCCGCCTTGTCCGCCGTCCGGCCGTTGACCAGCACCAGCCCCGCCATAATTGACGCACGGGCTTTTTCCCTGCTTTCAAAAAGGCCCCGCTCCACGCAGGCGGCATCAAGGCGTTTCTTCATTATACAGTTTCTGTTCTCTATTTTCTATTCTCCGGTTGTTCGTCCTCGTCTTCGAACTTCTCAAGTTTTAATTTGCCCTCGGCGTCCTTGCGCAGCGCTTCTATTTTGCGCTTTACTTCCTCAAGTTTTACCGACAGCTCTTTTGAAATGGCCACGCCTTCTTCAAATAGGGAGAGCGACTCCTCTATCGGCGTGTTCTCGTTCTCAAGCTTGCCGACTATTTCTTCCAGCTTGGCCAGTTTTTCCTCAAAACCGCCTGCGTTGTTTTTTTTCACCATAAATTCTCCTGTTCAGGCCCGTCCCCGTCTTTTTTCTTACTCTCTTTTTTGTCGTTACTTGTGTCCTGTGACTTGTGACCTGTGACAGGCGCGTCCGGTCCGGACGCGCCTATGACTTCCGCCTCGGCCCTGCCCTCCGCGAACTCGAGCGAAAGCCTATCGCCGGGGCTCAACCCTGAGGCCGCCTTCACGGCCCTGCCTTTCATGTCTTTGACTATGGCGTAGCCTTTCTTCAGCGGTAAAAGCGGGCTCAGGGCTTTCAGTTTTTCGGTCTGTAAATTCAGCAGCTCTCCGGCGCGGCGCAGCCGGTCGGCCGAGGCCGCCAATAGCCCCTCCACCGCGTCGTCCAGCCGGCGGGTGGGGCGCTCAAAGACAGCCAGCGGGTTCAGCATGGGACGGCTTGAGACCAGCCGGCGGAACTTGCCCAGCAGGTTCTCGTAATAAATGCGCAGGCTTTGCAGCAGCCGCTTTTCAAGCTGGGCTATATGAGAGGCCAGTTCCACCTTGCTTTTCACCACCAGCTCCGCAGCCGCAGAGGGCGTGGCCGCGCGCAGATCCGCCACGAAGTCGGCTATTGTAAAATCGGTCTCATGGCCCACACAGGAGATGATGGGAATGCGGGAGCCGGCTATCGCCCGGGCGACAATTTCTTCGTTGAAAGCCCACAGGTCTTCCATGGAGCCGCCGCCGCGCCCGACCAGCATCACGTCTATGTCCGGGAAGTTTTTGTTCAGGTCTTTTATGGCCTGCGCTATTTCTTCCTTAGAGCCTTCGCCCTGCACTTTTACCGGCGCTATTATGATATGCATGTTGGCGTAGCGCCGCCTCAGTATCGAAAGGATATCGCGTATCGCCGCGCCCGTCGGCGAGGTGACCACGGCAATCTTTTGCGGCAGGGCCGGTATGGGATGTTTTCTGGCCTGGTCGAAAAGTCCCTCGCCGGCCAGCTTCTTCTTCAGTTGTTCAAAAGCCAATTGCAGCGGGCCTATGCCGGCCGGCTGCACTTCCCGGGCCATCAATTGATATTTGCTCTGCTTATCATAGGTGGTGATATTGCCGCGCACCCGCGCCAGCAGGCCGTTTTGAAGCTCGAACTTGGAGGCCGCGGCAAAGCCCTTGAACAGCACGGCCGAGACATTTGAGTTCGCGTCTTTAAGGTCGAAATAGGTATGGCCGAGCGAGGAGACTTTCAGCCCCGAGAGCTCTCCTTCCACCCAGATTTCGCCCAAAGAGGTCTCCAGCAGGCCTTTTATGGACCGATTCAGTTCGCTGACGGAGTAAATTTTAGGGTCCATAAACAGTTTCATTGATACACTTATCTTCTATTCTTTCCCACCGTTATGCGTATCCCCCTTGAGCCGCTTCATGCGCCTGCCGATCTCCGCCTCAAAGCCCTGGTCGGTGGGTTTGTAAAATTGTTTCGGCTCGGGCATGTATTCCTGCGTTACGTGATGGCCGAGAAAATCATGCGGATATTTATAGCCTTTGCCGTGGCCGAAGGCTTCGCCGTCCCTGGCAGCGTCGCGAAGATGCAGCGGGACGGGGCGGCCGGGGCCGTTCGCCACTTCGGCTATGGCGTCGTTGACGGCCATATAGGAGGCGTTGGACTTGGGCGAGACCGCCACGTAGATCGCCGCCTGGGAAAGCGCTATGCGCGCCTCGGGCATGCCTAGAGACTGGGCCGCGTTAAAGGCGCTTTGCGCCACAACCAAAGCCATCGGGTCGGCGTTGCCGACGTCCTCGGAGGCGCAAATGAGTATCCTGCGGGCCACAAACCGCGGATCCTCGCCGGCTTCAAGCATCCTGGCCATCCAGTAGACCGCGGCGTCCGGGTCGGAGCCGCGCATGGATTTTATGAAAGCCGAGATATGGTCGTAATGCTCGTCGGAGCTCTTGTCGTAGCGGAGGCTTCTTTTCTGTATGGATTCCCGGGCGGTCTCCAGGCCTATTTTCCGCTTGCCGGCAACCGGCTTCGTGGTGACGGCGGCCAGTTCAAGCGCGTTCAAAAGGCGCCGCGCGTCCCCCATGGAATTGGCGAGCAGGTAATCGGCGGCCTCTTTGGCCAGTTCCACTTTAAAACTTTTGAGCCCGCGCCCGTCCGTCAACGCCCCGGCGAGGATCTTGCGCAGGTGCTCATCTTCAAGCGTTTTGAATTCCACCACTATAAACCTTGAAAGCAATGCCCCGTTTATGTAAAAGAACGGGTTTTCCGTGGTCATGCCGATCAGTATGACCTCGCCTTTTTCCACCGAGGGCAGCAGCACGTCCTGCTGGGTGCGGTTGAAATGGTGTATCTCGTCAAGTATCAGCAGGATGCGCTGTTTTTTGACAAATCCGCCGCCCAGGTTCTTCGAGAACTCAAGTATTTTTTTCAACTCAGCCACGCCCGCGGTGGCGGCGTTCAACTCAAATGTCCTGGCCCTGGTCCTTGAAGAGATATAGCGCGCCAGCGCGGTTTTGCCGGAGCCGGGTGGCCCGTAGAACACGGCCGACTGCAGACTGTCCGCCTCTATGGCCCTTCTTAAGAGCTTTCCGGCGCCCAGGATATGCTCCTGGCCGGCGAAATCGTCCAGTTCAAGCGGGGCCAGGCGCGCGGCCAGCGGCGTTCCTTCCGGGGGCGCCGCCGCGCCGCGATTGGGCCGGCGCGCGGTTTCTCCGGTTGCGGCTTCAGGATTTTCTTCAAAAAGGGAATCAGGCATAACCATTCAAGGATACTTCTATTATATTAACATCTCGCAAATCGAACCTGCTAAAATAATTTCTTATCCAGCGCGCCCTCAAGCGCGGCCGTCATTTCGTCTATTTTTCTGGTATCGGCTTCTTTGTTGTTTGAGTATCTCTGTTTTAAATTATGCAGTTCAATGGCAAATTCCAGCGCCGCCATGACGGCGAGCTTGCTCGTGTCGGGCTGGCCTGTTCTTTTTTCGATCTCATCAATCTTCTTTTCAACCTGGTCGGCTATATTGCCGATTTCAAGCTCGGTCAGGCCGTCCACCGACATGGTTATATCGCGTTTCTTTATTTTTAAACGGACTTCACTGGTTATCATCAGAATCCTCCCCAAAAAGCGTATCCTGGAGCGTTATGGCCTTGTCTATCCTGGCGGTAATGCGCGAGAGTTTTTTGCGCACTTTACCCTTAAACTGCGCAAGCTCGCGCGCGCCGGCGGAATTATTGATTATCCTCTGCCTGTCCGCGTTCAACGCCTGGATCTGCTGTTGTAAAACGGCATTATCGTCCTCAAGTTTCTTTATGAGGGCCACCGATTTTTTGACCAGATCTTCCAGGTGTTTTATTTTATTGAGCATGATTAAATTATATTAAAAAATCAACGGCGCGCCTTCTTGACGAGGTCGAACTCTATTCCGTAAAAGACGGCGTTGGCCTGCTTGCGGCTCCAGACCACATGGGCGGAGATATCCAGGACCCCTTCCTGCAGGAGCCGCAGGCGCGCGTTGATACGCTCCCCGTCGGCCAGCCGTTTCGTGGTGAAAAAACAGGCGCCGACCATGGAGAAATCCACCAGTTTCCCGACCCCGACGATCAGCCTCCCGGACTGATCATAAATCTCCAGGACCGAATCGTGCCGGTGCCGCGGCGCGCGGCGCTTATCTTCGAACATGCCCGCCTCCCTGCCTTTCCCAAACCGCTTGTGATATTTTAGCAATTGTAAGCGATATAAGGCTCGGATGCTTCACCCGATAATATTTTCCCGCTCAGGCTGAACTCGGATGCGGGGCTGGTTTTGGAGAGGCCAGGTTCGGAGGATTTTAAATCGGTGACCTGGCCGCCTTTGCCTTCGTCGTCCAGAAAACCGGTGACCGAGGAACAGAGCTGCTCTATGACGGAAGCGTCGCAGTTTGGCGGGATAGATACAACTACAGCAATAGCCGCGGCGGCCAGGAGCGGATTGCCTCCCGTAACTATTTTAGGAGCGTGGGGTAAAGTTACAATGATCGCGGCGATAATTGTAAGTATTATTGAATTGGCTTTCTTCCTCATATCCCCCGCCGAAAATACCCTTAAGCAGTTGAACGCTGTATATAGGATAGCGGATAAAATCCGGGGTTTCAAGGGGGCCGCTGGATTGCGCCGAACCGGCGGCGGGAGACAGTTGCCCGGAACGCGGCAGGCCTATGGGCATCCAACAGCCAAATACGGCTGTTTGAAACATTTATCCGGCTGAAACGGGTTAATAGCCTGTTTCAAGGGGTGTTTTTTTAGGAAAAGAGGCTAAATCGTGCCCGATTATAGGGCATGATTTAGGGGATTTTCCCTACTGCTCCCTTTGATTTTTGCCGCGGGTGGGGCTGTTAGGAGTTTTTAGCTGTGCAATTGGACCTAATTTAGCAACAGGTTCTAATGAACCAAATAACGGCCGATAAATTCAAGTAGCGCTTGAAGAGATAATAGTATAAAAACTGTTACTCCCAACACGCCCGCACAGATAACAATCACTTTGCGCAAAGAGCCGATATTATGGGTGTAAACAACCCTGGTGCCGGTAATATAATCAGGCAATGAACGTTTGTTATGAAAAGCGGCGGGTATATAACAAAGAAATAGTATAACTCCCAATATATACAGAAAATAATCCGGAGGGCAACTGAAGAATTGAGAAGTATGGAAAGCCAAGAATAATATTGGCGGCATGTGGCTGAACACATACCGCTTAAATATTCGCGTAGAATTTAATTGTTCCCCGTTATTACCTGCTACAATAATCCTCGCCGTGCGTTTGCCAAGCGTCTGTCCCTTCCAGATAAACATTGGGAAGATAAATGTGACAATGCCTGCGGCTGTAAACATATAGGCGATTTCAGCTTGCATAAACATAAGCGTAAACAGAATAATTTTCGCCAGCAACATGTCAATTGTAAATGCGCCGCTGCGTATCCAGAAGCCCGCGGGCCTTTGCGCATCCGCAGCGGGCTGTGGTTCCGGCGCTTCGGAAATTATTACAGGTTTATCTGTCATTGTTTGAGCTCCCGCTAATTACTTCTACAGCCGCACTTTCTCTCGTAAAGCATAAGCAAGTCGGTCATTGGTAAAGTGCGGCTGTAGAATTACTCTTCACTTTCTTTTTATTGCGTATATAATCCAGTGCTTTATTAAGATAGTCTGTATATGGCTCAGCGCCATGGATATCATACTGACCCACTTTGTAATAAAATCTCATCGCTTCTGCCTGCGCTTCCGGATTTAACTTTTCAAAAGGAATCCCGTTTTTATAATCATCTATCCAGTTGTTAAGTTTTGCATCGTTCCAGGTATAATCGGGATCAATAATAGCTTTTGCCTTATCTAATAAATTCGTGAAATTATCCCAATCTAATATCACCCCCAGCTTCACCTGCGCCCTCAAAAAAGCGTGAAAACGCATAAAATTGGCACTGCTACCGTCGGAGCAACTTAAGCACTTACTTACAAAAACGAAATTTTTCAAGCAACTTCAACTTGTCAGTCCGTCTCCCTGCCTCCAAAAATTCTTTCTGGTAATGATAATCATGCGGCAGCTTGACGATATTTCTCTTATGCTCCCGCACCAGCTTTGACGGTAAAACCAGAAAATCCGTGCGAATAGTATCCAGCGTGGCGCCGATATATTCCTTCGGCAAACACAACCGCTTAAACCAGTGCACTATATTCGCCGCAAAAAGCAGAATCTGGAAAAACGCGACATTCGCGGTCCAACTGTCTGTCGGTATTTTGCCCAACGGGTAATCGTAAAGCAATTTCCTGTTGTTTTTCTCTATCGCCGCTCTCGGCCTGTAAAACAGATATACCCGCCATGGGCTTGTCTTTAAGTTAGTGACAAAAACATGATAGGCATATTTACGGTCCTTGAAAAGCGTCAACTGCTTGTCTTCTTCAGGGTCAGCAGGAATTGGGCGGCGCACTACAACAAAGCGGTGCAATTCTTCCGAGGCATGATGAATTTTCTCATGGAATTCACCAACTTCCCAGCCGTTGTTCATCTCCTTAAATCTGCAGGCCCGCGCCCTTGCCTTGATTGTAGAATACTCCTTCGCCACAATAACGTATCCACAGCCGACTGCTTCAAGAAACCGGATTATGCATCCATCCGAAACCGTATTCTGCTTCTCGCGATATCCTTCGGCGCTTTTGCAAGACAGCGCTTTATAAAAGGAATAGCGCCGGTGGAGGCTCCCGCATCGCCGGGCCGCAGACTGCCATGCCAGAATTCCTGAAAATGCGCTTCAAAGCAAAATATCGGATGATAGGAACGCCGGCCATGTTTCTTGGGATTGTACCCTATCCGCGCTCCCGCCTGCTTCCCGTAAATCACTATCACAACGGAATCTATGTCAAAGACCAAAGTCGTGCGTTTATACGGCAACGCAAAAAGCTGTATCCGCAAACTGGTATCTCCGTCTTGTTGATGCGCCGAAGGCCCATGATGATGGCATACATCAGCGCTAAAAATAATTCGGCTTGTTGATAGCTTCTGTTCCGTTCTGTTACGTTTACATGCTTTTGAATTAGCCAGCGAATTCGTAGTTTGTCGCAAAAACGCTGAATTAGCCACATCCCGCCGAAGTGCGTTAAATGGCTTTCGTCGAATATAAAATGAAATTTCCGCGTTCCTTTTGGCATATGGCACAAAGTTCCCCCTGGGGGGCATTTCTGCCATAACCATTTTGTCACTTAAAATAATATTTTTCATCGTCGAAAATTGTAAAATATTCACAATTGAAAATTTGCGTTTTCACGCTTTTTTGAGGATCAATGAACAAAGGATTTTGTTATGGCGCCTCCAAAGAATTGTGTAAGGCAAAGCGTTGACGCATCGTTGAAAGACGGCGCCTTCTGGGCGCTGATGACCGGTTTTGTCGAACCTTATATAGTTCCGTTCGCGCTGGCCCTGGGCGCTTCAACCCTGGGTATAGGTTTTTTGCGCTCGGTCCCGGCTCTCTTAGGGTCGCTTTTCCTGATCTTCAATGAAAGATTCGTAGCCCGGCTGGGCAGTTGCAGGAAGGCCGTATTCGTAAACGTATTCACGCAGGCGCTGGCCGCCGGCGCGGGGGCCTTAAGCGCTTTTTTGCCGGCGCCGTATGGGCTTTTGTTTTTCATCGCCGCGGTAACAGTCTATACTTTAAGCGGGGCCATGTCCAACCCGCCCTGGGCGGCCCTTATGGGCGAGTACCTCCCCGCGTCCAGGCGGGGGGAGTTTTTCGGTTTCAGGTACCAACTGGTCGGGCTTACGTTCTTCGCCGCCGGCTTCGCGGCTTCCGCCGTTTTGGCCGTATCCGCCCCCGCGCCTGCCGCTTACGGGAAAAGCCCGCTTACGGGTTTTGTGCTTATCTTCGCGCTGGCGGGGCTGTTCCGGCTGGGCTCGGCGTATTATATCACGCGGATGTATGAGCCGCGCACCGGTTTTCACCTGCCTAAAACAGTCCCCGCCTCTTTCTGGAGCATCTTTGATTTCGACAGCGTGCGGCTCCGGGCGATGTTCCTCCTGACCTTTGTGCTGCTTGGCGCGGCTTTTCTGACCGCCCCTTATTTCAGCGTTTACGTCCTGAAAGAGCTCCACTACGGCTATCTGAAATACACGTTTCTGGTGACGGTAGGCCCGCTTATGACCTATCTCTTCATGAAGCGCTGGGGGCGCCTGGCGGACGCTTTCGGCAGCGTAAAGGTCCTGCGGCTTTCCTTTTTACTCATTCCGACGGTGCCTCTCTTCTGGGCGGTAAGCCGTAATTTCATATACCTGTCCCTGGTGGAGGTCTATTCCGGCGTGATCTGGGGCGCCTATCTGATAGGCATCAACAATTTTCTCTACGACGCGGCCGGAGCCGCTTTAAGGACAAGGGCCAACGCCTGTTTCGGTTTTATAAGCGGGCTGGCGCAGTTCGGGGGGGCCATGCTGGGCGGCTGGCTTTATGAGGTCCTGCCGGCCTGGCACGGCAGTCCCTTTATAATTCTTCTTATCATTTCCGGTGTTTTAAGGTTTTTCGCCTTCAGCCTGTTTTTAAGGCTTGTCAAAGAAGATCATAAATCCAAACCGGCCCCGGATTATCAGCTGGCGCTTTTTCTGCTCGGCCTTAAACCGATAAACGGGTAACGCCATCCGCTATCCAGCCTCTTAGCCTCAATACCCTTTAG
>JACQYT010000059.1:0-34231 GCA_016208085.1 Elusimicrobiota bacterium | reverse complement strand
GCGTAAGCGGACAGCCGGCTGAAACCGGCCGGTTCTTTGAATACTTTGACAATATGTTCGCGGCGCCCCAGGCCGGCCCCCTCGGGCTGGGCGGGAATAAATCCGCCGCGGAGGTCTCCGAATCGCGCCTTGGCGCGGTCGTTTATTCCGTCAAGCTTGAGCCCATAAGGAACGTTTTCCTTTATTCCGGCATGACTTTTAAAACTTCCAGGGGCACCGCGGTGCATTTAAGCGGACATAAGGCCTCAAACTGCCCGGATGGCGGCAATTCCTGCAGCGATAAGGAAAAATTCTTCCTGGTCCTAACCACTCAAAGGGGCGAGAGCTACTTTATCAGGGGGATGGAAATAGTCAATTACGGGATTTTCATGCGCGGTTCAAAGACCGTTGAAATAGACGGCGAAGAATTTACGGCCAGGGTCCATGCCTCCCTCAGCAATCCCGCAAACAGCAGGATAGAGATAACCTGCGGCGGCAGGAAAGCGCTGGTCGCCACTGCCCAGCAGTTAGGCGATGCCGTAGCCAAAAAGGGCGTGGATGTGAAGCTCAGCAGGGGTTATAAACTGGCTTACGGCAATGAGCTGGCGCAGGGCGGGGGATCCGCCGGATTTACCGATAAAAAGCTGGTGCTGCTGATGCCCTTCCCCGTAACGGAAGGCGTCGTTTCCTACTTCCTGCTGAACTCCGACGAAATTAGGCCCTCCGGCGTCAGCTACCCGGAGATGGACGCCAATTACGGATTCCGGATAATAAACGGCACGCTTGAGATTTTCGAACTTAAATAAAAATTTTTGCCGCAAAAATTTTTGCTATTCCCCGCCCTGAAGGGCGGGGAAACCTTGGGGCAAGGGGGAGTTTGAGGGGGAAAGAAATTTTCCCCTCATCTCCGGCACGAGGATTATAAAACCCCGTGCCGGGTGGTATAAAATGTTGCTTCAACATTTTATTTAATCTTTATCTTTTTGCCCCGGAGCATGTGAGCGGCCAGTATGGCCTTCTGGACATGCAGGCGGTTTTCGGCTTCGTCAAAGATGACGGAGTGCGGCCCGTCTATGACCTCGTCCGCCACCTCTTCGCCCCTGTGGGCCGGCAGGCAGTGCATGAAGAGATAATCTTTATCGGCGTGTTTCATCAGGCCGCCGTTTATCTGGAATCCCCTGAAATCGCGAAGCCTCTTTTCCTTTTCCGCGTCCTGGCCCATGCTCACCCAGACGTCCGTGTAGATGATGTCGGCGCCTTTTACGGCTTCCACGGGGTCGTTGGTAAAAAGCAGCTGAGTGCCTGCTTTTCCGGCCAGCTCGGCGCCGAATTCAAGCATTCCCTTGTCCGGTTCGTAGCCGGGAGGCGCCGCCATCCGGAGGTTCATGCCGGCGAGCGGCGCGCCTTCCAGCCAGGAGTGGAGGACATTGTTGCCGTCTCCGACCCAGGCCACGGTCAGGCCTTTTACGCTTTTCCTGCGCTCCAGAACGGTGTAAATGTCGGCCATTATCTGGCAGGGGTGATGGGAATCGGTAAGGCCGTTGATGACGGGAATGGAGGCGTGTCCGGCCAGTTCTTCCGCCTCGCTGTGGGCGTAGGTCCTTATCATTATGGCGTCCACCATACGGGAAAGGACCCGGGCAGTGTCAGCTATGGTTTCGCCTCTTTTGAGCTGGAGGTCGTTGGCGCTTAAAAACAGCGGGTAGCCGCCCAGTTGATACATCCCCACTTCAAAAGAGACCCTGGTCCTAGTGGAAGATTTCTGGAATATCATGCCCAGGGTTTTCCCTTCCAGCAGACGGACAGGGTCGCCCTTTTTCTGCCGGGCCTTTATCCTGCCGGCCAGATCGAATATTTCCTTCATCTCCATACTTGTGTAATCCGCCACTCTTAAAAAATCTTTTTTATTCATCAGAGCGCCTCGCATAGAATTAAGTCACATAACATATCTACGCCGTTTCTTATGTAGAAATTATATAATAATCCCGTTATGAATATCATTGAAGATATAAAGACGGTGTTCGCCAAGGACCCGGCCGCGAGGGGCCTTATTGAGGTGTTATTCTGCTATCCCGGCCTGCACGCGGTGTGGCTGCACAGGGCGGCGCACGGGCTTTGGAAGCTCGGCCTTTATCTGCCGGCCAGGATGCTGTCCCAGGTCAGCCGGGTGATGACCGGCATAGAGATACACCCGGGCGTCACGATAGGCAGAAGGTTCTTTATAGACCACGGCATGGGCGTGGTGATAGGCGAAACAACCGAAATAGGCGACGATGTGCTTATGTACCAGGGCGTGGTGCTGGGCGGCACCAGCCTTGAGAAGAAGAAAAGGCATCCCACCATAGGCTCCGGCGCGGTTATCGGGGCGGGGGCCATACTGCTGGGCGCCATCAAGATAGGCCAGCGTTCGCGCATAGGCGCCGGCTCGGTGGTCTTAAAGGATGTGCCGCCCGACACCACGGTTTTCGGCGTGCCGGCCAGGTCAGGCCACGGCGGCGCCACCGCCGCCTCCCAGTTGGACCACAATAAAGTGGAAGATTTTTGCGGCGAAGAAATAAAGCTTTTATGGAAAGAAATAGCCGGCCTAAAAAAAGCGGCGGAGGAACATAAATGAGCTTCGCGCGCGACATCACGGAACTGATAGGCAATACTCCGCTGGTCAGAATAAATAAGCTGGCCGCAAGCCGGACCCTTGTGTTGGCCAAACTGGAATCATTCAACCCTATGGCCAGCGTTAAAGACCGCATAGCCCTGGCCATGCTTGAACAGGCCCGGGCGGACGGGCTTATAAAAAAAGGCTCTCTGGTAGTGGAACCCACCAGCGGCAATACGGGCATAGGGCTGGCGTTCGTCTGCGCGGTCCGCGGCTACAGGCTTCTCCTGACCATGCCGGAAACCATGAGCGTTGAACGGCGCAAGATGCTTAAAGCGTTTGGCGCGGAAATCGTCCTTACCCCCGGCGCCGAAGGCATGAAAGGCGCTATAAAAAAAGCCCTGGAGCTTAATGCCTCAATCCCCGGCTCTTTCATGCCCCAGCAGTTCGACAATCCGGCCAATCCGGAGATACACCGGCGGACCACCGCCGAAGAGATCTGGAAAGACACGAACGGCATGATAGATTGTTTTGTGGCCGGCGTAGGCACGGGCGGAACGATAACGGGGGTTTCCGAGGTCCTTAAAAAAAGGAATCCCTCGGTGAAGATAGTAGCTGTGGAACCGGATAGTTCAGCCGTCCTTTCAGGCGGGCCGGCCGGCGCGCATAAGATACAGGGCATAGGCGCGGGTTTCGTGCCGGCGGTGCTTAAAAAAGAAAGTATAGACGAGATAATAAGGGTGAAAGACGAAGAGGCCGCTCTGATGGCCCGACGGCTGATGACGGAGGAAGGCATCTGCGCCGGCATATCTTCGGGCGCGGCGATGCACGCGGCCGCTCTTGTGGCCGCGCGGGCCGGGAACGCCGGCAAAACCATAGTGGTTTTGCTGCCCGACACCGGCGAGAGATATTTAAGCGCCTGGCTGTTTGAGTAAGGGCGCCGCGCCCGCCATAATGCGGCTGTTCCAGCCGCGCCATAAGCCGTAAGCCATAGGCAGAAAGACTGTCATATGCTATATGCCAGTAAGTTAAAAGCCTATGGCTTAAAGCATACGGCGTATGGCAATTTTTGTAATTATCATTTCATTGAATTTTTTATGAAAAAGAACAAAATAATAAAAATTATGGGTCTGATGTCCGGCACTTCGGCGGACGGCTTGTCCATCGCGCTTTGCGCGCTTCGCCCGGCCGGGCGAAGGCTCTCGGTTCTCGCCCATAAAACTTACGCTTACGGCGCCCAGCTGCGGGAACGGATAATAACCGCCAGGACCATGCGCGCGCCGGAACTTTCGGCGCTTAATTTTGAATTAGGCGGGCTCTGGGCCGTTATGGTAAGGCGGTTCTGCCGGGAATATAAGATCGCGTATAAGAGCGTGGCCGTTATCGGCTCGCACGGCCAGACCGTTTACCACAGCCCCGGGAAGAACGGACATACGCTGCAGCTAGGCGAAGCCGCGTTCATAGCCGAAGAGACCGGCAGGCCGGTTGTCGCCGATTTCAGGCCTTCCGACATGGCGGCCGGCGGGCAGGGCGCCCCGCTGATACCTTTTCTGGACGAGTATCTTTTCGGCGGGGGAAAGCCTGTGGCCCTGCAAAACATAGGCGGCGTCGGCAATATAGCTTTTGTCGGCCGCGGGATCAAGACCTCCGGCTTTGACACGGGACCGGGCAATTCGCTGATGGATACGGCGGTGGGCATGTTTTCGAACGGCAAAAAAACTTTTGACCCGGACGGCCGCTGGGCTGCCGCCGGTAAAATAGATCATGGCAGGGTTCTGGAGCTGCTCAAACATCCTTTCTTCGCTTTAAAGCCGCCCAAATCGCTTGACCGCTCGGAGTTTTCAGATTCTTTTATTAAAAAGCGTTTCGGAAACCGGTTCAATAAGAAAAACAAATATGACGTACTGGCCACGCTCAATTATTTCACCGCCGCAAGCGTCGCTCTCGCTTTCCAAAGAGCCGCCCCGGTCCGGACCTCGGAGCTTATAGTAAGCGGCGGGGGCGCTTTGAACCCGGTCCTGATGCGCAATCTCGCGTCCGCCATGGAAGGGGCGCGTGTGAGGAGCATCGCTCGCCTGGGCATATCGCCCCTGGCCAAGGAACCCGCCTGCTTCGCCCTGCTCGCCTGGCTTGCCCTGAACAGGCGGATCAACCATTGTTCCTCCGCTACCGGCGCCCGCGGCCCCCGCGTCCTGGGAAAAATAATTTTATGAAAACCCCGGTTTTTTCGGGCGACCTGAAAAATATCCTCAAAGGCGTTTCCAGGACGCTGTATTTGAGCATAAAGGTGCTGCCTGCTCCGGTAAAAACCTCCATGGGCATGGGCTATCTGCTGGCCAGGACCATGGACACAATTGTGGATTGCCCCGGGATCGCGCCCGGCGAAAAGCTGGAGATGCTTAGGCTCTTCAGAGGGCTTCATAATAAATCCAACTCCTGGGCGCTGGCCGCCAAAATAAAGCAGGCCGCTCTAAAGCCTGCCGATCCCAGAGAAAAAGAATTATTGTTCAAATTTGAGAAGATACTGGCGGTTTACTCCGCTTTCCCGCAGCAGGAAAGGGCGCTTCTGGATTCCCTGATAAACGGCGTCGCCAAAGGCATGGAGATGGACGTGGCGCTTTTTGGAACGGCTCCCGGCGTGAGCGCCCTTAAGACCGAGGAGGAACTGAAAAGTTATTGCGCCCTGATAGGCGGGGAGCCCGGGATTTTCTGGGCCAGGCTTTACAGGGAGGCCATCCGGCGCAATAACATCAACATCGCGCAATTCCCGTCCGAAACGGCCGCCTGTCTTATAGGTTCGGCGCTGCAGATGACCAATATATTGAAGGATCTGGCCGCCGACCTGCGTATAGGGCGCTGCTACCTGCCTGCCTGCGACCTGGCCCGGAAAAACCTGAGCCCCGCTGACCTGTTAAACGCGGAAAACATGGAAAGGCTGCGTTCCCTGGTCTATAAGTGGATAGGCTGGGCCGTGGACGGGCTTGACCTGAGCGAGGAGTTCGTGGCTTCCATTCCCAAAACCGAACTTGCTTTGCGCGCCGCCGTCATCTGGCCGGTCTACTGGGCCATGGATACCCTGTTGGAGGCGGCAAAAGCGAATCTCCTCGATCCTTCGGCCAGGCCCAGGATAAAAAGGAACAAGATCTATTCAACCATCCTCTCCACGCCGCCTCTGCTGCTCAGCAACACCGCTTTTGCCAGGGGCTATCGTTTCAAGCGTGAAATCTTGATACTGCTGCTGTCGGGGAGGTAGTTCATTGCCAATAAACGCCGATGAATATCAATCACTTCCATTCCACTATTATCTCAAACTTATGTGAATCGCCTAAATTCCCATAAGAACTATAAGCATAGTTTATTCCGTATCTGTCTTTTCTCAGCCCTAATCCCATCGTTATCGCATTCCCAGCTTCGTTCTTTCCATCAAACCCCATTCTTAAACTTATCTGAGGTATTAGTCCGTATTCTACGCCGTAGTGAAAACTAAGATTTCCTTCTTCCGGTTGATTTAAACTTAAAGCGAATAATAAATTTTCGCTCCATAAGTAACTCGCGCCCAAACCGAAATTTAACGGCAATTTTTCTTCATTTAATTGATATTTGACTTTTGTCCCTATGTTTTGCACCGCAAGACCTATCGCGAATTTTTCCGCGCCTTGACGCAATATTCCTATGTCAATGCCCGCAGCTTTCCCTTCCGCGTCGTCTAGCGTCTCTTTTACCAGTTTTACGGCTATTCCTATCGACGCATCTTCATTTATCTGTGCCGCGTACCCCAAACTTAAAACATAAGCGCTCATATCGAAGTCCCCTATGCCGCCATCCGGGCTTGAAAGGGTGGTTCTTTCAGTTTCGCCGTAACTTATTCTTTTATACATCAATCCCATGCCTTGAGCGATTTTCTTTTTTTCTTTATCTTCTTCCTTTTTTTCTTCCTTAGGCCGCAATAATTCGGGATCCCCGGTGCAAAAATAATATTTTTTCCTTTCTCTTTCGCTCATGTCTTTGCAGATCTCAAGATTTATTGTTTCGGGTTTTTCCTTTATCGCCTCTTCTTTCTTTTCCGCCTTTTTCCTTTCCTCTCTTCTGCTTATTATATACCCTCCGGCTAGGTAATTCTGACTTATCCCCTGAAAATGTTCACTGTGCGTGAATATGGCTTGATTTTCTTTTAAATACGCAAGTCCGGCCGGATTATGGTTCAACGCATTGACATCTCCTGAAACGGCATTATACGCTCCGCCCATGGCGGCGGGGCGCGCGCCGGATTCCAAAAATAAAAAATCAAAAGGTCTGGCCCCCCCCCCGTAAGAAAGCGAGACTATTCCAATATAAATTGCCGCGCTTAAAATTATCCGCTTCATGTTTTTGTTCTCTGGTTCACGCCCGATGTTGCCGTCATAACCAAATTGCTCCAGACCTCGGGCATGAATATAAATCTTCCAATAAAATGTTGCAAGGCAACATTTTATCCTACCCGGCACGGGGTTTTATAATCCCCGTGCCGCCTGCCTGCCGGCAGGCAGGGAGATGAGGGGGAAATTTCTTTCCCCCTCAAACTTCCTCTTGCCCCAAGGTTGCCCCGACCAAAGGTCGGAGCATGGTAAAAATTTTTGCCGCAAAAATTTTTAGTCATCTTATTATTCCTATTTTCTTTATCGCTTTCTGTCCGCTCGCGGTATCTATTATCAAAGCTATGTATCCGCCGCTGGCCACTTCCTCCCCGCCGCTGTTTTTTGCGTCCCATTGCACTTTGCCGCTTGTATCATTCGTTGTTTTTTTCCACACTGACTGCCCGGTTATCGTGTATATCTCTATTTTGGCGGCTTGCGTCAGATTGTTAAATATTATCCCGCTGCTTGAATCATATGGATTGTACGGCTTGCCGGTATCGTCTTTGCCGTCATTGGGCTTGTAGGGATTGGGGTATATTCTTATATTGTTTAAATTTTCCGCCGCTGCCGAAAATATTCCGTATATACTGAAATGAGCCGTTTCCATAGTTATTGTTTTTTCGTTCAAATCTATTTCCGTGGAATATTCTTTCCGCCAAATGCCTTCTTCATAGCGCATAAAACTTAATCTGTCCGCCCTTGCCAATGTCCCGTCTATCAGTCCGTTATTGTCGTCGTCCGCGTAATTTGTTTTTAAGACGGCTTTTTGGTTTAGATCTGTCTGTCCGCTTTCAAGATATATTTCGTAGAATAAGCCGGTTTCCGACAGGTTTCGCGGCGCCTGCGGCACTATTGCCGGCGGATTTATTATGTTTAACATTGTGTCCGCTATTAAGGCGCCGGGCGGTATCGTTATTTCAAGACAATGATTTTGGTCCAAAGCGCCCGCCTCTATTTTATTGTTCGCGCTGGCGTATGTTTTTTCACTTGTCATTATGGCATTGCCGTTTACGTTTGACAGCATGTCCGGATTATTGTCGCTCACGTTTATAAACAGGCTCGGCGCGTATGGGTCGGCTTCTTCGCTTGTGTTTACGGCCTGTGCCCTTATCTGATATTCCCGCTTAACAAGCCCGGTTACATCCCAGTGCATGTAGTAGGGCTTTTTGTTGTCTGGATTGTTGTAATAAACGGCGGGTATTTCCACCCACGCGGCTGTTGTGGATGCTCTGTACTCAAATTTTATTTCTTTGGCGTACTGAGCGCCTCTTATAAATTCTGAAACCACGGTTACCCTGTTACCCCATACCTTTTGACCCGCCTTCGGTACGCTTATTCGCGCCTGCGTCCATAATGGGAAAGGCTCGCCGGGCATTACTTCTATGGACACTTTTACCTTTGTGTTCTTTTCTTCAGAAGTGTATTTCTGCGCTCTTATGGCGTAATAGTATGTGCCGCTTGACACACCCTCTATATAAAGCGTCAACGTGTTTGAACTTACGACGCTCAGGGGCTGGATGTAATTAATTATGCCGCTTCCACTGTCAGTATATATGTTATATCGCGTTACCTGGGCTGTGGCCGAGGCCCCCCAGCTTAACGAGACTTTGTTCGGCTCGCTGCTTATAACAACAAGATTGAATGGCGGCTCGGGCGGTATATAAGGAATATATGTGCTTATTGTTATGTCACAGCCGCTTGCTATATTATCGTTGTTTACACTTCTTATCTTCCAGTAATATGTGGCGTTTTCGGAGAGCTCTGCAATTATAATACTGTTTGCTATTGTGCTTATGTCTAATTCAAAACTTGTACTTGTATCATCTGTGGAAACATATATTTCATAAATTGTAACTTGCGAATTGCCGCTTGTCTGCCAGATTATAGATGCGCTTGATTGATAAACAGCGTCTATAGCGCTGTTTATCGGCGGATTTGACAATGTGTGCACTGTCTTATAATCCGAGGTCGCGCTTTTTATCAAATAATAAGCTTCCACTTGTATTGTTGACGATGTGTTGGGCAATAATTCTTTCTGAATAAAAAAAGTTGTTTGGGGCGCTAGATTGTCCGCGATAGATCCGCCTGTGGATGATATAAGCCGAAATCCTTCCGCCGGATTTTCGCCGCTGTATGTCCATGACCAGTTTATCGCATTTGTTGAAATGGCTTTTGAATATGTTTCGCTGATTATAGGCGCATCAGGTATTGGATATGGCAATGTCCTGGTTGAAATTAAGTTTGAAAATTCTGTCGGTATATCTTCGTTATTATACGCTCTGACTTTGAAATAATATGTGGTAGCGCCTTGAAGATTAAAGAAAGTAGCGGTTAAAGAAGTAAGTCCTATGCTTAATGGAACAGGCGTGCTGATATTGGCAATAAAATTATCCGTTGACTGTAGTATTTCATATCTGGTATATAATGGATTGCCGTTTGACGACCATGAAATCGTTACGCTTGTGATGAATACTTTGTCTATTGCCGGATTGGCGGGTTTTGCGGCTGATGTGTATTTTGTTAAAAATGTTGTGGTTGATACCCCGAATTGATTCGCCGCCACAACCGCGCGGGTATACGCCGTATTGGTTGACAAATCTATTTCAGTCCAGGATAATGTTGAACTTGATAACACGGAAGAAACCGGCTGACTGGATTCATTTATCACATAATAAGAAGTTGCGTCATATCCAATACTCCAATTCCATGCGATGGAAGAAATTTCTATAGTTGGGTAAAAAGAAGTTGGGGGTTCCGCCCCAAGTATCCCTTTGATTCTTCCAAGCCATATATCCGCAGTGGTATCTGAAGGAGAATATTGATAATTAGTTACACCTACAACCCATAAAGTTCCTGAGGAATCAAAAACCAAGTCGCACCATATATCTCCTAAATTTAAAGTTCCATTAGAAGCAAAATCAAATCTTGGAAGTATTGAATTGCTGTATTTTGTTATGGCAGCATCGTATGTTGTTTCCCAACCAGTACCTCTAGCGCCTGCAACCCATATATTTTTAAAATATGGTTCCTGAACGGTATTTACATTCACCCCAGGCTTATTTGCCATGTGTGCGCTTATTAACACAAGATCTTGACTACACTTAGCAATCCATGGATAATTATTAGCAGTACCATCAGGATTTAACACAAAGCCTGCCAGGCAAATATTGCCATTATCACAAAAAACCATTCTAGTAATATGTATTTTAGGCGCGAATGAAAAACTGGATATTAGAATAAGTGAAGAATCATATTTGAACACGTTATTGCCCTCCTTAACGAAAACATCACCATTATCATTGACTATTATATCACCGCTCCCCTCACAAGTTACACTCGATTGTAAAACCAATAAAGAATCGTATTTTGCAATAATATAGAATTCATTACTGGGCAAATTTATAAAACCTGCTGTTACCCAGATGTTGTTTATATTATCTATAAATATACCGTAACCAGCTCCCCAGTCATAAGAACCTCCGGACAAAGTAGTACTTGCCTGTAATACCAAGGATAAATTATATTTCCCCATCCATAGTCTTTCTTTTATTTCACTATCTACCGTCTCACTAATACTGCCTATCACATAAACTTCATTATTAGGAGTGATTTGAATTTTGCGAATTGTGTCCCAATCATTTGCCGAACCGTTTATTGTAGTACTGACAAGCAAATTAAAATAAGGATCTAATTTTGCGATAAGGCCATTCTCTTTCCCAATTAACTGCGACACATATCCAACTATCCAGATATTCCCTTGAGAATCTATTGCTATATCGTTCCCCATATCCGTATCATTACCATTGCCGTATATATGCGCGGAAGAAAATACCATTTCAGTAAATCCGACAGAAGTATTCATAACCACAAGAAAAAAAACAAATATTAACGCAAAAACCACCCGCATATTTTTAGCCGTTTTTTTGTCGACAAAATGGGATTTTTGGGTTAAATTGAATATTTTAAAGGCAGGTAAGAATTTTTTTGCAGATGTTGCTCTATTTATAAGACTACAAAAGAAAATATTTTTAGAAATATCGGTATTTAGTCTTTTGTTATCGCTATTCCAAATCCGCCGCTTACGGAACTCAAATCCTTGCCGGTTAAATACCCGGTTCTTAAATTGAATGCGGATAAGATTGAATATTCCATTCCCAGGCTGATTGTCGTCTTCTTTTCATATACGCTGTTTTTTATGCCCAACGCCAGAAGCGGCCCGGCTTTCATCTGATAACCCGCTCCCGCTGATATCGTCAACGGCAATGGGTCTTTTTTATCTATATATTTTAATCCGGAACCTATGTTTTGAACGGTCAATCCCAAATTTATTCCTTGCTTCGTTTTGTATATTCCACCTATGTCCATTGCCAGGGTATTGGCGCTCTCTTCTTCTATTTTGCTTGTGATGTATTTTACGTTTAATCCGAGGTTTAAATTCATTTCGGGGAAGTTTCTGCCATATCCCAGGTTTATTGTCATGTCTTTATTTGTGTAACTTCCCGTGTTTTTTCTGTTTATGTCTCTTTGTTCCATTTCACCGCTATTTAAATATTGCGCGCCTAAAGCGAACGCGGCGTCCAATTGGTCTATTGGCATGCCCCAGCCTATAAAGCCATACCGCATATCAGCGTATAGATTTGAATAATTCATCGCTATTTCTTTGTTCTGGATGTTTGAAAGTCCGGCAGGATTTAATATTATTGAGTTTACGCCGTTTGAAATGGCGGCAAAGGAATTACCGGTTCCCATTGTTCTTGCGTCCGAATTCAATTTCAAAAATGACGCGGTTATGCCTCCCGACATTAAGGCGGCGGGCATAAACAATATGGTTAAAATTGTCGCGCTTAAACGCCTCATTTTATTATCCCCAGCTTTCTGATCGCTTTTAATGTTTCTCCGTTTTTATGGGCTTTAACCACATAAATATACACCCCGCTTCCCGTATTTGACGCGTCCCATGTCCATTCATAGGCGTATTCCGCTCCTTGCCCGTCGTCTATCAATTGCGGACTGCCGGTTAATATGGCGCTTTTTATTAATTGGCCGGTTATGTCATAGATATTGATATCTATCCTATCCGCTATCCCCGCTTCTATGTGTATTGCGGGATTTATGCCTCTTTTGGCGGGATTCGGGAAAGCGTATATTTCGCCAAGCTCAAAATTGGCCGGCACTTCTAATGGCTTTTCCTGTACAATAAGTATTTGATAGGTTGAAAAATGTGTTGTCTGGGCAATTACAGTCTTATTCACTTTATCCACTTTGGAAGACAATATTTCCCAGTCTTTCGTGTCTGGATTCCAATACGCTATTTTAAGCCAGTTTTCTTCATCCGCTGAAATTTCAGCCGCGTCATAGGGCAAATTAATTTCAACGGGTTTGTTAAATCTTAAACCTTCGGGTCCGAATTCATACGGCTTGCCTGTTCGCTTTATGTTTTTTATATCAGCGGATTCCTGTTTGGGTCTCTCTTTTTCCTGGGGCTCTTTTGTCAATTTTAATATTGTCAGGTCGCCGTCCATTTCCAAAGCATTTTGGGGTATTTTTATTTCAGCTTTTGACGAATGTATTACGCTTCCGCCCAAAGAAGCGCTGACATTGCCGGGTAGTATGGTTCTTAGGTAATCGCCGGTTGTAAATTCTTCGCCGTCTTTGAAATTGCCCTGTATTGCTATTCCTACCTGTTCGCCTATGGGCAATACTTCTATAACCGCCTGCCTGTCAAATTTAATCATTAAATCCAATATTCCGTCTTCGTCATAATCGCCAATCTCGGCGAATTTCAGTTTTCCGGATTTCCCGGCTGTTTCCTGAACCAAAGCTATCGGCGTTGAAAGCGTCTCATCGTTTATTGAAACAACTTTAAGGGTTTCGGGTTTTATGTCTTCAGTCGCTTTTGTTCCGCTGACTTCTATATACGCAGTTATGTAATTCCCCTGGCTTTTTAAATTCAATGTGTCGGGGTCAAGGTCAAGCGTAATAAGAAGCGGGGGAATGATTTTAACTGAAATCGTTTTTAACCCCTCTTTATTATTAACATTATCAAAACTCTTGAATGAAATAATATGCTCCCCCAACGTTAAGCTGAATGTCGCCGAATAAATTGAAAACGGATTATCGTCTATGCTGAATTCTGTAAGTTTTAATTCTGAATTTACATTATTGTTTATCGGATCAGCGGCTTTAAAACCGAAATAACCGGTTTCAAACGCCACAACAGATCCCTGAACCGTGGCGCCGTTTACAAGAAATTCTGTAATCGGCGGCGTATTGTCAACCGCGACTATGGAACTTTTCACGATTTCAGTGTTTCCAATCTTGTCTATGCTGTAAAATTTAATCGTACGCGTTCCTTCGCTTATAATTGAAAATGGATTCGCGTAAATCCCGAAGGTGTCAATATCAACCGCAAAATATGTTTTATCCATGCCGACACCCGCTTTATCCCCTATTTCAAAAGCGTCATCTTCGGCTACAAACAACAATGCGGTTTCGGATGAAATGTAAGTAAAAGCATTCGTATATTTCGGCTCGCCGATGTTTAAAGCAGTGCGGGGCGACAAATTGTCAATCGGAACAAGCAAAGCAAAAATTGAACTTGAAGAAATAAATGCGCTAACCGTGCCTTTTGCAGGGTCACTACTGAATGGGATATCTTTCCACGGCAGTATCAGACTTTCTGTATACTTTTGAATTGTAATGCCATCGCATTTTGCTTGATATGGAGGTGGTACAGGGCACACAAAACTGATAATAGCGCCTTGCGGTCCAAAAACATATTCTTCTAATTTATACGCAAGCCCGGAAATTTTAAACCCATGCGGGACATTAACAGCAGTCGTGGCAATAATCGGCGCATCGGGATAAGTAGAAATCAATATAAAATTCGCGTTATCAGTGCTTACCGCTATCTGACTAAAATCAGGATTCGCATTTTCTATCGGTTTTTTCCAGCTATCTGTTGAAACAAACGGATACTGGTCAACGTTATTGGCATCGAAACCTCTTGCTGTGTCTATAATATTGTCAGGTATTTCTATAGGCGGCAATAAGTTTTGTTTTGGACCGGCCTGCTTGTCCTTATATGCCGGCTCTATGTAATCCGAATAATAATTCCCTCCGCCATTTGCCGCGTATCCGACATTCCAGTAATTCTTTCCCGCATTTTTTATATCAACCTGAACCGCGTTGTTTATAAAATTATTGTGATAAATCGTATTGCCGCTGATTAGCGGCGAATCTAAAACAACACCTTTATTTGAATTCTTTATCGTGTTTTCCGAAATAATGTTCCCATTGCCGCCCGCCATATAAATCCCGTCCACTGAATCCATGGTGTTTTGCGTAATATCATTGTCATTCGCGCCATTGTAAATCGCTATCGCAGTAGGCGTAAGATTTGGTGCTGTAAAAGTATTGTAGTTGATATGCTCACTGCGAGCGTCTTTAAGCCATATTCCCGTAGCAGTGTCGACAAAACCGTTCCATTGGATTATATTATGGCCTTCCACAACCGGATTTATCAATCGCTCTATGTCATCCTTTTTAAAAACAAAGCCCGTTTCATTTTCCGAAAAACTATTTTCCACAAAGGAATTGCTGCCGCCCCCTATTCGTATGCCTTGCTTGTTCTTTATGAAGTAATTGGAATCAATCGCGTTGTCTTTAGTTTCAGTGTTAAACCCGCTTATGTCGATTCCCGCAAAGACATTGTAGATGACATTGGACTCAAATACACTATGGGAAACCGGCGCCCACCCCCCTATCCCTATGCCATACCCCGTGTAAGCATTTACCGATGAATCGCCTATGGTGTTGTGTTTAACCGTGAGAAAAGAAACATTCCAAAAGAACATCGCCTGGCCATATGGTTGGGTAGGATAGGGGAAGGTAAAAGCGTTTAGGAAATATACGGTGTTTTTCCCTCCCATTTGGTGAATACCGTAGAGAGCGCCAGTAACCCTATTTCCCTCAAGCCGGCAATTAGTCGCATATTCCATAAATATTCCGTAGTCAAAAGGCCCCGTTACTGTTAAATTTTTTATGGTTACAGTACTGCGCCGAATAGAATAAACTCCGTAAGGAAACCACTGGCCGGGGATATAACCGGGATGAATGACGGCATAGCCGTTTCCATCAATAGTGATGTCGCTTCTTGCGATAATCAAAGGCTCGTTTAAGTCGCCCGTTAGTTTGTATGTAATATGCGGCCATGCCGTGTAATCAGCTTCTATCGGGGCGGTCGGAGGTGAAATACTTCCATCGGGATTAATGTATACCGATGATTTAATCCGCTTATCAATGATAAACACGGTATGAGGCGCGGAAATATCCTGAGTATACGCGATTTCGCCGTTACTTGAACTTACAATTTCAAACTTTTCAATGCCGTCTTCACGAATGATGTAGGAAATGGAAGGCAAAAGGCCTGATATTTTTAATTGCGTCGCTGAAACATCGCGCGTCTTTTCCAAATTCAAAATCAACATATTGTTTCTTATGGCCATCAGCAATAGTTTTATGGGTTCCTGACTTGCCAATGCGACAGTGTCGCCTTCTACCGTGAACACGGAAAAATCTGTTCCGATATTGGCAACTCGATGCGATATTTCAGGGGAAATCGGTCCAATAGATTGAGAGTAAATTCGGGGCGCCGATATCAGAGAAAATAATAGTAAAAAAATGAACGCATTGATATTTCCAAGGCGCGCGAATTTCTTGAAGGTTATATAATTCACTTTCGTCATATTGTCCCCGTCTTTCCTGATTATAGTATACACCCCGCTCCTTGACTTGTCAAGAGATGTTGTCAATAGGTGTCAATAGGGGCAGCGTCAGGAGTGAGGCTGTTTCGTAACGCGCGTTGGGAAGCTGAAAAGAGTCTGGCGAAAAATTGCGCCACAAGGGAAAAGCGCCCGGTTTCGGACGACCGCTCGGACAGGGGCCGTGCTTTGAACAGAAGGGTGGAATTTAAAATAACGACCAGGGATTGGGAATCGGTGTTTTAACCCGAAAATTGCAATTAAAATCGTTTTTTATTGATAACAACATGGATAAAAATATCCATGCAATTTTCGGGTTAAGCCTTCAGTTTTCAGCCCTCAGCCTATCTGCGTCTTCTTGCCGTCTGGACAGCTTTGTATTTGTAGGCGAATTTAGACTTCTTGTGCGGCTGCCGGGAATCCTCATCGGACCATTCAAAAACCTTGCCGGATACGGTTACTGTGTCGCCCGCGGTCACTCCGGTTTTTTTCAATGCTTTATCCAGCCCTATAAGCTGGAAGATTCTTTTTAGCCGGTGCAGGGAATCGGGCTGCGAGAGATTGGTCATGGCGAGGATCTTGTCCAGCGCAACGCCTGCAACCCTGTAATTGCTGTCATCAAGCTTTGTGATATTAAATCCGCGCCGCGCCGGTTTATGGAGCGCCTTGGGGCCCGCGCCGTCATCCGTCTTGTATATCTCAGGTTCCTTAAGCCCGGGCAGGAGGGCGATTATTTTGTCCAGCAGGGGGGTGATACCGACCCCGGTAACGGCCGAGATCAGGAATATTACATCTTTTTTGTATTTCTTTTTAAGCTGCCCGTATACTTCTTTAGCCGGTGGCAGGTCGGCTTTGGTTACGATTATTATACGGCGTTTCTTCGCCATTTCCGGGTGAAAATTCTTAAGTTCCCCTCTTATGACCCGCACCGAGTCCACGGGTCCGGACCTGCCGAAGCCCATCGGATCCACAAGATGCAGTATCAGTTTAGTCCGCAGGATGTGTTTTAAGAACGTGACGCCCAGGCCTTTTCCCTTGTGCGCGCCCTCTATAAGGCCGGGAATGTCGGCCACGGCGAAACTTTCGCCCTTGTGGCACGTTATGCCCAGGTTCGGGTTCAAAGTGGTGAACGGATAGGCGGCGATCTTTGGGCGGGCGGCCGAAATCCGGGCCAGCAGAGTGGATTTTCCCGCGTTAGGGAAACCTACCAGGCCTATATCTGCCAGGACGCTCAGTTCAAGGTCGGCGCACAGCTCGTCCCCCGGCTCGCCTTTTTCCGAGATCTTCGGCGCGGTGTTGAACTTGGTCTTAAAAGCCGTGTTGCCCCTGCCTCCGCGTCCGCCTTTGGCCGCCAGAAAACGGTCTCCCGTCTTTTTAAGGTCCGCCGCCAGGCGGCCGTTTATCTTTATCAGCGTGCCGCACGGAACGAGCGCGCGGATATCTTCGGCCCCGCGTCCGCTCATCCTTTTGCCTTTGCCGGGGCCGCCGTCGCCGGCCGTTATATGGGGGTGCGCGGCGAGTTCGGCGAGGGTGTTGAGGCCGGAGGCGGCCTCGAAACAGATGCTTCCGCCCTTTCCGCCGTGCCCGCCGTCGGGCCCGCCGTACGGCACGAATTTTTCGCGCCGGAAGGACGCAGAACCATCCCCGCCCTTGCCGGCCTTAAGATAGACCCTGGCGGAATCTATGAAGCCCGCTTTTTCCGTTTTTTTTCGTTTAGGCATGACAAGTGATCTTAAATTGAACTTTTTTGTTCTTTCAAACTCCCTTTTGCTTTAAGGTTACCCCGCCCTGAAGGGCGGCGTATGGTAAAAATTTTTGCCGTGTAAACGGCAAAAATTTTTAAATAAAAAACCCCCTAATATTCTTATCAGGAGGTTTTCCCGCCATACGGCTTTGGCGGGTCGCCGGCTATGTGTGGCGGAAAATTATTCCGGATATTATTGCGAGACCTGGGGATATACGCTGAGCTGTTTTTTTCCGCGTTTTATCCACTCAAATTTCACCACGCCGGCCACTTTTGCGAACAGGGTGTCATCGGAGCCCCTGCCAACATTGAGGCCCGGCAGGAATTTGGTGCCTCTCTGCCTGACCAGGATCTCGCCCGCGTTGACGCTCTGGCTGCCGTAGCGTTTTACTCCGAGGCGCTGGCCCCGGCTGTCTCTTCCGTTAGTAGATGAACCTTGTGATTTTGTTCCTGCCATAACGATTTAAACCTCGCGACTGCACAGATACAACGCAGATGCGTATTTACGATAACTGGATCTCTTTAACTTCCAATTCGGTCAGTTCCTGGCGGTGACCCGAACTCTTTTCGTAGGCTTTTTTGGGGCGCTTTCTGAAAATGATGAGCTTGGGGCCTCTGAGATGTCTTATGACCCGGGTTTTCACCGTGGCGGAAGTCGATTGCGCGGCGGCCGCGCCGGATTCTTCTTTCGACGCGGACCACAAAGCTTTAAAAGTCACCTCTTCGCCTTCTTTCGCGGCGAGTTTTTCAACCTGCAGGATTTCGCCCGGGACGACCCAATACTGCTTCCCGCCTGTTTCAATTATAGCGTACATGATAAACATATCTTACCAAAAACGGCGGTTTTAAGCAAACGCGCCGAAAATTTGCCGGCAATTCCGCCGCTGTTTACCCGATTGCCGGCGCCTTCCCGCGGCTTTTGGCAATCGCAGGGAGCTTTTTGTTATAATCTTAAGTGAGGTGAAATTATGGACAAGGTCAGCGACATAGCCTATCTGTTTCTTACGCCGGTTTTGCGCATACAGAAGGAGTTCTTTAATTGCATCCATAACATCGCCGCCGCGCTTATTTTTGTGATTTTCGGGCTTTTTATAGCTAGGGTTTTAAGTTCTTTCACGGAACAAGTTCTGAGGAAAATAAAACTCGACCACTACACCAGCCGCGTAGGGATAAACGAGATTCTGGTCAGGTTCGGTTTCGGCAAATCGCCCTCCTATATCGCGGGCTTTATCATTTACTGGACCCTGCTGGCGGTTTTTTGCGTGGAAGCCGCCAGGCTGCTTAATTTTGACATTCTTCCCATTCTCCTCCAGCGCTTCATGGTGGAATTCGTGCCCAAGATAGCGGCGGCGGTGTTTATAGCGTTCGGCGGGCTGCTTTTCGCGAGGTTTATGTCGGGCATCGTGCAGAACTCGGCAGCCGCCAATAATCTGAAGGGCGGTCAGGCGCTTTCAAAAATAGTCCATTTTGTGATCCTTATCTTTACGACTATCGCGGCGGTGGAACAGCTGGGCATAGAAATGAAGATAATCCGCGCGAGTCTGAATATCCTTTTCGCTTCGCTGGGCCTGGCGTTCGCCATCGCGGTGGGCCTGGGCGCCAAAGACATCGCCCAGGGCATTATAAAGGACATGTTCACCGAAAACAAAGAAGAAAAATAAAAAAGCAAGAAAGCAAGAAAGCAAGAAAGTCGGAAAGTAAGAAAGGCTGGATATTGCTTTCTTGCTTCCTCACTCTCTTGCTGTCCGGTTATTCGCTGTAGTCCCTGAGCATCTTGCTGCGCGAGGGGTGCCTGAGCTTCCTTACGGCCTTTGCCTCTATCTGCCGCACGCGCTCCCTGGTCACCCGGAAGATCTTTCCCACTTCCTCAAGGGTCCTGGGATAGCCGGATTCTATGCCGAAGCGCAGTTTTATTATCTTGGCTTCCCGGTCGGTAAGGGTGTCCAGGATCTTGGTCACCTCGCGCCTTCTTAAAAGCTCCACGGCCGAATAGGACGGCGGCAGGCCGCCCTTGTCTTCTATAAAGTCTTCAAGGTGCGAATCCTCGTCCTCGCCTATGGGGGTGGACAGGGAGATCGGGTCCTGCATTATTTTAAGGGCGTTTTTCACCTTATCCATGGAGATATGCATGTGCTTTGAGTATTCTTCGATGGCGGGGTCCCTGCCGAATTCCTGGCGGTATCTCCTGGTGACCTTCATCAGCTTGGAGACCAGTTCCTTCATGTGGACGGGTATTCTTATGGTGCGGGCCTGGTCGGCTATGGCGCGGTTGATGGATTGGCGTATCCACCAGGTGGCGTAAGTCGAAAATTTAAACCCCCTTTTATACTCAAACTTTTCCACCGCTTTCATCAGGCCGAGCCCCCCTTCCTGGATCAGGTCGGAGAGTTCTAGATTTGAGTTCACGTGCTTTTTGGCGATAGAGACGACCAGCCTCAGGTTCGCTTTGATCAGCTTAAGCTTGTCCTGGAGTATCTGGTCTTCCAGAAACGTTATCTTGTCGTTCAGGGACATGAAATCATCCGGGCTTATGGGGAGCGTGCGTATCAGATGCCGCTCCCGCTCTTTTATGGCCTGGATGTTTTCAAGCGCGGCCGCCACTTCGGTGGGGTTGTAACCCCATTTGGACCTGAAGGCGCCGGGCGCGAGGCGGTTTCTCAGCGCCAGGTCGTAATCGTTCTTAAGTTTGCTGTGGTCGCCGTATTGTTTCTGGTATTTTTCCAGCTCGGTCCGGTATTCCTTTATCTTGTGCGCCAGGTTCTTTATCTTGTTGGTCAGGCGTTTGATCTTTTCGGTGTTAAGGTTCAGGTTGATGATGGTGCGCACGATGTTCTTCTTCTTGGAGTCTATGATCGCGGCGATGCGTTTTTTTTCCTCGTTGAGCATCTTGGGCCGGCACAGGCGTTCGGAGAGCTTCTCTATCTCTTTTTCCGTTTTGTTTATCAGTCTGACGACGTTTTTCATCTTGCGCTTCATCGCGGAGAGCTCCTGCACCGATTTCCTGCCGCGGGGCATCAGCTCCTTGGTGGTCATTTCTTCTTGCGCTATCAGGGTTTCCCAGTTGCGGATCTCGCGCATCGTGATGGGTGATTCCAGCACCAGCATGCGGAGTTCCCGCTCCCTTTCCCGGGAGTTGCGGGCCAGCGTTATTTCCTCGTCGCGGGTCAGGAGCGGGACCTTGCCCATTTCCGAAAGATACATCCGTATGGAATTAGAAACGTCCGGCGTGGAATCCCATTCTTCGGTATAGGCCTCGCGTTCCGCGGCGGCCACCATCTTAAACTTCTTCCTGTCCACCACGTCTATGCCCAGGTCCTCAAGGGTGCCCATCAGGCTGTCTATTTCCTCGCTGGACATGGAGGCGTTGGTGAGCGAGCGGTTTATTTCCTCCAGGGTTATGTAACCGTGCTCCTTGCCGAGTTCCACAAGGTCTTTTAAAGCTTTTCTTGCCTGCTCCATGGTTTTCCTCGCAGTCTAAAGTCTGTATTCTATACCCTGCCCTTTAAATCAGTCCGTGCCTTTCTTTGCCGTGGATTTCAGTACCCCCGTGAGGCGCCTGAACTCCGCTATCTCCGCCGGTTCAAGCGCGCCGAGCCTCGTCTTGAGCGATTTCCATTTCCGCTCCAGGGAAAGCTTCCTGATCATGGCCGCCGCTTTAGCCGCGTTCTGTTCGGGGTTCATATCGCTTGAGATCTCCGCAACAGAGAGCTTCATGATGAGCCCGGCTGATTCCGGGAACAGCGCAAGCAGCCCCGGGGTCGCCTTTGCCGGTTCCAGTCCGGTCCCGTCCTGCACGGCCGAAAAGATCTTTTTTGAAAAGGGGCTCTGGAAATCTTCCTCCGCCAGTTCTCCGGCGCAGGCGATCAGGCCCGGATCCTTCAGAATGAGGTGAATGAAGCCCAGTTCTATGGCCGGGATCTCCGGGAGCGCAGCCGCCGGCGGCGGCTCGTTGCCCGCGCCCCGGGACTCTTTCCCGGCGGCGACGGATTTCTTGCTCAGCTGGCGCAGGACGGCTTCCTGGGTGACGTCAAAGCGCGCCGACAGGGTCTTTATCCATTCGCTTTTTAAGATCTCGTCCGTCTGCCTGGCCACCGTGTCCAGAAGCAGCTCTATAAGTTTGGCCTTATCCTGCGAGGCCAGGGGGCCGGGGCTTTTTTTTAAAAGCGCCGAGATCCTGAACTCAAGCGGGTCGGCCGCCGCAAGCAGCTTTTTTTCAAAAGCCTCAACGCCGTACTCGTTCAGGTATTCGTCGGGGTCGAGCTCCTCCCCCAGGTCCGCCACTTTGACGTACATGCCGGCTTCCATGAAAATGTCGGAGGCTCTTATAGAGGCGTTGATGCCGGCCTCGTCGGCGTCAAACATCAGAATGGTGTCCCTGGAGTGCCTTTTTATAAAAGCGGCGTGCTCCGCGGAAAGAGCCGTGCCAAGCCCCGCCACCGCGAAAGTTATCCCGTGCTGGTGCGCGGTTAGGACGTCCATGTAGCCTTCAAGCACCAGCAGCCGCCCGGTTTTCCTTATCTGGGGCAGGGCTTCGTAGATGCCGTAGAGGGTGCGTCTTTTCGCGAATAAAGGGGTCTCGGAAGAATTGAGGTATTTGGGGGGCTGGCTTTCGTCAAGGGCCCTGCCGCCGAACGCCGTGGTCTCGCCGGCCGCGTTCTTTATCGGGAACATTACGCGGTTCCTGAAATAATCGGTTACCTGGCCGCTGTTTCTGAGGGCCGCGAGCCCCGCTTTGACCGCAAGCTCTTTTGAAAAACCTTTCCGTTGGAGTTCCTGGAGCAAAGCCGGTTCGCCGGGAGGGGCGAAGCCCACGGCGAACCTCTCCACCGTGGCCTTGCTCAGTTTCCTGCCGCCCAGGTAAAGCCTGGCTTTTTCCCCGTTCGACGAAAAGAGGAGCTTTTTATAAAACTCCTCCGCCGCGGCGAGAACTTTTTTTATGGCCAGGCGCTCCCTGTCTTTTTCGCTCAAGTGGTATTCGGTTTCCTGCCATTGGAGGCCGGCCTTCAGGGAAAGCTTTTTGAGCGTCTCCACGAAAGTGAGGCCTTCCATCTTCATCACGAACGTGAACATATCGCCGCCCTCGTTGCAGCCGAAGCAGTAGAAGATCTGCTTGTCCTGGCTGACGGTGAAAGAGGGGGTCTTTTCATTGTGGAAAGGGCAGCAGGCCTTGTGATTGCGGCCGGCCTGGCGCAGGTTGGGAATATAATCCTTTACCACGTCCACGATGTCAAGTTTTTCCCTTATGGAATCGGTAATGCTTTTGGAATTCATATACTTGGCCGGCAAAATAAGCATTCAGTGAACCCATAGGTCATTCCCGCAATTCGCAGGCGGGAATGACAATCACGAATGACGGGTTTACCGAATATTTACCCGGCAAAATCGGCAATCCTTCAAAAATCTTTGTAATCTGGGGGAAGCCTGTTAACCGTGCCTTCTGTTTTTACGGAGCTTGCGCCGCATTTCCTCGGATTTAAGTTTTCTCTTGAGGCTGGGGGAAAGGTAGTACTCCCGGCGTTTGATTTCCTTTAAAATGCCGTTTTTCTCGCATTCATGCTTAAAGCGCCGAAGAGCTTCCTCAATAGACTCTTCGTTTCTCAGTTTGATGAAAACCACAGTATCACCACCTTTTTTTCTTCAGCCCGGAGGCCAGTTCATCTTGCGGCCGCCCAGCAGATGATAGTGTAAATGGTCAACCGACTGTCCGGCTTTTCTGCCGTTGTTCGTTACCAGCCGGAAGCCTCCCGCGATGCCGGTTTTCTCGGCTATTTCCTTGGCCGCGTACTGGATTTTGCCCAGCAGCAGCGTGTCTTCCTGGGAGCAGTCTGAAAGCCCGACTATATGCTTCTTCGTGATTATGAGGATATGGATGGGGGCCTGGGGGTTTAAATCCTGAAAGGCCGCCAATTCATCCGTTTCATGCACAAATTTGGCGTTTATCTCGCGCCCGGCGATTTTGCAGAAGATGCAGTCTGACATTACTTTGTATATTTTATTACTTTTCGGAAAATTAATCAATGCGTTATTCTACAAGAGGGAGTTTGAGGGAGAAAGAAATTTCTCCCTCATCCTGTTGGATACAGTTGAATTGTGTCGCTTCGCTCCACCCCGGCAAGGTGTTGAAGAAAACCCCGCGCCGGGTAGGATAAAATGTTGCTTCAACATTTTATTTTTCCCCTATTTTGTATAGAAAATCCGGCGAGAAATCAGCGTTATTCGGCCACACAATTGTATCTATATCTTTATTTAGCTTTACACGCCTGAAATAACCAGTATCAGTTAAAGGTTTGAAAACTTTCCCTGTAAGATGAGGCTTAAGATCAACGATCTTATATTGCCCATCTTCAAATTTTAATTTTAATTTATGTTCTCTTAAGTAACGTACACTTTTTATCCAGTGCATAACGCTCTTTTAAATAAGCGGTTTAATCTTTTTTAATTCTTCGTGTTTGTGCGCTAATTTCCAATCTTCCAATAACTCTTCCCTGTGGTCAAAAGCCCATTCCAATACAAAAGATATAATCCGTTTTGGTAAACCACCTTCTATAATTTTCAAATCATTTATGGAAAAAGCAGCCCGCTTCCCAGCATACTTAGCATGAAAATGCGGCGGCAGATGTTCTTTGTAATACATTGATATCACTATTCCTAAAAATCTGCAAATTTCCGGCATTTTTCTTCCCTCTATGTGTTAATTATATCACAAATTTTTAAAATTTCCAACGTTTTAAAAAGTTCAGGGTGCATGACATGAATCTCGGAATTTTCCCCCGAATCTGTATGTTGGGGAATAAACCCACTTGTAGCGCCGACGACATCGGCCCGAAAGGTTGGTTGAATTAAAAACGCAACTATAGGACAACAAAAAAAGTTTAGCAATACCAATTTTTTATCCCTTCTGAGGCCGAGATTTGTGTCATGCGCCCCAGGCAGGCTGGTTCGCAGGCAGGCATTGCGATTCAGACAGTAGAACTCTGTCGCTTGTTGTTTGGGTGTAAGCGCCCTGTAGCGGCGGACGTTAGTCCGCTAAATGGGCGACTTACGTCGCCCGCTACACAGCATGATTATTACTGTCTGAATCGCAGAGGCAGGCAGGCAGCCAATTCTTACCACAACTCCCAAAAATGCAGTTGGGGAGTCAGGTTTATCCTATTTTTGAAAATGCTTTCGCTGTCAGGCGGGAGCAATAATTTAGGTAAAATGACTACCCCTGACTGTGCTTCGGTGTTTTACTTGTGATGTAAAGTAGGAGTTTGTCAATCAATATGCCGACCGGATAACAGGTAAGCATAATTATAAGAAAAAGAACAAGGCCTATTACCAGATATGCGGGAATTGCATACGGAAAGTTAAAAAGGAAATTGTCGAGAAAGACACGGTAGCTGCGATAATAAATATGGGCGTCTATTTCATTGTACAACAGATAATGAAAGAATAATGCGAGTAATATCGGCGCGGCGACAAGGGCCAGTCTCTTTAATCGTCTGGTGTATGTCCTTCGTATCATCACAATCATTGCAATAAAAAGGATTGCGGAAAGCATATAAGCGAGGAGATAGCCGGCATTACCAACGCCAAAATCCCTTGAAATCAAGGCTTCGTAATCTCCCTCCGGAATGGCTCGGATTCCACCATGCATGCTCAGGAACAGATCCGCGGCAAATATCATCGTTATTGACAGAATGATTGAGAAAAGAATTATTAAACGCTTTAATTTCATAGTTACTTTAGCTCCACTGGGCTTGTTCCAACTATGCTGGACTCTGTGATTGTAACGTGGCTTCTTCCGGTATAACCCTGGCATCCTAACTCCTGGTGTATAACGAGCTTCCACGTTTTCGGTAGGAGAATAACCGAGACTGCATATTCATCGTGCATTGCGCCATCACCATTGGTTCGTACTCTCCTTGGCAGGGGCCAAAAGGGGGAGAAAAAGCCGGCTTTCCAACACTTCACGCTGCTTAGAGCGGAGTCGCACCAAAGGACCTCGCTTACACCGGTATTGCCCAATGGCTTTAAGAACTGATCCTTTACAGTCCATATAAATTCACCAGCAGTTCCTACGCGGGGCATAAATCCAAACTTTAAAAATCTGCTAAATTTCAAAGGTTCATGCTCTATCCTTACCGGGCGTCTCACGGTGAGGGCAAGTGAAGCCGGCGGGCAATTATCCACAGTGGCGGTAATGGTTACATCACCCTCAGGCTTGCTCTCCGATGTCGGAATGACTTTTACAGCCAGGTTGTTACCCCTGACTGTGCTTCGGTGTTTTACTTGTGATGTAAAGTAGGAGTTTGTCAATCAATATGCCGACCGGATAACAGGTAAGCATAACTATAAGAAAAAGAACAAGGCCTACTATCAGATATGCGGGAATTGCATACGGCAGGTTGGCAAAAAAATCGTCGAGAAAGACACGGTAGCTGCGATAATAAATATGGGCGTCTATTCCCATATCCAGCAGATAAAAAAAGAATAGCGCGGATAATATTGGCGCGGCGACAATGGCCAGTCTCTTCAATCGTCTGGTGTATGTCCTTCGTATCATCACAATCATTGCAATGAAGAGGACTGCGGAAAGCATCCAGGCACAGAGGAAATAATAGCCGCCGCTACCGACGGCAAGATCCCTTGCAATCAAGGCTTTATAACCTCCCTCTGGAGTATTGACTTGGAAGCCAAAATACGGATGCAGGAACACATCAACAACAGATGTCATAGTCAGCGATAAGATAATTGAGAGAAGTATTATCGCATATTTTAATTTCATAGCTATTTCAACTCCACGGGACTTGTCCCAACTATGCTGGACTCTGTAATTGTAACGTGGCTTCTCCCAGTATAACCCTGGCACCCTAAATCCTGGTGCACAACGAGCTTAAATGTTTTAGGCAGGAAAAGAACCGGGATTGTGTATATATCTGGCACTGTGCCATCACTCTCTGTGGTCCAGCTCCTTGGCCGGGGCCAAAAGGGGGAGAAAAAGCCGGCTTTCCAACACTTCACGCTGCTTAGAGCGGAGTCGCACCAAAGGACTTCACTTACCCTGGTATTACCCAATGGCTTTAAGAACTGATCCTTCACAGTCCACATAAAGCTCCCTTTTGTTCCCACGGAAGGCATAAGCACATACCTTATAGACTTATGAAATTTCAAAGGTTCATGCTCTATACTTACCGGGCGTCTCACGGTGAGGGCAAGTGAAACCGGCGGGCAATTATCCACAGTGGCGGTAATGGTTACATCACCCTCAGGCTTGCTCTCCAATACTGGTATGACCTGTGCGGTCTTTTGGTTGGTCCCGCTCGTGAATTTTACTTTTGCGTTGGACAGCGACCATTGTATTTTCGAAAGGGGTTTACTTGTGATTACTTTAAACAGTGCTTTCGGCGAATTTGTATAAGGCTTGAATAGAAGCAAGTCTTTGGGGCCGTCAATTGTGACTTTGCCGGCGGAACAGCCGCAGACCGGCTGCGCATTCTGGCCGTTGCTGCAATTACAGGTCGCAGCGTACTCCGGATTTGTTATTGCCCAGGCCTCTATTGTGCCCGCACAATCCACGCCCGGCTCTATGTCGGCGGCGCTTGCTTTTGCGGTTGCTGAAACGGCGGTCTTCGCGGATGCAGTGGCGGCGGCCGGGGATTTTGCCGATGATGCGGACGCCAGCAGGATGGGGGACTGCTTTGTTGCCGCCTGACCCGGCGTCTCCCTGGACAATTTTGTGCCGCTGAGGCTGAACTCAGTGGCGGAGTTTAACTTTGGGATAGCCGGTTCCGAGGTTTTTAAGTCGGCAATCTGGCCGCCTTTACCGACGGTTAAACCAGGCGATTGATTTAATTTTGTGGTCAGGCCAAAGTCCTTGTCGGGAAGATCCGCCTTGCCGTCGTACATCTTGCTGTGCTGGTTATACAGATTGCGGAGCTTTGCCTGGATGTTTTTATCAAGGCCGGCGCTTACTTTTGTTATATCGGGCGTAATTCCTTTTGCGCAGGAATCGTCCACTTTTTTCTGAGCGGCCGCTATCAATTCTTTCTTCTTTTTGACCCAATCACATTTACTTTTACAGTTCTTTACCGCTGCGTCTGCTTTGGCCTCCTCGTCGTCGAGAACATTGGCAAATGATAAGCATAGTCGACTCATGATAGACGCTTCACAGATGTGATAAATTGTAAGCAAAGGCGCGAGCATTAGAGCGATTAGAATAATTCTCTTCATAAAGACGCAACACCTGCGTAGGCGCCGTGTCAGGGACTATGCCTATTATCCCCGAAACCGTGATACTCAAAGTATACCACACGAAACAGTGGACTTCAATGGGGCTGGGCTAATTGGGGAACCGGGATTAAAAACTGCGAATATGGCCAAAAAACGGGGTCAGAATTCGGACAGGGGCAGAACAGGCTCTTTGAACTTGCGGGGGGTGTATTCGTAGCCGTCCGAACTGGCGAAATACAGGACAAAACGCTTGTTTTCAAGCAGTTGGTATTTCTGGTCCTCCTCCGGCGTGAAATAAAAATTGTCGGCCAGGGGCTTCCAGCTCCGGACCAAAGCGTCCGAACCCGCGGGGTCTCTTTGGCAAAAGATGTCTATCTTGAATCCGAAAGCCTTGAAAAACCAGGCGGAATGTTAACAGCAGTTTAATTCTCCCCAGAATACCGCAGTTAGAACTTCCCCAGTCTGCACGCGCCGATTTTTAAAAACCCCCGCATTCCTGCGGATTTACTGATAGGCTATAGCAGGAGGTATGCTATGCCTATCAAAAAGAAGCGCTGCCGATTCTGCCGCAATTGGTTTACCCCCAATCCCCGGACAGAGCATCAAATCTGCTGCGATGATCCTGAATGCCGCAAACAGCGCATAATTGCGGCAAACAGAACATGGTGAAGGAACAATCCCGATTATGATAAGTCACGCGCCGACAAGAAACTCGCCTGGGCGCACAGGCGCGAGTATTGGCGCTATTACCGCCGGACGCACCCGGCCTACGCCGCCGCGGACAACAAAAGGCGGCGTAAGGCCTATAAAAACCATAAGTTTTCCGCAAACCAAGACGCGATAGCCAAAATTGCCGTCGGGAAGCTTGCGAGTATCCGTGATATTATCCCAAATCCTTCCGCAAACCAAAACGGTATAGACTTGAGTCTGCCTTCAGGGCCATAATATAGGCATGAACGCACAAACATGGGCTGAAGCCAGAAGACTTAACCTGAATAACGGCTATATTTGACTCGTTTCTCGACGATAAAGCAGTCTGTCCAATACCCTACCTAAAAGGTAGGGTATTGGCATATGCGCCAGGGCTTCAGAAATGTCCGAATCTCCTTCTACGCGAGCGGTCTGACACGCCACAGGGGCCGCGTCATTTTTCAGCGGTTCTGCAAATCTCTCGGGCACAGGTGTTTCCTTCAGGCGCATGTTCCCGTCGTGTTGAATCGGCATTACCTGGGGAGCCAACACCTCATCTGAGCGCTTTTACAAGTCTGTCGCGGTCTGCGCTCGTCGGAGCCACCTCGGAAAGTGGCCCTGATAGCCATTATTCAGGTTAAAGCAGTTGAGAACCAGACCGTCAGCGAAATCTCCAGGCGATTGGGGATAGACCGCAAGACTGTCCGCCGGGCGTTATCAAGCGAAGTTTTTCCTGGACGGGCGCCTTGCCCCGGAAAGCCTTCCAAGCTTGACGCTTATAAGCCGTACATACATGGCCGGCTCAAGGAATATCCGAGGCTGGCGGCGACGCGCATCCTTGAAGAGATAAAGCCGCAGGGTTACGCCGGCAAGATGCGCATAGTCTGGGAGTATGTGGCCGGGCTGCGCGCCCGGCAGAAGGAGGCTTTCCTGCGCATAGAAACGCAGCCGGGCGAATTCGCCCAGGTTGACTGGGCGCATTGCGGGACGGCGCAGATAGGCACGGCGCAGCGCAAACTGTCGCGCTTTGTGATGGCGCTGTCGCATTCCCGCATGATGTACGCCGAACTCACACGCTATCGCAATGCATAGAAGATTTCATCCGCCGCCATATCAACGCCTTCCATTATTTCGGCGGCGCTGCCAGGAAGCCGCTTTACGACAACCTGAAAACGGTTGTTTTATCGCGGCTGGGGCGGGATGTGCGGTTTAACCCCGCGTTTATGGAATTTGCGGGCACGTATTTATTTGAGCCGGTCGCGTGCAATCCGAGCCGGGGAAATGAAAAAGGGAAAGTCGAATCGGGAATAAAATATATCAGGTCCGGGTTTCTGGAAGGCCGGGCTGCGGCCAGCTGGCCGGGGATAAACGAAGACTTGCGGCATTGGCTGGAGTTCACGGCAAACGCAAGGCAGCATGCGACGGTGCGGTCTCGGCCGCGCGGCCGGTTTGAACTGGAAAAACCGGCGCTTCAAAAGCTCCCCGACCGGGATTATGACGCTTCCATTATTCGCCCAGTGAAGGCGACCAGCCAGGCGCGCGCGCATTTTGACGCAAACACCTATTCGGTTCCGGCTGCTTTTGCGTATAAGGCGTTAACCTTAAAGGCCGGCGCGGGCGAGGCGCGGATATTTGACGACTGCCGACAGATTGCCGCGCATAAGCGCAGCTGCGAACGGGCGATGGCGGTGGAGTATCCCCGGCATTACGACGCGCTGGTGGCGGCGAAGAAAAAAGCGCATGCGTCAAAGCTTAAAGAGTATTTTCTCGGGCTTAGCCCGTTCGCGCAGGCATATTTGGACGGGCTGACGGCGGCGGAGCTGGATGCGGGGCGTCATCTTGCGGAAATAATGGCTTGTGTGCGGCAATACGGAAAGACCGAGGCGCTGCAGGCAATCAGCCACGCGCTTGAATTTAAAGCGTATGGGGCGCCCTACCTGAAAAACATTATCCTGCAGCAGAGGGCGCGGCGGGGCATTGTTGAGCAGGTTGAGATAAAAATCCCGGCAAAGCCTGCCTGGACGCAGTTATGCGTTGAAGAGCAAGATTTGTCGCTTTACGACGATATGTTTACGGAGGGCGAAAATGAAAAATCAGAATAATGATCCGCATCTGCTCAGTTGCCCCAACACGATTGAAGGCATGCTTGAATACCTTAATTTAAAAGCCGGAGTGAATAATTTCCGCAGCCTTATTGAGGCCGCCGGCAATGAAAATCTGTCGCATGAGGCATTTTTGACGCGGCTGCTGTCGGAGGAATGCAGCGTCAAATTCGCGCGGCAGATACAATGCCGTATAGCGCAGGCCAGGTTCCCGGCGTTAAAAACCATAGACAATTTTGATTTCCAGCATCCGGCCAGTATTCCCAGGCCGAAGATACTGGCCGCGCTTGACCTGTCATTTATTGACAACGCCGGAGGCCTGGTGTTTATCGGCCCCACCGGCGTAGGCAAGACGCATCTGGCTTTGGCAATCGGATACAAGGCGGCCACGCGCGGGGTGCGCACGCTTTACACGCGCGCGGTTGACATGATCAACCATCTGATCGCCTCACAGGCTGACCACAGCCTGCATAAAGCGACAAAGGTCTATAGCAGCCCGGCGCTGCTGGTCATTGACGAGGTCGGCTACCTCCCGTTCGATAAGCAGGGAAGCGATCATTTCTTCAATGTCATATCCAGCCGCTATGAAAAGGGATCGGTTGTCTTAACGACCAACCGCCCGTTCAGGGACTGGGGGAAGATATTCCATGACAACACGGTCGCTTCGGCTATCATAGACAGGCTGGCGCACCATTCGGAAGTGATTAAGATCGAGGGAGGAAGCTATAGGGTTAAAGACAGAAAAATGAAGGGACCGGGCGGAGCATAAGCGGATTTTTTAAAATTTCTACGTGGAAAAGAACCGATGTTTTTTTATTTTTAACTGGCGGGCGGGTATTGTATTGCCTGGGCGCTGTTATGTGGGGAACGCAAAACGCGGGAAAGTGGGGAGTTTCAGACTGCGGTCAACAGGATCTGCCCCGATAACATGTCCGCTTTTCCGAGCATGGGAAACCGGCCATTTTGCAAGCCCGCTATGTCAGGAAGTCTGGATTCAGGATTGCAAATTATTCCACGGTCATAGGATTCCCTGAATTCAATAACCATGTTTTTTACGCCGCCTTCGGCGGATTAATCAAAATATTCTTTATATCTCAGATCTATCAACCATGGTTCATATTCCATATCATGCACTTTTTGCGCCGGCAGCATTGTAAATTTATCATGCGGCAGTTTTAATCTGTCCAGTTCCTTAAGCCAGTCTTCCTTCTTCTGCCCGAAATAAGCGCAGTCTGCGCTTTTTATGTTAAAAATAAAAAAATCAGCCGTGGATTTGCCGTAAATATAGCCTTTCTTCTTCCTGTGATATTCAATCACGCGGACAAGCCATTTCTGGTCATCTGGGTAGTCGCCGATTAACTGATACGTCCATCCGGTCCATGTTATTGCATCGTCAATCGCGCATTTTTCAAAAGGTAATTTATATTTTTTATAGTCGGGAACGGCAATTATTTTTTGCGAAAGCTCGTTTTTGGTAACCCTAAGAACAACAGCAAGTTCATCCAGGTTCTTTGTAAGCAGTGTTTTGCCGGTCGGCATATGAACATAAAACCAGCCCTTGTCGTTTTCCCCGATAACATAATCATCCATCAAACCTACCTTTGCTATGAGTGGGATCGTTTTAAAACCAGTATTTTTTGTCTCCCCCCGAAAAAGAACCAGAACCGTTTTTTCAGACCGGATACTCCTCCCTTCGGTCATTTTGTATCCGTATGGTATGGTGGGTATTTTAAAAATCGGGACTTCAATTAATTTTTTAAGTTTAACGCCGTTACTGCGCAGATAATCCTGAAAATTCTTTTCTCCGCGAAATTCCAATGTTTTACAGTTCTGCGTGTCAACGACAAACCATGAAACAGGGGTTTTACCGTAAATAAACCGCTCCGTGTAGTTATAGCCGGCAATCCACTTTGCCTGCCCAATTTTCAACCTCAACCACCCACAAGAATCTGAGTGATAATGAAGGTCATATTTTTTATGGGTGCGCATATAATTCTCTACGGAGATAAGAACGGCAAGTATGATGCCTCCGCAAAGCACAATTTTTCCCAGTCCTAGTATTATTTCTTTTATAATTTTCATTTCTTCACCGGCATTGTAATGTTGATTTCGTAAGGTTTGATTAACCCGGCATTCTGCCACCATGCGCCTATGCCATACGGATTGTCGCCATCTGTAAAATAATATTTACCCTTAAAAATGATTAGTATTGTGCCGTCAGGCATTTTTTCACCGGTTACATCGAATCTATGAATCCCAAAAAACAAATCCGTATTGAATAACCCGTATTCTCCGCCCACTTCCGCATATTTAAGTGTCGGATCTTTTTCCAGTTGTGCCAGAACTTTTTTAAGCGTGTCTTGATACTCGCTTGTGTTTTGTATCTTTTCGCGAAGATAAGCCTGGTCATCATTGCTCAGAGGCTCTCCTTTCCCATCCCTGGCGTGTTTTAATAACATATTGGCAGTCGGGGTCCAAAATTCAGTGACATAACTCGTGAAAGCATCCAACTCTTTTTCTAATATCCAATCCCCGACAGTTTGAATATCTGCCAAATAATTGTTTATTTTTTCTTTACTCCAATCCCCCATATCTCCTATTTTTTCTTTGACCCGGTTCCCGATAGCTTTAACATCTTTCCAACGGTCTTCAAACCACGAGCCGGTGAACCACGAAGTGGAACCGCATTTCTCTTTAGCTGCTGTCCTCTGGACCAGACCGCACTGTAAAACCTCTCTTGCATCTGCAACACTTTGTTCAAACGTGGGTAGAAAGACGCAATACTTTGGATCCCGATCACACGCTTCTTCAGCTATAACCAATGCCTCCTTTGTCTTTGCCAGCGCCTCCTCGGCCCTTGGAATGGTAATAGTCTCTAATAGGTTTAAGTCAGCGCACCTAATTGAGGCGGTGGAGCATATGAAACCTGCCGGATTTGAAGCCGCTTTGGCTTTTTGCGGCAAAAGAGCGGTCTTTGCGAACTCAAGGGCGGGTCGTTTATCCAGACTGAAGTCGGTCAACGGGCTGACTTTACTGAGATCCGGCTCTGCGGCCTTTAGATCCAACAGCAGGCCGCCGGTCAGCACGGCGGGGTTGGAGGAATCAGGGGTAAAGTCTTTGACTGGGAGATTGGGGTCCACGCCGTCAAAGAGAACGGAGCCCGTTTTCTGTGAACTCTCTATTGTGGGATTTTTCTTGCCGGCATCGGCGGCTTTCCGGCAATTAGATTTACAGGGGGGGGGTAGCAGAAGCATTTTTACCGTTTTCAGCAAAAGAGAAAGAATTCAGAAACGAAACACAAAGCGCTATTACCGCCAATTTGCTCATCATATAAATGCGACCGTTGCGAAGGGCGAATGCTGATTTGCCTGCTGCATTCCCTATATTTACAGTATAGCAGACAGTTTCAGGTTGTCAAGGGGCGGGGGCTCAAAGGCAGGCGATCAAAATTCAAAAGGTTTGCAGAGTCAGAATTCCGACAGCGGCAAAACAGGCTCTTTGAACTTGCGGGGGGCGTATTCGTAAGGGAGGACCGATTTTTTGCTTTTCCGTATTCTGACGGCCGCCACCCCGGCTTTCCTGGCCTGTGTCGGGCAAATAAGTGTCTGTCACCTATTTACCCTATTTATCGTCGTAAACCACCCGTGTTCCGGCCAACCGGAATTCGCGCCGGCGCAGAATAAGCCAGCTTATAAGCCAGGGAACGCAGCCGATGGAAGCAAGAACCAGAAAAAACTTTATACTTAAAATCG
>JACQYT010000075.1 GCA_016208085.1 Elusimicrobiota bacterium | reverse complement strand
CCCTGGCCGCAAGCAGTTCGCCCGCCTTCTGTTCCGCGCCGGAACTTAAAGCCGTGTTTTCCCTGGCCAGGCGTCCGGCTTCGGCCAGCGCCTGGGCTTTTTCCGCGCTCAGGAGTTCCACCTTAAGATTCAGCTCCTCGTGTTTTTTAAGCAGCTCGCCGTATTTGGCGGTCTCGTCTTTAAGCGCCGCAAACAGTTTTGCCATCTGTTCGTTTTCGCTTTTCCCGGCAAGCGCCGAGAATTCGGCCACGGCGGCCTGGGCCTGGGCCGAGATCTTCCTGTCATTTTCCCCCTCATGCTCAAGGGAAGCCAGCCGGCCGTTCAGCAGATCAATGGCATTGTCCCTGTCGCGGAGATTCGCCGTGGCGTCACTTAAGCCGGCCTCGGCCAGCCGCCGTTTTTCCGCCGTGTCGGCCAGTTCTCTTTCAAGGGCGCCATTTTTCAGCCGTGTCGCCCAGCTCATGCTCAAGGGAGCGCTGCCTGTCCCGGACCGCGGCTGTTTCTTCCTCACTGCGCTTTAACTCAACGAGGACGCCGGTTTTCTCGTCCTCGGCGGCTTTAAGCAGGCCGGCGTTCTTACCGCGCTCCGCTGAAAGCGATTCTTCCATGCTTTTTATTTTCCGCATCAGCTCTTTAATCGCCTCGTTCCGGCCTTGAAGCAGTTCGCCCGCCTTCTGTTCCGCGCCGGAACTTAAAGCCGTGTTTTCCCTGGCCAGGCGTCCGGCCTCGGCCAGCGCCCGGGCTTTTTCCGCGCTCAGAAACTCCACTTTAAGATTCAGCTCCTCGTGTTTTTCAAGCAGCTCGCCGTATTTTGCGGCCTCGTCTTTAAGCGCCGCGAACAGTTTTGCTATCTGTTCGTTTTCGCTTTTCCCGGCAAGCGCCGAGAATTCGGCAGCGGCGGCCTGGGCCTGGGCCGAGATCTTTCTGTGGTTTTCCCGCTCATGCTCAAGGGAAGCCAGCCGGCCGTTCAGCATCTCAATGGCATTGTCCCTGTCGCGGCCATTTTTCAGCCGTGTCGCCCAGCTCATGCTCAAGGGAGCGCTGCCTGTCCCGGACCGCGGCTGTTTCTTCCTCACTGCGCTTTAACTCAACGAGGACGCCGGTTTTCTCGTCCTCGGCGGCTTTAAGCAGGCCGGCGTATTCGCCGTGCACCGCCGAGAGCGCTTCTTCCAGGCTTTTTATTTTTCGCGTCAAATTTTTATTTATTTCATCCCGGGCCTCAAGCAGTCCGTCCAGTTTCTGTTCCGCGCCGCTTTTTTGGGCCTTTGAAACCATGATCTGGAGTTCCTGCTCAAGTTCGCGGCTTTTCCCCTCAAATTCCATGAGACAGGCCTGTGTTTCCTCCTGTTCCCGGCGGAGCGCGGACAGGATTTTTTCCCTGGCGACGGCTTCCTCAAGGGCTTCGTTGAGCCTTTTTTCCGCGACCCCGAGTTTGCGCTCAAACTCATAGCCCAGGCGTTCCTTTTCCTTAAGCTCCTTTTTCAGCAGTTCCGCCTTATCGTAAAATCCCTGCTCGCCCTGCCTCAGGGCGACGGAAAGCTTGCTGGTTTCAAGTTCAAGGTTCTGTTTTACTTTCTGCAGATTTTCTATTGCGGTGTCTTTGGCGGTTATTTTGGCTTTTTCGCGCGACAGTTCCAGCTTTGTTTCTTCCAGTATATGCCAGATCCTGGCGGTTTCCTGTTCTTTATCCTTTAACGCGGACCTGGCGCTTTGCGCGAAAATATCCCTTTCCTTGCCCTTGTTCTGTTCTTCGGCGCAGGTTTCCAGGGCCTGGTTTAGCCGAGATTTTAGTTCCTGAACCTCATTCCTGAGCTTTTCATTCTCGCTGTTTCCGGCGATTAGTTCCTCTTTCAGCTCCTTTATGCCGAGCAGGAGCTTCTTCTCCTTATCGCCGAAATCTTTCAGTATCCTGTCATAAAAAACCGTTGTTTCTTCCTGGTCCTTATCCGCGATCTCTTTTAACTTGCTCTCCCGTTCTTTGAACTGGTTTTCCCTGGCCTCAAAGCCCGTGGTCACGGCGTCCATTTCCATTCTTTTTTTATCAAGCTCCGCCTCCAGCATCCGGATCCGGGCTATGCTGTTCTCCTCTTTCCCGGTCAGATTATGGAAAAGCTTGTCTATTTCGATATTTAAATTATCGCTGTCGTCGGCGGGCTTGATCAGTCCTTCTTCCATATGTTGATCCTGGCTTTCAGCTGCTCCAGCGACTTTTTGAGCTTTTCATATTCTTCCTGCATCTTGCGGAATTTGTCCAGTTCGTTTAAGCTCCCGTCAAGCGCCGTCCTGGCGGCCTGGTAGTTGCCGCCGACGATCTTCAGTTCCTGCTTCATATTTTCAGCGGCAATATCGCGGGCATTCAGGACTTCTTTAAGCGAATTTACCTCGCCTGTCAGAGCTTTTTCCCTGTCAGCAAAATCCCTGGTCAGTTCCTCGTGAAGCCGCCTGAATTCCTTTCTTTCGCCTTCCAGGAGGGCCTTGAATTGCGGGACCTTCTCGCCCAGTTCGGTTTCCAGTTTGTTTTTCCCGGACTCAAGCCTGAGTATTTCCGCGTCACGGCCTTTTACGGCGTCGGTGAGCCGGCACAGCATCTCGTCTTTGCCGCGCAGGTCGCCCTCAAGCAGATCTGTCTTTTTCCGGTAAGCCGCAGCGTTATTTTTATTTTCCTCAGTAAGCCCAGAAACATGAGCCCGCAGGCTTTTATCTTCGCCGCGCTGTTTTGTTATCTCATCTTCCTTTTTGGCCAGTTCTATTTCCCGCAGCTCTATTCCTTTCTTGGCCTCGTCCAGGAGTTTTTCCACGGCCGCTTTTTCCTCCTGCATCTTGCGGAATTTGTCCAGTTCGTTTAAGCTCCCGTCAAGCGCCGTCCTGGCGGCCTGGTAGTTGCCGCTGACGATCTTCAGTTCCTGCTTCATATTTTCAGCGGCAATATCGCGGGCATTCAGGGCTTCTTTAAGCGAATTTACCTCGCCTGTCAGAGCTTTTTCCCTGTCGGCAAAATCCCTAGTCAGTTCCTCGTGAAGCCGCCTGAATTCCTTTCTTTCGTTTTCCAGCAGGGCTTTGAACTGTGGGACCTTTTCGCCCAGCTCGGTTTCCAGTTCGTTTTTCCCGGACTCAAGCCTGAGTATTTCCGCGTTCCTGCCTTTTACGGCGTCGGTGAGCCGGCACAGCATCTCGTCTTTGCCGCGCAGGTCGCCCTCAAGCAGCTCTGTCTTTTTCCTGTAAACGGCGGCGTTGTTTTTATTTTCCTCGATAAGTCTGGCAGCCTGTGCCCGCAGGTTTTCCTGCTCGCCGGCGCTACGCGCCAGCGCATCTTCTTTTTTGGCCACCGCCGCTTTCCACAATTCTATTTCCCTGCCGGCCTTGTCCAGGAGTTTTTCCACGGCCGCTTTTTCCTCCTGCATCTTGCGGAATTTGCCGAGTTCGCTCAGACTGTCGTCAAGCGCCGTCCTGGCGGTCTGGTAGTTGCCGCTGACGACCTTCAGTTCCTGCTTCATGTTGTCAACGTCCAGCTCGCGGGTATTCATGGCTTCTTTAAGCGAATTTACCTCGCCTGTCAGGGCTTTTTCCCTGTCGGCAAAATCCCCGGTCAGCTTCTCGCGGGCAAATCTGGCTTCCTTTCTTTCGCCTTCAAGCTGCGCCTTGAATTGCGAGGCCTTTTCGCCCAGTTCGGTTTCCAGTTTGCTTTTCCCGCCCTCAAGCCTGAGTATTTCCGCATTCCTGCCTTTTACGGCGTCGGTGAGCTGGCCCAGCATCTCGTCTTTGCCGCGCAGGTCGCTCTCAAGCAGATCTGTCTTTTTCCTGTAAACGACGGCGTGGTTTTTATTTTCCTCAAGCAACCTGGCGGCCTGGGCCCGCAGGTTTTCCTGCTCGCCGGCGCTATGCGCCAGCGCGTCTTCTTTGCCGTCAAGCGCCGCCCTGGCGGACTGGTAGCTGTCGCTTGCGACCTTCAGTTCCTGCTTCATGTTTTCAACGGCCAGTTCACGAGCATTCAGGGCTTCTTTAAGCGAATTTATCTCGCCTATCAAAGCTTTTTCCCTGTCGGCAAAATCCCTGGTCAGCTTCTCGTGAGAAAATCTGAATTCCTTTCTTTCGCCTTCCAGCAGCGCCTTGAATTGCGAGGCCTTTTCGCCCAGTTCGGTTTCCAGTTTGCTTTTCCCGCCCTCAAGCCTGAGTATTTCCGCGTTCCTGCCTTTTACGGCGTCTGTGAGTTGGCCCAGCATCTCGTCTTTGCCGCGCAGGTCGCCCTCAAGCAGCTCTATCTTTTTCCTGTAAACGGCGGCGTGGTTTCTATTTTCCTCAAGTAACCTGGCGGCCTGGGCCCGCAGGTTTTCCTGCTCGCCGGCGCTACGCGTCATCGCGTCTTCTTTTTTGGCCAGTTCCGTTTTCCACAGCTCTATTTCCCGCTTGGCCTCGTCAAAGAGCTTTTCCCTGGCCGCTTTCTGCTCTTCCGTGTTTTTAAGTTTCATCAGCGCATCGTTAAGCTTCTTTGAAGCGTCCCGGGCGCTGTTGTCAAAATTAATCTTCTGGTTCTCATATTCGGCTCTCATGTCCCCGTACTGCTTTTCCCTGTATAAAAGCTTGTCGGACAAGGCCGCGATCTCATTTTTAAACCGGTTCTTGTTTTCCGCCAGCTCTACCTGAAGCTCCGCCACGCGGGCCTGCCTCTCCTCAACCGTGTTTTTTACGCCTTCAAGTTTACCCACGGCCTCGCCCAGTTTGGCGCGGAAATCCTCGATTGACCGGCGGTAGGCGCCATCCTGGCTTTCTTTGGCCAGCGTAAGGGCGTCCAGCTCCTTGGAGAGGTTGTCTTTGCTGTTGTTTATCTTGATCAGCTCTTCCCTTAACCGCGCCGATTCCTGCTCTTTCCTGGCGAGCCGCTCGTCAAAATCCTTCTCCTTTTCGCAGTAGAGGCGCTCAAGACGCTCGCGCTCAAGCAGGATTATCTCTTCCCGTTCCAGCTTAAGCCCTTCTATGGCTTTGTTCAGATGGAGGATGTTGTCCTCGTAAAGCCTGGCCGAGTCCCTGAAAGAGGCGGCCTGCGCCTCAAGTTCGTTCCTGCCTTTCTGCCGCTCCTCTTCCATGGAGAATCTTTTGTCTTCTTCCAGCTTGCTGAGCTCAAGCCTTAGCCTGGCCGTCTCCTCGTCTTTTTTCGAGATCACGAGGTTCAGGTTATTGAGCTGCTCCTGACAGGAGGCCGAAATTTTTTGTTTTTCCGCGCCGTAACGCCTGGCGGCTTCTTCCAGTTCGGCGGAAAGCTGGGTGTCGTAAATATTCTTGGACTGGACTTTGAACGCGTCAAGTTCCGCGGCGTGTTTTTCCTTAAGGGCGCAGGCATTACGCCTGAGTTCATTCACCTGGCCGGACAAATTGATCTTTTCCGTAGCGGACGTCTCAAGTTCCATGCGCAGGTGGGCTATTTCCTTCACTTTAAGCCGCAGATTGTCTTCATATATGCGCTGCGCCGAATCCACCTCGTTCTTCAGGGCGCCGGTATGTTTTTCCAGCTCCACTTTCAGCCTGACGTCGTATTCGGTCTGGAGCTGTTTTTCCCTGAAAGAGAATTCTTCGGTCTTTATGCTGTGCTGGGTCTGGAGCTGTTCCACCTTATTGGCGAACGATTCCCTTTCCGCCTGTAGGGTCTTTATGGTCTCCTCAAAAGTCCTGAGATTCCTTTCGAGGTAATCCATTTCCTCGGCCCGCTTGCGCAGGTCTTCTTTATAGTTGGTCTCCACTTCCGACAGTTTCTCGGCGAACCGGTTGCGCTCGTGCTCTATGGTGATCTTAAGGCGCTTGGGAATCTCAGCTTCCATCTCCCGGTACCTGTTTTTTTCGGCGTCGATAAGTTCGTTCAGGCGGACCAGTTTGGCCTCGGAGTCCTGCTGGAAATGCTTTTTTTCATCCTCGAGCGTGCGTATGACGCTCTCAAGGCTCTCCATGGCCCTTTTATAGCGCTCCAGGTCCTCATCGCGCTTTCTGACGGCTTCAGGCAGTTCTTTGAGCTGTTTTTCAAGCAGGCCCGTTTTGACCTTATAATCGTCTATTTCCTGGTTCTTCTCCATCAGCTTCTTGTCTATCTCAAGGTCTTTCCTCTTCAGCGCTTTTTCGCGCTCGCTTGTGTCAGCTTGAAAGCTGTCCTTGGCCCATTTAAGCACCGCTTCCTGTTTTTTAAGTTCCTCGCCGGCGGAGCGTTCTCGTTTTTCAAGTTCCTCAATCCTGGTCGCGTAGCTTTTTTCAAGGGACGCCCTCGTGTTTTCCACTTCAGCCGCGGATTTTTTGCGCTCCTCTTCAAGGCGGGCGGCGTACAGTTTTTCAAATTCCTGCTGCTTAAGCAGCTGTTCCTGGCGCAGCTGCCAGAGCTCCGATTCTATATGGGTCCAGCGGCCGCGGAGCTCATCGGACTTCTTCTGGTAATCGTCAAGCAGCCTGGTCTCTTTCTGCTTGAAGAGCTCTTCCTGCTTTGCGATCTTGTCCTCTGTTTCCTTCTCACGCTCGCCCAGCCGCTCAAGCCTGGCCTTGAACTGATATTCCAGCGAATCCTGCTTTGCCTTCATCTCCTCCTCGTGGGAGCGGAGGATTTTTTCCAGCTCGGAATTTTTGGTTTTAAGCTGGTTTTCAATAAAGGAAAGCTGGGCGGATTTTTCCTGCAGGTTCTGCCTGGCGCGCAAAGAGTCTTCCTGCAGCGCCCGTATTTTGTCAAGCGCCCAGCGCAAAGCGAGCCGCGCGGTTCCCACATCGTTTATCGCCTGCTCATTAAGGGAGGATTCGTCGAATTGATGTTCCATATATCAGTTCCGTATTTCTGAACGGCGTCAAGAAAAAGCCGTGAAATTCACCGCCTTCACAGCAATTTTAGCCTTTAAGTGTTTCATAAATGTTACCCAAAAATAAAAATCTTGCGAACAGCGGCGGCGCGCCTCAAAAACGCGGCTTAAAATAATATGGCAACTGAAAGCCACGGAAGGCAAAAGAGTGTTACTTCGGTTGCCTTCAGTAGCTCTCAGTTGCGTTCTGTGGCTTTCTTCGGCTTTACGGTATCACCAGCGTCTGCCCCGGTTTCACTTCGCCGCCCCGGCCTACGGCGCCGGCGTTCGCTTTATAGATAGCCTGCCATCTTGTCGTGTCGCCGTACACCTTCCCGGCTATACTCTCCAGCGTGTCCCCTTCCTGGACCACATACGCTTTTCCCCCCCCTTCCGGCGCCTGAACGGCGGACGGCTGGGCAGCCGGCCTCTTCTTGCCTTTTTCTTCAAGTAATCTAAGTCTTTCCTTAAAATTATCGGCGTCTTTCCTGGACCTTTCTAGTTCGGCCTTCAGAAGCTCCAGATCGGCGTCTATGGCGGGCGCCGCTTTAACCGGCTCGGGAGCGATGACATGCACCGCCGCCTCCGAGCTCACTGCGGGCTGAACAACGGCGGCCTTGGCCGCCTCCGGCGCCGCGGGCTTCGCTGCGGCAGCCTCCGCCGCGGCACGCACGGCCAGATCTTCCTGCGCCTTAATCTTTCTCTCAAGCGCTTCAATCTGTTTTTCCTGCGCCGACAGGCGCGCCTGCGCGTCCTGAACGGCTTGCGCATCCCGCCGGGCTTCATCCTCGGCAGCCTGCTCCGCCGCTCCGAATTTGAAACCGAACGCCAGCCGGTGGGAGCCCGTCACGCCGGAGATGCCGCCTATCGGCAGCATGAAGGAATAGTCAAAATTAACGGCGCCGAACCGGCTGCCGAAACCCAGGCTGACGTTCCTTTTTGAATCGTTACCGGCAAGGAAACCCAGCCTGAACAGGTATTTTTGCTGCAAAGTCCGCTCGGCCCCGATAGAAACATCATAACCGCCGCCTTTAAAGGAAATATCCATCGCCAGCAGGCTTTTCTTAAGCCGGTAGGCGAGCCCGGTCCTGACCTGCATCGGGAGCCGGTCCGCCCCGCCCAGGCCCATATCGGGCTGATTGATGTTCTTCAACACCAGCGCAAGGGTGTATTTGTCGTTCACCCTGTAAAGCCCCCCCAGATCAAGGGCCAGGCCCGATTTGGAATAACCGTTCTTTGTAAACAACGGGTCGCTTTCAGTGTAGCCGTCGGAAACATAGCTTTTCCTCAGATATTTAAGGCTCGCGCCTAAGCTCAAGGCCGTAGAGACCGTCGCGGCGTAGGCGCCGCTGAAAACCGTCTCGCAATACGCGTCCGCCAGCCGCAGCTCGTCCCAGCTCGCGCCCATGAAACCGGGAATATATTTTTTTAACGGAAACGCCAGGCTGAAATACCCCTGACCGATTTTGGAATCGTCGCCCAGGCCGGTATAAAGTTTCCCGTAGGACGCGGCCAGTTCCGGGCTCTTCAGAAGGACCAGACCCGCCGGATTCGTGTTGATGGCGTTGGCGTCGTTTGAAACGGCGGAAAAAGCCTGCCCCATGGCCGTGGAGCGCGCCCCGAGTCCGATATCGTCAAAAGCGGCTGAGGTGGGCCTTGCGTTCATAAGATGCAGCGCCGCAACCAGACCGAATAAGAAGCCGGCCGCTCCGCTAACGTGGAATCCCCCTTTTAGTAAAGGGGGACGAAGGGGGATTTGAACAAAGAAATTAAAAAAATCTCCCCTGGCCCCTCTTTTTAAGAGAGGGGTGCCCGCTCTATCTGAGTAGTTACATTTCCGTTTCATAATTGCCGCCTGCTGTTTCACCTTGCGCCGCTGCCCTGTCCCCGCTCCCGTCTCCCCCTCTCTCCCCTCTCCCCTCTACCCTCTCCCCTACCGTGCCAGCACCATTGTGCCGTTGTAGTATTTATCGCCGGCCTTAAACTGGTAGATATAGATCCCGGCGGCGGCTTTTTCGCCGCTCTTCTTTTTGCCGTCCCAGGCCAGGGTCTCGGAGAAGGAGCCCGCCTTGAGGCTGGCTATTTCCGCGCCGGACAGGTCGTATACTCTGGCGGCGCTGATGTTGAGAATTTCGGGGTTGGCGTAGAATATGGTGAACTCGTCCCAGTGGCCGTCGCCGTTGGGCGTAAAGATCTTGGGCGGCTCGGTCTTCTTTATGGTAAAGCTCTGCGCCCTTACAACCCGCTTTACCTTGAAGAGGCCGGTCCGCCGGGTGACCACAGACACGCTGCCGCTATCCGGGTTCACGGTGCCGCCCACATTAATGTCTTCCACGCCGTTGTAGTAATAAATGGCGTAGTCGTAGGCGCTGTAGGAGACCGACGGTGAAACCGCGCTTACGCCAAACGAGCCGGTTTTTGAAAGCGGCATAATAAGCGTTACGTCGTCCGAAAGGGGTTTAGCAACCTCGTTGCCGGCGGCATCCCTAAAGAAGAGCTTATAGGACGCCAGGGTAGAACCGGCCTCATACTCTGGCTTGTTTTCAAGAATCAACACAAGGCCCGCCGCGCGCAAAAATTCGTCAACGTACGGCGGGATGTCAACTATAGCGCGCCGGTCGTCCGCCACGGCGCGGACCACGGTGTCGGAATTGCTGAGCCAGATGGATGAGTCGCTGCGCACATTGGCGCTGTCCAGGGTTTTCATGAAATACCACTTTACGGGCGAGGCGCCGACGGTGTAGGAAAACGTGGAACTTGAAAGGGTTACAGCCGCGGAGATGGAGCCGCTGAGGGAGGTGCTGGAATAAACCTCGTAATTTTTAACCATGATGGCGCTGCCGGCGGTGTTGTACTGCACCGCGTCCCAGGAGATGGTGAAGTTGCCGCCGGCCTGTACGCCGCTGATGATAGGCACGCGCGGCTTTATCGGAGCGGTGGCGAAGATGGCGTTGGCCGACAGCCGGCCGTACATGTTGGAGCTGTCGCGCACCCTTATGGCCACATAATAAGTTTTGCCGGACCCAAGGCCGGAATAAAGTTTCTGATCGACCGTGCCGGGGGTTAAGGCGGCCAGCGTAATAGAAGAATTTATTGTGGAATAATTAGCGTATGTCACCGGGAAGGTGGCTATTTTAATTTCCACCGCGTTGGCCTGGCCGGAGAGGCCTTCACTTCCGACATTGGTCCACTGAAACAGAGCCTCGCCGGCGGAGATTGTGGAGGCGGAAAGGTTATAAACCACGCCCGGGCTGTGGCTGGTTGAGGAATGGCCCGCGCGCAGCCCCTTGCCGGAAGCCGCCATCGTGGAGCCTGAAACCTCCCCTAAAGTGGACTCAAGCTTTTTGCCGCCGCTGCTGGAGACGGCAAGCCCGGTGGTAAAGGCCCCGGTTTCCATCATATTGGCGGCTACGGCCGGCAACCCGCCGAACGCAAGCGCCATTCCCGCCGCCATCCCCGCGCTTTTATATTTCATAAAAAGCCATCCCGCTTTCATCCCGCGTTTATCATTTGATAATACTGTCTATTTCTGATACAATCCTTTTTATGGAAATCAAAGAAGAAGCTTTCACTTTTCTTTATTCCGATGATGCAAGAATTCGCCACTCTCATAAAAGGTTTAAAAATCAAATAACAGGGTTCGTCGTTCAATTGGAAATATTTGTTAAAAGCAAATGGTGTCCCATTGTGAGATATGACACCCGACACGGTTTTGCGCATAAAGATATTGTTCATTCTTCCGGAAAGGTTGAAAAAATACCTTTGCCTGTTCAGGACTTTAACGAAGCGCTGACTTATGCCGAAGATGAACTGAGCGTGGAATGGGAATTTTTTAAAATGAATTATTTGAGGGAGGCTGACCATGAATAGCTTAAATTTTTGGGAATTACAGCGAACCATCGGTTTTGAATTTTCAAGATACGTTCTTAAACATCCTGAGTTTGTCGAAAAAATCCCAGACAACGCCCTGATTCTTTTCCAGATTAAAAACAACCCTGAATTTAACGCCTGGGCAAAAGAGACGTTACTATCAGGTAAAGAACCGGAGCAAAAAGTATTGACGGTAGAAATAGAAAAATTACTTCCACCACTTGAAACACGGCTTATTAATCCACAACTTGGATTGTCAGCAGGCATTTGAAGTTTCATAAATCACCTGTTTCTGCCGGCGCCCACAAGATTTTTCCCTATTGACGTGCTTACGCTTATGCCGGGCTGGCCTGCTGCGGCCGCTATTGACGAACCGGTATCATAAGTCTGCACGCCGGTTAATGTGTTCGCGCTGGCGCTGGAATGCCCCGCGCGCAGCCCCTTGCCGGAAGCCGCCATGGTGGAGCCGGAAACTTCCCCGACGGTGGACTCAAGCCTATAGCCACCGCTGTTGGAAACGGTAAGGCCGCTGGTAAAGGCCCTGGTCTCTATCATATTGGCCGCTTCGGCGCATACTGCGCCGAATACCAGCGCAAGCGCGGCTAGTCCTACGCTTTTATATCTCATAAAAAAGCCATCCCGCTTTTCTTTGCCAACCGCATTCTGTATACCCCACTTCCTTAACTTCTTTCCCCCTTTTTAAAAGGGGGATTCAGGGGGATTTTTTAAATTCACTTTGTCGTCCTTCTCTCCTAAAGGTCAAATTCCCCGAAATATGACCCCGAAATACACGTCTATTGCACGCTGCCGCATGTTATCAGTGAATTCTTATCCAGATTTTCCCGTTTGCTAGGAGATAGCCCAGTTTCTTTTTGTCAATTGTAAAGACCGTTCCGTCCACGACGCTGACCTGTTCCTTATCCACAGAAAGCTGCCCTACAAGTCCGACAAGCGAGTATGTTTGGTTCATTTCCTCATCCGATTTTCCCATCGGCGCGTTTCCGGTAAACCCGGGATTCGGCGAACAAATCCCGACCAAGGCATCTCCAACCGCGTATTTGCGTACCTTGCCCGTTTTGACATCCAGTCCTACCACATCGCCGGATTTTATCGGCGACTCTTTCTCAAACCATTCCGCGTAATCCGCGCCGCCGGTAACCCAGCCGTTAAGGGCGTGAGCCGTGCCCGTGCTGTCAAAAGTGTATAAACTTGTGGTTCCGGTTGTGATTTTGACTACGTTTCCAAGAAGGCCGGCCACGCCCTGTATGCTGACATAACCAGCAGTTGAAACAGAAAAATGCGAGATTAAGCTTGAGGTTGAGACCCAGAGCGAAGACGCAACAGTGTCAGGCGCGATAATAGTCAGCGTGGAACCCTTTATTGTCTGCGCGTCCGTAAATGTATTAGCCGTCAATACAGCGGCCGTATTTGTAATCTTTGTCGCGTCTATTGAACCGGCCAGATCGGCGTTGGCTATAATCCCGTCCGTTATCTGGTTTGACAGGGTTATCGCGTTGACCGCTATTGACGACGCTACAACACTGGC
>JACQYT010000049.1 GCA_016208085.1 Elusimicrobiota bacterium | reverse complement strand
CGCCGGACAACGGCTGCCAACAGCAGGGGATAGGGTGGAGGGGAGAGGGTAGAGTTATAAGGAGCTCCTTACCCTCTACCCTGATTTAGCCCCTCCACAGGCTCCGCCCGGTAACAGCCGGGCGCGGCGGAGTTTTTAAAATTTTAGGAAAACGCCACGGATTTTTGTATTATAATTGTGGGCGGGGATTTTTGCGGATTTTTTCAGGAGGCCGGAGACTTCAAGTCCGGAAAGATTCCGCGGTAACAAGCCTTATGTTGCCTACAATTCAAAAGTACACGAAAATTAGTTTTTGAAAAAGCCCTTAAAGAATTAAACATGCAGAAAACCATTGATGGAAGGCGGATGATAGTGTCCATAGAAAAAGGTCTTTACGACTGGATGCTGACGGCCAAGTTGAGTGGCGAAGAGAAATGTCTTGAAGTGCATACCATCCAAGCTATAGGGCAACAAAAATGACCCCGAATATTAAATGCTTTGATCCGAAGGAAGAAGAAACCCTGCTGAACGTCCTGGATAAGCGTAAAGACGCTGAGCGAGCGCATATGCTTTACCGCCTTATGCTTGTGACCGGGCTCCGGCTCGGGGAAGCTCTCCGGCTTAATGTGGAAGACGCCTCCCAGACAAAAGTTGATGTCCAGGTAAAAGGCTGGACGCGCGACGGCGAAAAATTGGCGCGGTTTAAAACCGTTTATTTCCCCAAAGACCTGCAAGAACGCTTGGCGCGGTTTCTTCGGTTCAAGCGCCGGCGTGGCGAAAGCCTGGCGCCGGCCGCGCCGCTATTCGTTTCCAGGGAGCGCGCCCGGCTCAGCTGCCGGCAGACGCAAAGGGATTTCAAGAAGTGGCTCAAAGAAGCTGGGATTAAGGGCGAGTTCACGCCACACGCACTCAGGCACACCGCCGCGACAAAGCTGTTAAAAAGAACCGGCAACGCCAAGCTTGTTCAGCGCTACCTGGGCCACTCGGACGTGGCGACGACGCTAAGGTTCTACGTGGACGTCTTTCCCGAAGATCTAAAACGCGCTGCCGAGCTACTAAGCGAAAAGGAGAAGGTAATACAGTTCAGCGAATAAGAAAAATTAATATTCCCCTTAAATTACCGCGACACTATGCTGTCGGGGTGGCGCTGTAGACTATGAAAAAGTTTAAGGGGGATATATGTACTTTTCAACGAGAGTAACATATTCATGTATCAAGGAGAAACTCATTCAGGACAACCTGTTCCGAATCAGTTATAATAAAATTATGCGCGCACCCTTAGTCCTTTCAAGCTCCGCAGTAATGCCCGCCCGGGGAATTAAATCAGAATCCGCGCTCAATAAGCAGGTTATCAGGTTTATTGACCTGTTTTGTGGAATTGGCGGCTTTCATGCCGCGGCCGCGCGATTAAATTGGAAAGCGATTTTAGCCTGCGATATCAACGAGGCCGCGCGGAAAGCGTACTTTGCCAACTATGGCCTTCAACCCGTCGGCGACATCCGCGCTTTGGATGCGCGCGAGATCCCGGACCATGACGTGCTGCTTGCAGGTTTTCCCTGCCAGCCTTTTAGTATTTGCGGCGACCGGAAAGGTTTCCAGGATGCGCGGGGAACGTTATTTTTTGAAATCGCGCGAATTTTAGAGGCAAAGCGGCCCCCCTATTTCGTCCTCGAAAATGTAAAGATGCTTGCCGGCGATAATAAGGGGAAAACGCTGAAGAGAATCCTGGCTATTTTGAGAACAATGGAATATACGGTGGACTGGCGCATTCTTAACGCGCTTAATTTCGGTCTGCCACAAAAACGGGAGAGGGTTTTAATCGTCGGACGTAAAATAAAGGAGCCGTATCAATGGCCGATCGGGTATGTCCCAATGACGCCGCTTTCCGATATCCTTGAAAAAAATATTCCCCGCGAATTCTACGCTTCCGCGCGTATTCGGAAATTACGCCAGGAGGAACATAAGGCTTCCTATAAGCCGGCGATCTGGCACGAGAACAAGGGCGGGAACATCAGCTCGCATCCGTATTCATGCGCTTTACGCGCCGGCGCCTCATATAATTACCTTCTTGTGGACGGAATACGCCGGCTGACCCCACGCGAACTTCTCCGCCTGCAGGGTTTCCCAGATACGTTTAAAATCGTCTGCCCTGTCGGTGAAACGCGAACCCAGGTGGGCAATGCCGTGCCGGTGCCGCTTGTGGAAGCGGTCCTTCGCAACTTGATACCAACAATAGATAAGGGGATGAAATGCAACCAAGGATAAGATCAGCAAGTAAATTTCCGCCGCCCTGGCCGCTTAATTCTTTTCCGGACGAGTTCGCCGCGCGTCTTGGAGCTGAAATAATTGCGAAGCTCGCGGTCGACCGAACGGGCTCAATCGAGGGACCGGAGTGGGAACGCATGTTTGCGATGGCGATTGGGGCGAAGTGGAAGCCGTCAAACGTTGGGCTTGACGACATTGTGCTTGGCGATTGCGCTTGGGGCGCTACCGCCATGCCCGGACCGTCGTACTTATTAAACCAAGCAAGATAACGGGGGAATGGCTGGACTTCGTCGCTTTCGAGTTCGAGACGGACCAATATGATCCGAAGGAGTTTGTTTGGTCTTGGAATGCGGATAACAACCTGGAAGCTATCCGGCGCGGGACAGAGGAGCATTGGTTTACCTGGCAGCCGCACGGGGCGCAGTTCACAATCTTACATAAAGTTCCCAAACAGAAGTTAAAATTCCAAATCAAAAAACCGCCGGCGGTCTCCAAAGACACGGTCCTTAAGCTGGTCAGATTCAATAAGTCATGGGTGCGGGTACTGGCTTAAACATAGAGAGGTCTATGGACACTGTATCTAGACGGCGCCGCTCGAAGATTATGGCCGCCGTGAAGTCAAGAGGAAACGTTTCAACAGAAGGCGCGGTTAGGCGGATTTTTTTATCAAACGGTATCACGGGATGGAGAAGGCATTTAAACTCGATCCCTGGAAAGCCCGACTTCGCTTTCCGCTCCGCGCGCGTGGCTGTTTTTGTAGATGGCTGCTTTTGGCATGGCTGTTCGATCTGCCGGCGCAACATAACCCCGTCGGCTAATAAGACCTATTGGCGCGCGAAGATCAAAAAGAACCAGGCGCGCGATCGCCGGATTAACGCGGAGTTGCAGAAATCGCGCTGGCGCGTCGTAAGGATTTGGGAGCATGACATCGCCAAGGCCCCGGCGAAAGTGGCGCGGCGCGTCCGGAATCTGCTGGCTGAAAACCCCTAACAACCGCTCTGGCGGCAAAAATCAAAGGGAGCAGTAGGGAAACCGCCCCCTGAACTGCCCGCACCTGCGGCCTGTTCAAAGGCCGTTTTTCCCCGCCCTCCCGGGGCCCTGCAGCTCGTCTAAAAGCCTCATTTGGCCCTTACAAATAAGCT
>JACQYT010000067.1 GCA_016208085.1 Elusimicrobiota bacterium | reverse complement strand
CCTCAGCCGGCGGGTTATCAGTTCCACCCGCACTCCTTCCTTATCAAAATATCCGTCCGCGAACGCTCTGCCGAACAGGGTCGTTCTCCCGCCGATGAAATAACCCAGCTTTACGGTCCCCTCCCCCTGTTCCGCCCCGAGGACCGGGCCGCGCGGATAAAACAGAAAAACAGCGGTCAGGAAAAACGCCGCGCAAACCGCACAGCCGCCGGCAGTATTTATCTTTTTCATTTGTTGAATAAAGATTTGCCCTCAATTGGGGGATATATTTTCCCCGTATCAAATCCGTACCAGTCTAGTATCGTCGGGGTCAAGTCTTTCCTGTCCCCGGCGCGGCGGCCGAGGGGGCGGTTCGCGGCGAGGAACATGAACGGGGCGTTCCTGTGGATCCGTTTCCCCTCGTCCATGCCGTGGTCCGACGTGACGAAAACAGCCGTTTTTGAGTAGAGCCCCAACTGTTGGAGCTTTTCAATTATCGCGCCGAGCTGCCGGTCGGCGCTTATGAACGCTTCCCCGTATTCCGGAGAATTCTCCCCGTACTGATGCCCCTGCTCGTCCGGCTCACGAAAGTGCACGAAAGCGAAAAACCGCTTTTTTTGATATTTTTCCAGGACCGCGAGGGTTTTTGCGCCTATGGTTTCGGCGGGGCCGTCCTCCGCATAATGGTAATCCACGGCTTTAACCGCGTTGAAATACGGTTCGCCTTCCCTGCGGACCCAGCGCGGAGGTTTGCCGTCCTGCGTAGTTCCTTTAAAGCGCGCGCGGTCCAGATAATACCGCTGGATCATTGTAACGAGGTCGCGCGTATAGGCGTTAATACAGATCTCGTGCGGCCCTCGGGCGCCGACATTGTAGGGTTTTGCCGCAATAAATATGGCAGCCATGTCTCCGCCGAAGCGCGCCTTGAGCCTTTCAAAAATTGTATAACCTTTCGGGATAGGCCTGTACTCCTTGTTGGAAAATATTTTAAGGCGGCCGGAGGAATAGCCGGTGAGTATTTCGGCCCAGCCGGGTTTCGTCTGGGTCGTGCCGGTCGTTACCCGCGTCTCGGCCAGGCCGCCCTCCCTGATGAGTTTTGCCAGGTTCGGAAGCTTTCCCGCGCCGAGCATTTCCATTACATGCGCGCGCTGGGCGCCGTCCCACCCGATAAGGATAAAATTGGTTTTCGCGGCGGCGTCGTCGCCGGCCCGGGCAGGGGCGCAAAACGGCGAAAAGGCGCACGCCGCCGCCGATAAAAATAGCGTCATCCTCATAGTGGAAATATTATACAATTTATCCTGAAAACCGGGGTTTTTTCCGGCCCACGCGGCGTTGCGGCGGATTTTATGAGAAGAACAGCCCTGTTATTTAAAGCGGTTATCTCCGCGCTTATCTTCTGTTCGGCCCGGGCCGGCGCGGGCGCGGCGGCGGAACAGTATAAAGACTATAACCTGCTGATGATCTCCATCACCAACATCGGCACGGAGCATATGAGCCTTTACGGCTACAAGCGCAAAACGACCCCGAACCTGGATAAATGGGCCGGCGGCGCGCTGGTTTTTGAAGACGCCTTCACCCCGGCTTCCTGGACGCTGCCCGTCGCGACCTCCCTGTTCACCTCCCTGTACCCGTACACACATAAAATTATGGCGCGGGACCGGAATATGGCGCTGTCTAAAAGTTTAAAGACTCTGCCGGAGTTCCTGAAGGCGGCCGGGTATAAAACGGCCGCATTCACCGGCGGGCTGGACTATATGAAGTCGGCCGGGCATATGCGGGGATTTGAGACCGCCCCGGACAATCCGTCTTTCACCAGGTTTCCGGTCACGACGGCGCAGGCCGCGGACTGGCTTTCGAAAAATTCCGGCGGCAAATTTTTTTTATTCCTGCACGGCTACGATCCCCATCCGCCGTTCATCCCGTCCAAACGGTTCAGCGGCGTGTTCAGCAGCACGGAAGGGAAACACGTGACTGTGGACCCCTCGTTCACCTATCGCGGGTACAGGGAAACGAACGCCGGGAATATCACCGTCTTTTACCATGTTCCCAGGCTGGGCTCGGGCCCTGAAAGCTGGAAGGCGAAAAAGAGCGCGCCGAGGAGGACGACCGTCCTGACCCAGGACGACATTGATTATCTGCGCGACCTGTATGATGAAAAGATCCTGGACGCGGATCTGGAGGTGGGGAAGTTCCTTGATTCCCTGGGCAAAGAGCTGCTTGACAGGACGATAGTGGTGATCTTTTCCGAGCACGGCGAGATGTTCGCCAAACACGGGCGCTTCGGCCGGGCCGGCGCGAAAGCGGGAACCCTTTATGACGAGGTGGCGCATGTCCCGCTTATGATCAGGCTCCCCGGCGCCCAGGCCAGGCGCGTGCGCGGATTGGTCCAGCTGATTGACATAATGCCGACCCTGATGCAAATTCTGGAAATCCCGGTCCCGGACCGGCTACAGGGGTCAAGCCTGCTTCCTTTGATGAACGCGGACAAGCCCGTGAACGAATTCGTCTACGCCGGCGCGAACTACAACACCTATATCCCCGAACCCGGCTACGCTTATGATGTTGAAAGCGTCAATGAATTTATACGCAGTGACAGGTGGAAACTGCTGCACGAAGTGACCTTCTCCGATCCTAAAGGAAAACCGGCGGCCAAACGCGCGGCGGAAACCTTTGAATTATACGACCTTAAGAACGATCCCGCCGAAGCCGTGAATTCGGCGGCGGCGCATCCGGATATTGTGAAGGAGCTGAAGCAAAAATTAAAACGGTGGGCCGACTCTTCGCGGAAGTTCATGAAAGCCAGGCCCTTGACCCGGAAGCTTCCGGAAGCGGTGCGCGAAAAAGCGAAACAGCACGGCTACTGGTAAGGAGCCTCCTAAGGGATGAGGCAAAAACACATCAAAAACAAGAATCGTTTTTTCATCCTTTCCACCGGAAGCAGACCCGTTAGAGCGGCCGTCGCGGCCCTATCCATTGCCGCGCTTGCGGCCGCACGGCAGCCGGCCTTCCCGCAGGGGCCGGCCGCGGCTCCCGCCAAAAAGCCGGTGGAACTGGTCATCGGCATCCGGGAATTCCTCTCCGACCTCCCGGCCATGATCGCCGCCGCGGACGGGCTGTACGAGCGCGAAGGCGTCAATGTCCGCACGCTCATCAAGCCGCAGGGCAAAGACAACGAACCCCTGATGCTGGACGGGACCCTTGATCTGGCCGTTGTCGGCAGCCATATCGGCCTCAATGTGCTGTTCAAAGCCGGGAAAGATAATCCTTTCGTCATCCTCGCCTGTCTCGGCGGCGGGGGCCGCCGCTGGAGGCTTATGGCGTCGGAGCGCTCCGGCATCTCTTCGCTGGAAGGCCTTCAAAACAAGCGGCTCGGCATCTGGCCCAGCTCGTACGGCTACCATCTGCTAGAGCGTCATCTCGCCGGGAAAGGCATCCGGTACTCGCCGGTCAGGATACCCATGAAGCCGGAACTCGCCGTAGAGTTCCTGGAGAAGGGAAAGGTGGACGCGCTGCTGGCCTGGGAACCGATACCCGCGCTCCTGGAAGACAGGAAGCTGGCCCATGAGATATTCAATCTTGAAGGAATGGGCGCAGGCGTCCCGGTCTACCTGGCGGCCCGCAAGGATGTCGTCCGGAAAAACCCGGCGGGCGTCGCGGGCGTGCTGCGGACGCTCTACCGCGCTACGACATTCGTCAGGGAGAATCCGGAACAGGCGGTCCGGCGCGCGGCCGCCACGCTGCGGCTCCCTCCCCGCGTGCTTAAAAAAGCGCTGCGAAACCATCAATTTCAGCTCGGCCTGACCTGCGCCCAGCGCCGGTCCCTGGCGGAAGCGGCCCGGCTGTTTGGCGAGATGAAACATAATAAGGTCCCGGCCGACGTGCCGATAGAGTTTGATACGGAGCCGCTGCGGACTTTCCTGGAGAAGCGCGGGCCGGGCCCGGCCGCTCCGTTCGAGGAAAACTGTCCGCCGATGAAATGACAACCCGGCAGCCACCCCGATGGAAGGATTCGGCGCGGAAGCTGAAGCTTTGTTTTAAGGGGTTTTCAGGGATTCTTCCCAGTCGAAGAGCTGTATTTCAAGGAGGTAGGCGTTGGCGGAGTCTTTTTCAAACAGGTTGGTTTTTTCGGCGGGGTCGGACGACGTGTCGTAAAGTTCGCGGCCCTGCGTGATCCCGTCAACTATAAGCTTCGGGCCGCCGCTCCTGCGGACGGCTTTTTTGTTGAAGTGGAACAGGTAATCCGTTTCTGCAAACGCGTCCAGCGGCGCCGCGCCGCCGTTCATGCGGCCGGCAAGGCTTGCCCCGCGCAATCGTTCCCGCACAGCTTCTCCCGGTTTAAGCTCCAAAAGTTCCATGACGGTCGGAAAAATATCCAGGGTCCGGACCTGCGCGGTTATTGTCCGCCCCGGCCTGCGCGGCAGGTAAATCAAAAGCGGCACGTGGAGCATCTCGTCGTAAAGCGTCATCCCGTGGTCCACGCCGCCGTGGTCAAAAAGCTCCTCGCCGTGGTCCGACAGCAGGATGATTATGGTTTCTTCGGCCTGTTTTCCCAGCGCGGAAAGATCCGCCAGGAATTTCCCCAGGAGTTTGTCAGCGCGCAGTATTTTCTCGTCATATACGTCAGTCCACAGTTTTACGTCTTCTTTCGTGTAACTAAGTTTTTTTCCGTCCAGCAGGTCCATGCGCATTTTCTCGTGCCGCGCCCTTATTCCCGGGACTTTTTCCGCTTCTTCCGGGGCGATGAACTGATATTGCCCGTCGGCTTTCAGATCGCGGAAGGGATGGGTGTCGTAGCCGTGGATGAAAACAAAAGTCCCGGAGCCCGGGTTGGTCCTAAGCCAGTCCAGGGCCTGCGGGAAAGAGGTTTCAAAGCCGGCGAAGTTCGGGCTGTCAACGTAGACGTCGAAACCGCGGCTGAACCCGTAACCCCCCCCGACGCCGGATCCGCCGGTGAACGCGGCGGTCCCGTAGCCGGCGGCCCTGAGCAGCTCGGCCAGCGTGATCACCGCTGTGGAAAGGCTTGCCGGCTCCAGTTCCGTGCTGCCGCCGCTTGCGGCGGGCGGCAATTTGAACTTATTGGTCAGCCCGTGTTCGGAAGGATACAGCCCGGTGAAGACGGACATGAACGCCGGCAGGGTCCAGCTTGAGGGGCTTATCGCGCGCGTAAACAGAAATGATTTAGCCGCCAGGCTGTCCAGGTTCGGCGTAGTCTTGCGCTTATAGCCCAGCGCGCCGACATGATCGGCCCGCAAGGTGTCCCAGCCGATCAGGATAAGGTTCGGGCCGGCGGCATGAAGGCGCGGCGCGCAGGACAGCGCGGCCGCGATCATGACCCGGCTCATTTTAATCCGCGGGAATTTCATGAAATGGCGCCTCCGCAGGTATTGTAGTATAAAAAATGGGGGGGTTCAAACGGACCCGTATTCCGGTATTCCGGCAGCAATTCCACGGCTGTTTGCGGAATTGCTGATGTCGAGGAATAAGCGTTAGGAGTTGGCGCATTATTGTGTTATAATGAGACATAGGGAATCCTCCAATGGTAATTTTCTTTTTAGCCGAAATAATTTTACCATAATGAAGGGTTCCCTCAAATTTTAACCGGACAGGTATGTAAGGATAGCATGGATAAAAATATCCATAAAAATCAGTTCCAACTGAAACTTTCAGGCTAAAGATCATGCCCAAAAAAATAAATGTCGCCGTGGCAGGCGCTTCCGGCATGGTCGGCGGCGAACTGCTGGACCTGCTTGAAAAAAGGCGATTCCCGGTCGGGGAATTTCTCCCGTTCAACTCCGGCAGGAAGGCCGGGGCCGTGACCTTCGGAAAAAAAAAACATTTATGCCGCAAGCCCTCTTTCGCGGCGCTTAAGAAAGCGGACCTCGTTTTTTTTGCTTCCACCGACGACGTTTCGGAGCGTTTCGCGAAAAAGCTGGCCGCCGCCGGCGTCTGGTGCATAGACGACTCCTCGCGCTTCCGCCTGGATAAGACCGTCCCGCTGGTGATACCGGAGGTTAACGCCGCAGCCATAGAGCCCGGCCGGCGCCTGATAGCCGGGCCCAACTGCACGCTTACGGGCGCGGCGGTGGCGCTGCACGATATACATAAGAAATTCAGAATAGAGGAACTCCGCATTGCTACCTACCAGGCCGTGTCCGGCGCCGGTAAAAGCGCGATGAGACAGCTGGAAGCGGAGCTGAAATATTATTTAAAGCGCGGCGGCGCGCCTGAGCTCAAATACAGGAAATTCCCGCATCCCATAGCTTTCAACCTTTTCCCGCAGGTGGGCGGCTTTGACAGGAACGGCGTTTCCGTAGAGGAAAATAAAGTGGAGGCGGAACTTAAAAAGATCTGGGCGTCGCCCCGCATAAAGATAAGCGTCACCGCGGTAAGGGTGCCGGTCCTGAGGGGACACAGCCTGAGCATCTGGGCCAAAACCCGCCGGCGCTGGACGCCGGCCGCGCTTCGCTCAACGCTGGCCAAAACCCCCGGCCTTGAATTTTTCAGCGATCCGTATAAATACCCGACCCCGCTTGCAGCCGTGAAAACTTCAGGCGTAAAGGCCGGGCGATTGAGGGTGTCGGGGACTTCGCCGCGCGAGTTCCAGTTATGGATAGTTTCGGACAACCTTTACAAGGGAGCCGCCCTGAATTCCGTAGAGATAGCGGAATATCTCGTCAAAAATGAACTTTTATAAAACCGCTGTAATATTTGCGCTGTCCTGCTGTTTTGCCGCCTGCGGCAGGCAATCCCCGGCAACCGCCGACGCGCCGGCGGCGGCCCCTGTCACCGGCTCCACTGCGCCGGCGCAGGCGGGGGGAATATTGAGCGCCCCGGCCGACTATGTCAAAAACACTGTGAGCCAGGTTGACAAAGCCAAAGAAGCTAAAGCCCTTTACGAGCAGACCGAAAAAGAGCGCATGAAAGTCCTGGAACAAGCCTCACCCGACGGCAACTGACCGTCGCGGCAGATTTGGAGCTGTCCGTTCCCGGCCCCAAACCCATCGTTTATTCAAATCCCCCTTCGTCCCCCTTTGCTAAAAGGGGGATTCTCCCGCGGTCAGGCCGGAGTGACCGGCGGCGCGGGGTTGGCCGGCGCGGCCGGGGACGCGGGGGGGACTTGCGGCCCCTGCGCTATAACCGCCGCCGTGCCCATCTTCGTGGACCAGACCGCGCCCAGACCCAGAAGAACGCCGAACGCGATTATAATAAGACCCGCCAGCACGAGCAGCCAGCCGAGCAGCGGCACGGCATGCCCGATGAAGATCGCGACGGCTAAAAGCAGGTAGCCCACGCAGACCTGCGCGATCAGCGGCGCGGGAGCGGGGCGCTTGATCCCCTCAAAGAACCGCTTCGTCAGCACCACGCTGAAGCCGCAGAAGCCAAGCAGCTTGGCCGCGGCCAGCACGAGGAGCGCCAGCGGGATGAGCGGTATCCCCAGAATGGATATCGCCATAAGCAGCAGCGCCGGGAACAGCGCCATCACTATCAGCGCGCCTATGCCGGCGGATTTCCAGAAATTTGCGGTTATCTCGCGGCTGACGGCCTCCACGTTCCTGGGAAAGAATATCGCGGGCACCACCAGCATTACCGCGCCCAGCAGGAACAGAGAGCAAAGGACCAGCAGCCCCGCGCCCAGCAGTCCGCCGAACAGCAGCGGGCCTCTCAGGCTGTTGTCCCCGCGATGCGTTTCGTTCGTAAATCTCATCAGTGAAGGCACGAGGCGCTTGAGCAGGTTCAGATTCACATTGTTTATCCGGCCCTGAAGTATTACCCTGTCGCCCTGCTCTATACGCCCGCCTATGGAAGAGATCTCGCCCTGCACGGTCGCACCCGGCTTCAGCGAAACGTTTGCGCCTATGGCCACCAGGTCCCCTTTTATCAGCCCTGAGGTTTCCACGCTCGCGCCAATGGAGACAAGGTCGCCCTGGACGGAGCCCGAAAGATTTACCGGTCCGCCAAGCGATACCAGGTCGCCGGTCACCTTTCCTTTAACGTCCACGAGGCCGCCCAGTGAAACGCAGTCGCCCTGCAAAGTTCCGATGACCGTTATCGCCTTCTCGGTCACGACGTCCTCCCGCACGGTTTCGTCCTTTTCCACCACCACGTCGGACCGGCGCAGGTCATAATTCTTAGAATTGGACCACCTGGCGTGGCCGGCCGCGAGTAGCGCGAAAGTTATCATGCAGGCCAGCAGAAGGGATTTCCCCGATATTTTAGTTTTCATATTATCTCCTTTTATCTCCTTGCGGCGCCCGGGCGCGCGTATGCCGGATGTCTTGAAAGCGCCAGTATCACGGACCCGGCTAAGAGTGTCGAGCCTGCAAGATAGGGCAGAAGGTTCAGCCTGCCGGCCAGTATAACGACCAGGGCTTTCGCCAGGCTTAAAAAACCAAGGACGTCCACCGCGAGAAAGCCCGCTTTGAGCGCGTAAAATTTAACGCAGGCTGAAAACGCGCGGGGGTCTGCCAGGACCGGCAGAATATCGCCGATATTCATAATGACCAGCAGCGAAACGGAGAACGCCGCCGTGCCCAGCCAGCAGGCGGCCATGGTCCCGACGGCTCTTTCGGCCCAGAGCTTCCAGCGGGCCGGCAGGGCTTCCCGGGCGCCGATCCCGGCGGCGGCCAGGACCTTTCGGTTGAAGTCCTTCGCCACGGTGTAATAAGGCAGCGAGGCTATCAGCCCCGCTATTTCCGCATCGGTTATCGGGTCTTTCATAATTTCTCCGTTCACTGAAGAATACGCAAAAACCCCGGAAAAGGTTTCATTAAAAATTTTTGCGGCAAAAATTTTTAACGGCATTTGATTTTTCCGCTGTTTCAGGCCGCGCCATGGCGTTAAACTTCTCCCGCATCAACGCCCTGGCCCGGAACAGCCGTATTTTAACCGTGCCTTCCGGTATCCCCAGCACCTCGGCCATTTCCCGGCCTGTCAGCTCTTCGTGATACTTGAGCAGCAGTATCTCCCGGTAAAGCGGCGGCAGCGAAGCCAGCAATCGTTCCGCCCGCTCGGTTTCCATTTTAACGCTTACGGCTGTCTCCACGCAATCCCCCTTATCCTCCAGTTCCAGCGGCGCGTCCTCGTCATCTATGGACACGGTCTGCGGCCTTTTGGCGCGCAAGAAATCCACGGAAGCGTTATGCGCGATCCTGAAAAGCCAGGTTATAAAAGGATAGGCGGGATCGTAAGAGTCCAAACGGCGGAAGGCTTTGATGAAAGTTTCCTGGGTCTGGTCTTCGGCGTCCTGAGGGTTCTCTATCAGGCGGCGGATAAAGCTGTAGATCTGGTTCTTGTAATTTTCAAGGAGCTCTTCAAAGGCGCGGGCGTCGCCGCCAAGGCAGCGCTGAACCAGCAGCCGATCGGTTTCCGTTGTCATATTTACTGCTCTATATGATATTACGAAAAAACAGGCCGCCGGTTTCAAGATAAAATTTTATTTTAGGATCCGGCCCCGTAAAGCGAGGCCCATACGGGAGAGGGCCTTAAGACCCATGACAAGAGGCGCGCGGCATAATACAATGTATTGCATGGTTTTGTTAAAGCATTGCGCGCAAAAGCGGCGGACAACCGGACGGGAGGGGAAGAACCACGATGAAAAGAGCGCTTCTTACGGTTTCACTCGGTGTGTGCGCCTGCGCCGGCGGCTTTGCGCAGGAAGCCCCGGCCTATGGCGCCCGGCTGGCGGACTCAGCCGTTTATTCGGATCCGGGGTTCCAGGATTTTATAGAAACAGCCTATGGTTATCTTAATCCCCTTAATAAGCCCGAGGCGGGCGCCGATTTTAGGGACGCGCCGGCTTCCCGGGCCGGAGGGGGAGCGGGGGACGACAAATATGTTTTTGTGCGCATCCTGCCCAGGTCGCAGAACTATTCCGCGTTGCTTCAGGAACTCTCCGCTTGCGCCGGCTTCGTGCTGTACGGGGAGCGGACAGTCTACTCAAAGAGCGGCAGAACGACACAACTCCTTGGCTGGGCCCGCGCCGGCAGCCTTGCCGCGATCTCCCAAAATCCCGGCGTAGCCGGAGTCTACACATGCCGGCAAAAACCCGGCAGCCTCCGTTAATCCCGGAATACGCCTTCGTCCGCGCGGCGACTTCCGTGCGTACCTCGCGCTGGACGGCAGGTATTTCCGGCGGGATAACGCCGGAAAAAAGGGGGGTTGACAGGGAGGGGCCAAAGATTTTATTATGACTTAATGGCAAAATCCCCGAATAAAGGAGTAAAGAAAATGATCACAACCGACAAAAAAGCGGATCTGGCGGGACCCGGCGTCAGCACCTACCCGGAAGTGGATAAGATCCTGCCCAACGATTACAAAGCGATCCTTCCGCCGTTGGAGCGGATGAAGGCGCTCTATGCGATCAAATATTATATTGAAAAGAATCTCTGCAAGGAGCTGAACCTGACGATGGTTCAGGTTCCTCTGCTCGTGGAGCGCGAGAGCGGGATCAACGACATGCTGGACCGGGACGGCTCGCGAACTCCGATCGAGTTCCCGTGCGGGCTGGGGCTGGAGAAACGGCTAAACGCCCAGATTGTGCAGGCCGCGACGAAATGGAAGCGCCCGGCGCTGGCGCAGTTCGGCTGCAAAACGGGAGAGGGCATCTGCACCGACATGCGCGCGGTGCGCAAGGACTACTTCCTCGATCACGACCACAGTTCCTATGTTGACCAGTGGGACTGGGAGCGGGTGATGACCCCGGAGCAGCGCAACCTAAAATTCCTCAAGGAGCTCGTCGGCAAGATTTGGAAGGTCATCCGCGGTGCCGGGAAATGCGCCCAAAAGATGTATCCGCAGCTTAAGACGGACAAATACCCGGACCTCCCCGAGGAACTCACCTTCCTGACCGCCGAGGAAATCCTGGAGATGTACCCGGACCTGCCGCGCAAGCAGCGCGAAACGGCGGTGCTGCAGAAATATCCGGCGGTCTTCATCATTGGGGTGGGGTATCCGCTCAAAGACGGATATCCGCACGAAAACAGGGCGGCGGACTACGACGACTGGATCACGGACACCTCCAAAGAGACCGGCAAGCCGACGCGCGGGCTTAACGGCGATATTCTGGTCTGGAATCCGGTCACCAGGCGGCGGCACGAACTGACGTCAATGGGAATCCGGGTGACGAAGGAAACGCTGGTCCAGCAGCTGGAAATGGCAAAGCTGATGGACAACCTTAAACTGCCGTATCACCAGGCCATCATGAACGACCGGATTCCGCTGAGCGTCGGCGGCGGCATCGGGCAGTCGCGGACCTTCATGTACCTGCTCCGGACGGCGCATCTGGGCGAGGTGAGCGTGTCCGTCTGGCCCAAGCCGCTTAAAGACATCTGCGCCAGGCACAACATCCACGTCCTGGAATAAGCGTTCGTCGCAGCCATAAAAGAAGCGCGGCCCCGATTCGGGGCCGCGTCTCTTTCAGGGGTCCGGCAGCCCCATGGGTTAGGAGCCTCCGCAGAATAACTTGCGCATTTGGAGGCACAGCTTTGAGTCGGATACAAGGCGCGACGACGATGGTGTAGCTTGGCTACATTGAGGAGGAGCAACGCAGCAGCCGGCCAAAGATGTGTCTCCCCCGCGCCGTCGGCGCGGGGGCTGACCGATTTTGGGCTGCACCTGCGTCACTCGTCGCTTACGTACCAATGGTACGCCGCGCTCCTCGTTCCTTGTTGCAGCCCAAAATCGGTCAGCCAAATGTGCAAGTTATTCTGCGGAGGCTCCTTATTGCGGCCAGAAGACCAGCGCGAGCAGGCAGAGCTGTGCAAGGCCGACGAGGACGCAGGCGATCCGGAAAAGGCGGCGCTTGCGCGTCGCGATCCGCGCATTGATGACTATCTGCCCCACGAGGTCCTCATAGTACCGCGTTGCCGTGATCCCGCCGCCCAGATACTGGTCCAGCAGAAGTACGAGCTCGCTGCGGGAATATTTCGCGAGATCATCGGCGGAGACCAGGCAATCGTCCGACCTGTGTATGTCACGGGGGGGTTCAAGGAAAGGGATCCAGCCAGGTTTTCCGGTCAGCGGGGAGAACGCGAAAACGCCAAGCGCCATAGCGGCGCCAAGCGCTATCATGGCAAGAAAGCCCGGCGGGCCGGCCGGCGCCGTCACCCTGACGAAAGCCAACTGCGCCGCGGCGAAAGCGGTGAGCGCCCCGATCTTCTTCTCGGTCCACCCGACCGCCCGGCGCATGCTCTCCAGCAGCGTCAGCAGCCGCCGCTCAGGGTCCGGGGTTAAATGCGTTGAGATGCTCATGCGGGATCCCTTGTACTGCTTCCCGCCAACTGTCCGCAGGCGCCCTTTATGTCCGCGCCCAGGCTATGCCTAAGCGTGGCCTGAATGTTAAACATCAACAGGAGATTCGCGAAGATCTGCGAGCGCTCCCTGGCCGGGGCCCGGAACGCGCGGCCGGCGTCATTGTAGGGAATCAGGTTGACGTTGAAGTATTTCACGTTTTCAACGCTTTTTATCCACTCGGACAGCTTTTTAGCCGCGGTCTGCGAGTCGTTTATCCCGTCCAGCAGCGCATATTCTATGAATACTTTGCGTCTGGTGGAAAAAATGTAGTCCCTGAGCGCTTTGACCAACTGGTCGAGCGGGTATTTTTCGTTCAGCGGCACCAGCCGCGAGCGCAGCGCGTCGTCCACCGCGTGCAGCGAGAGCGCCAGGTTGGCCTGGGGAAAATCTTTGGCGAAGCGCCTGATGCCGGGCACGTGTCCGGCCGTTGAGACCGAGAGGCGGCGGTCGCCTAGCCCGATAAGGTCCGGGTCCGTCATCGTCCGTATGCTTTTGGCCACCGAGTCGTAATTCAAAAAAGGCTCGCCCATGCCCATAAAGACCGCGCCCGTTATCTTCTCCCGGGGGCGGTTCTTTTTCAGGTATTGGGCCCAGAAAAGATATTGCGAGATTATTTCGTCGGGCGAAAGATTGCGCTTAAGTCCCCGCCTTCCCGTGGCGCAGAAAGGGCACTGCACGGGACAGCCATCTTGAGTGGAGACGCAGACGCTCCACCTGGCCGGGAACAGGCTTAAAAGCGCGGATTCTATCTTAAGCCCGTCTTTCAGCAGGAAAGACGCTTTAACCGCGTTGCCGGCCTTTGATTCAAGCACGGTCTCCGGCTCGAAGGCCAGGATTCTGAAATGAGATTTAAGGCCGGCCCTCAAAGTCACGGGCAGGGCCGTGATCCCGTCAAAACCGCAAACGGCTTTTTTATAGACCGCGTCCGAAATCTGCCTGAGGCGGAATTTAGGATAATCGTTCTTCTCAAGCCAGTCCGCCGTTCTTTTCAGGTCCATTGAATAAGTATAACAAAAAGAACAGATGTATAAGAAAGGCCGGCAAGGTGATAATTTGAATATACGGACGAAAGGTTCAAAATTAAAAAGTTATTAAACGAATATCTTAAATCGCGACCACCAAACAATGCTTCCCATTCGGCCACATTAACATTCATGGGCAAAATTGAATTGTTTATGCCCAACCATCTTTTCGGTGCCTCATACCATCCATGAGTGGTTTCCATATACATAACTGCGCTTAGGAGTTGCGAATCGACTCCGGTTCCCTTTGCCACCTTGTCAATTATTTCCCCGTATTTTTCCACTTTGGAACGCGCAGACCATTCATACCAGGGTGCCTTTGAATCCGCTTTTGGATTAGCGGCAACGGAGAAATGGCACCCGTCGCCTTTGATGATGCATCCTTTCCTGAACTTATCGCCCCCCACTCCACGACAATACTTTATTGCATCATCCCAATTCCCGCCCAAACCTCCACACATGCATTTATCATACTCAATGAACTTATGTTTGCTGCATGACGAGTCAGCCTTTTGAAAACATGCCGTGTCACATTTATCGTTAGTACACGGCACTTCTATTGCCATACTGCAAGCCGAGCACGTGCAAGCCTTGGCGCATGTTTCATCCGTTTTCAGGATATATCCTGCGGAACAACCACATCCACCTTTTCCATCCGGCACCTGCCCCGGATGGAGTTTCTTATCGGCGGAACAGCAGGATGCTTTCGGGTCATATGTCTGCTTTCCGCAGGGGCAGTTGCCTTTTGAATCCGGCGCGGTTTTCCCGTCCGGACAAGGCACAAAGCATTCCCCTGTTTTCTTATCCCGGATTTTCCCTTCATCGCACTTAAGCTTACAGACCCCTTTCACCAGAATTGTAGGCAACATAAGGCTTGTTACCGCGGAATCTTTCCGGACTTGAAGTCTCCGGCCTCCTGAAAAAATCCACAAAAATCCCCGCCCACAATTATAATACAAAAATCCGTGGCGTTTTCCTAAAATTTTTAAAAACT
>JACQYT010000074.1 GCA_016208085.1 Elusimicrobiota bacterium | reverse complement strand
TCGGGACTCTAGTGTAGTGTCCCGTAAATAACTGGACATTTGGAGGCCCAGGCCTGAGACGAGTTTTAGGCGCGACGATTGAGCACTGCTTAAGCAGTGTGAATGAGGAGCAACGACAAAATCGTCCAGGAATGGGCCTCCCCGAAAGGGCCAGCCGCTTTTGGCCTACGCCTTTGCGCTGTTCGGCTTACAGGCCTTCAGGCCTGCGCGCCTCACATCGCTTCGGCTCGGCTCAAAATCGACAGGCCAAATGTCCAGTTATTTACGGGACACTACACTAGAAGCGCTTAAAGACGAAAGATTTGCTCCTGCCGCTGAATGTCAGAAATTTAAATAAAAGCCAGATCAAAAACCCGCCGAGCAGGAGCAGCGGTATCCCGATGACCGCGCCTATCAAAGTGGAAGTCAGTATCACGCCCAGGGCTATCAGGCCGAAGCCGGCCAGCAATATCGCCGTAATAAAAACCAATTTCAGCCTGGCAAAAGCCGCGTAGAAAAGGTTTATTCCCCGCGGAACGCGCGCCGTCCCGCCGCGCTGCTCTCGGCCCCCGGCGGCTTGCGCCTCCCCGCGGCGGCCTTCATAAACGCCGGGGCCGTTATTGACCAGTTCGGGCTCAATACAGTTTTCTTCAGAAAGCCTTTTTACGGGTACGATGTGTTTGCTCAGCATTCGTTTACCCCGCTTCTGATGCAGGACTTCGTGGAGGAAAGTGAGTTCGCGCAGCAGATGGGGGTGGCAGAGACCGTGAACGCACTACAGAATTTCAATTTCAATGGCCTTGATTATGGATTCTGTCCAATAATTTATGTTTGCTATTGTGGTGCTTAAAATAGAAGCTATGGTATTAAACATCGTGGCCAAGTTGTTTTTTTCCTGCTCCGAAAGATTAACCGATTTGGTGAAAATTATATAGCCGAGCGCCTTGTTGTACGCGGAAAAAGTCATCAAATAGGAATTGTTGTTAAGCCAACCGTTTTTAAGCTCTTTTCCTTTCAACTCCTTTTTGCTTATGTCTTCCATAAAAGTCTCTTTGGACGCCACTATGTCATAAGTTTCACTAAACCTGTTGTATATGTAGCCGTTGATGTTCCATGAGCCGTCCAAATGAGAACTTACTTCCTCGGCGGTTTTATTGATGAAGGTGGAGACTGATTTGTTTTCGCTCATAATAAGTTTGCTCATGTCAAAAAGCATGGTCAGCTCGTTTGAAGTGTGCTGGAGACGTTCCAATACTGACTTTATTATCTCCGTGAATATGCTTATGCCGGCCTCAGGGTGTTTTTTGATAAAAGCGAAAAATTCCGCGCGTTTTATGGCATAAAGAACAGCGTCTTTTGACACCCGTGCCTGGGCTGAGCGCGCATAGCCTTCCAATACCGCCATCTCTCCGAAAAAATTGCCCTTGCCTAAAATAGCCAGCGGCATAAACTCCGGCGGCTTTGTGCTTAGGCGTTTTTCTATCACCACTTCGCCCGATACGATGATAAAAAGCGTGTCGCCTTCGCTCTTTTCCTTGAATATTATGTCATTTTCACTGTATTCGGTTTGTTCGAAGAATTGCGCGAATTCCTCAAGCATACTGTTGGAGAAACCTTTAAAAATAGGCGTTCCTTTCAGACTTTCTATATTATGTTCCATAAAATCCCCTCCCCGCCATGAATTTCCGCTAAGGCTCTTCACACTAGTGTAGTGTCTCTAACGCTTCTTTACTTTCGGCTTGTAGTCGCAGAGCTTGCTCTGCTATTGGCGGCAAAGCAAGCTTTGCCACTACACACAAAACAGAATCAAATATCAAGAGATTTGAGACACTAGCTAGTTTATCATTTTTACCCCGGCGAGTATCCGTAATATTTGCTTACCCCGACCATGGAATAAATTATCTTGTTGTTTGTTTCAGCCATTTCAGTCTCTCTTTTTCAGCTCGCCTATAAGAGCAAAAGTTTGCACCGAGTTTTCCCAGCCGCGCACTTCATGGGCGCCAAGGGCCCGGAATTCAAACTTGTCTTTAAGCGCGGCATAGACCGTGGCGGAAACCAGTATGTCCGTGCCGAGCTTCTTGTTGAGGCCTTCCATCCTAGCCGCCAGGTTCACGGGCTCGCCGATGGCAGTGTAGTCGGCCCGATACTCGCTCCCGATGCTCCCCACCACCGCACTACCGGAGGCCACGCAGATGCCTATCTTAATGGGAGGAGAGTTTTTCAACGCTCTCTCGGCGTTGAACAGTTCCATAGAGTCGCGCATCTTGATTGCAGCCTGAAGGGCGCGCGCAGGGCCGTTTTGAAGCGCCAGCGGCGCGCCGAACATGGCGAATATACCGTCGCCCAGGAATTTATCAGTCGTTCCGCCGAAAGCGTGTATTATGTGGGTCATGCGGGTGAAATAACTGTTGAGAAGCGCCACCATCTCCTCCGGGCTCATCTGCCGGCTGAGCTTTGAAAAATCGCGGATATCCGCGAAAAGCGCCGTTATCTCCCTTTTTTCCCCTCCGAGCGCGAGCCCGCCTTTCAGGACTGTATCGGCTATCTCCTTTGAAACGTACCTGCCGAAAACCTCTCTGATATGGTCCCTTTCACGCAGCCCTTTGGCCATATCGTTGAAGGCTGAAGTGAGCAGCCCTATTTCGTCCGAACTGTTCCACTTTATCTCCACATCCAGCTTCCCAAGCCCTATCTCCCGCGCGGCTTTAGCCAGCAGCGGTATGGGACGGATAAACCAGTTCACTATCACAATGGTGCCCAGCACCGCGGCCAGAAGCGCCGCCAAGGAAAGGATGAGTATCTTGTTCCTTGTTTTTTGCAACGCGCGATTCAGGCTTTCGTCTGTGAACGCGACGGCGGAGGTGGCCAAGCGCGCGGTCCCCAGCATCACCGGCGCGGAGATATAGTAATTTTCCCCGCCGGCGCTTCTCGACACTTGCATCTCCAAAGCGTGGGAACTGCGTGCGTGCGTGCCCTCGGCGCTGATATCGGTTTCTCCTATTTTTTCCGGCAGAGAGTGGGAAAGCATTTTCCCCGCGGGGTCCGAAACGAGCAGGTATTTTACGGCTTTTTCCTTGGCTAGCTCGTTGACGCGAAGGTGCAGGGCGAAAATATCAAGTTTCGGGGAGAAGGCTTCCCGCGCCGAGCGCGCGAAAGAATCGGTCCGGACCTGGAGCTCATAGATAAGGGAGGTCTTCGCCTCGTTCAGCATCAGATGCGCCATCACGGTTATCACCGTCAGTATCAGAGCCGACGAGAATAGGCAGAGTTTCACGGCGATCTTGTTCAGTTTATTCATAATTTCTTAGTACAGCACGGCTAGTTTAAATTTCTGGACCTCAGTTTTTCCTGAATATTTCTTTGTTATGATGCATACATAGCCGCCCGGTTCCACCATGCGGCCCGAACCATTCCTGCCGTTCCACAGCCAGACCTTGTTTCCTACAGAAGATTCGCGCCCGGCCGCGGCATATACGGCTATGCCCTGCAGGGTGAATATTTTTAGCGCCACTTCGGCCGGAGCGGAAAGATTAAAACCGATATTGGTCGCTCCCTGCGCCGGGTCAAACGGATTGGGCCAGTTGTAAGGCTTTGCGACCGTAGGCTGGTCCGCCGAGATCCACACCGAGATACCCGGCCCGGGTTCCGAGAATTCGCCGAGGACGCCCGCCGCGCTTTCCGCCCTGACCCGCGCGTAGTACGTCTTCCCGGATACCAGGGTGTTGGTGGAATAAATGAGAGGTTCGGCGGCCAGGGCGGCGAAGGACGAAAGGAAATCATTGCCGCCCGGGGTGCTGCCTATCTCAAGCCAATAGCGATGCGGCATGATTCCAGATGGATGGCTCCAGTTGAAAACAGCCGACCCATCATAGGAATATGAGGCCGTGGGCGCCGGCGGAGCGGGTTTTGAAGGCGCCGAGAGATTCCCCATCTGTCCGACCGTAGTGGATAAAACGTTTGTGAAACCCGTGGGCCGCAGCGCGTGATTTATGGCCCTGGCGCGCAGGGAATATATCGAGCCAGGATTAAGGCCGGTGAAATCCATGCTGGTGGCGGCGGTGGTTGTGGACACGCTTACACTCAGGAAATTATCCGCGGAAAGTTGCGCCTCAAAAAGCGTTCCCGGCGGATTCTGCGCCCTCGACCAGGAAAAAGTTATGCTGGCGGTATATACTCCGTCAAGCGATGGAGACAGCGGGGCTGCGGCCAGCGTCGGCGTGGACAGGACCGGCGTGGAAGACGTGTAAACCCCGTTTATGCCCAGCGCCCTTACGCTGAAGTAATAAGTGGTGTTAGGCTCCAGCCCCGCCGGGGCCGAAGACAGGCAAGTCGTAAAAGCTTCGGACACCGCGGCGGCTGAGCCTGGAACACTGGAACGCTGGACTTCGTAGGCGGTATAGGCCGGGTTGAACCCTTCCGACACGGTTCCCGATGACCAGGCGAAGGTCAGGGAATCGGATGATGCCGACGGGAACCAGACGTTTGTGGGCGGAGCAGCGAACGTCACCGTGGTTATCATGGCGGAGGGTATGCTGTCGCCGAAGTCGGTATATGCCGTCAGCATGCGGTATATGGTGGTGTCGGGGGTTAAGCCGGTCTCCATCAGCGATGCAGCCGTACTTGAAACATAATCCCTGTAATAGGCATCCAGGGGGCTGGCAGGGGTGGATTCATAAAGCCTGAACTGGTAAATGGTCGGCGCCGGGAGAAAGGATACGGCGCCGCCCCATTGCTGGTTATTTGGGTCCCAGGAGTAATAAGTCGCTGAAGTCTTAAAGACCTGTTGAACGGCAAAGCCGGTCGGAGAAGAAGGGATGATCCCGTATGAGACAGTGCCGCTGGAGCCATCGACTCCGGAAGCGCCCCCGAACTCGATTCCGCCTAATCCGGCGGCTGTTGATATCACGGTCTGCACAAATGACGTCGCCCGGTATACTATCTTTATTCTGCCCGCGGCTCCGCCGCCTCCCGGTTGTGGAGTGTCGCTTCCGGAGCCGCCGCAGACAGAGTATCCTCCTGTGCCGCCATTGCTTGCCAGATAGGAATTATCCAGGATCATCATTGCGGGAGATTTCAGGAGTATGCTTCCGCCCGAACCGCCGCCTCCGCCGCCCGGGATTGCCGTGCAGCTATTGGGATTTATTCCGGAGCCGCCGTTTGAGCCGCCGGCTGTGACCGTTCCGGTTATGGTGATATAACGGGCTTCAATATAGATGCTGCCACCGCCGGCCCCGCCGGTTCCGCTTACCGAATCTTCACCGAGACCGCCCCCTCCTCCGCCGCCGCCTGAACCCATGGAAATATCATTGGATGAAAGAGGCGCTGAAATCGTAGCGGTGGAGGAGTATTCCTTCCCGCCGGTTCCCGGGGAGCCTGCTCCGGCGCCGCCGCTTACCCCGTTCTCGTCGCAATCGCCATGCCCTCCACCGCCGCCGCCTTGAGAGGCCGCTCCCGCTGCGCCCGCTCCGATACCGTCGGGCCCCGCGCCGAAACCGTTCGCGCCGGGTTGGTTATAGTCGCCGCCGCCGCCGCCGGGCAAACCACAACCTACCGCGTCCAGCTTGCCGTTTATTGTTACGGTTGAAGCATAGATTATAAGCGGTATTCCTTGAGCTACAAAGACGGCGGTGCCTTTGTTTATCGTGAATGTGCCGACATTAGTGAATGTTCCCCTAAGCGTGTCATAGTTGTTGGGAGTAAGGTCCGCGCCATGATAGTCCTTTCCGGGTATTTCAACCGCACCAGCCGCCAGGGACAGCAAGACAAGGGTAGAGGGTAGAGGGTAGAGGGTAGAGGGTAGAGGGGTTAGGGTAGAGATACTCCTAAGAAAACGGAAAAAGGATAGGGATAAAGCGGAAAGACCCTGCCCTTTATAATTTCCCGCCAAATTATGCCTCATAAATTTTTTCTTTTCAGCTCCGCATCCTATACCCTACACCCTATACCCTGTTTTATTGCGTCGTCTTCTGCGCCTTTTTGATTTTTTCCTCAAGGTTCCTGGCGGTATCATTCAGCGGGTTTATGGCGAATATTTCGTTCAGGCGGACGGATGCCTGCGCGAAATCATTTTTAAGATACAAGTCCACCGCCATATAATAAAGCTTTTCCATTTTCTTCGTCTCTTCCGGCGTAAGTTTGGGTTCCGTCCCACGGCACTTTCTGGCTATTTCAAGCGTCTCTTTCTGGCCCGGCTCGTCTCCTAAAATCGAATTAATGACCGTCATGGCCTCGGCGTAAAGTTTCAGATCGCACAACTGGGCGCTGCGGGCAAGGCGTTTCTGCACGGACAGGGCAAACCCGTTCTTTGCAAGGTCCACGAGCAACAGCGCCTGCGGGTTTTCAGGCAGCATGGCCAGCGCCTGGCTGGCCTTTTGGGCAGCAAAGAGGTATTTTTCCTCCTTCAGTAAATTACTGGCAGTGGTCAGGAGGTCCAGGGCTTTTTTCTGTTCCGCCGCCTTTCGTTCGTCCTGGAAACGCTCTTTCTCCTGCTCCGTGAAGCGGGCCTCTATTCTTGAGAGGTAGTCTTTGGCGCGCGCGTCGGAAGGATTGATTTCCAGCACGTTCTGCCAGTACTCGCGGCTGGAGACCAGGTCGTCCTTTTCGTAATAACTCACAGCTATAAGAGCGTTGCGCTCTATCACCTGGACGTTGAGTTCGCGGTCCATGTCGGAGCGGGCGCGCTCCAGTTTCAGGCCCAACTCCCCGTTCCCGGGGTCCCAGAGAACCGCGGTCTCATACATTTTTATGGCCTGAATATAGTTCTTTTCCCTGTAGTAAATGTCGGCTTTCTGCGCGTAGGCGCGGGCCAGACTCTCCGCCTCCTGACGGTCAAAACGGTTTATGCCTTTCTTTATGTATTCTTCCAGTTCCTGCATGGTTATGCCGAATTTTATTGCGAGGCTTATGGTGTGCACCGGGGCTATCTCATGGAAAAGCGCCGCATAATCCAGCATATAATTCCCGGAGCGGACCCCGAAACCGCCGGCTATGCCGTTTTCGGAGAACCCCAGCCGCAAGGATGCATTTTTTCTATAGACCAGTTCGGCCCCCGCCGAGGGTTTTGCGGCCTGGCGCTCATATTTCAGCAGGCTGACTCCGATTACCGTAGAGAAGCCCGCCCTTTCTGGCAGTTTATAGGCGCCGGTCAGGTTCAAGGCCGAAGGATAGGTGGTCTTTCTTGAAACCAGCTTTACCCCCGGTTTCAAAGCATTGATCATGACCGCGGAAACCGAAAATTTTTTATATGGCTCTAGATTTAACCCCAGATCGGCGCCCATTGCGGAACCGGAACCGGAATCCACCTTGTGTCGGACGCCTTTAAGCGTAACACCGGTGAACAGGGGAAATCTCTTCAGCGGGGTTTTAAACGAAAGAGCGCCCAGGAATGCCTCGTTATAGACGGAGAACGGGACCGGCGAATCAAAGGGGTTGATCCTTCTCTCAAACTTCCCGCTGGCCTGCCTTATATAGCCGGTCCCAAGCGCCAGCGTGTTCTTGAGCGGATATGAAAAGCCTATGAAAGAATGGCCGGTATCCTCAAAAAGCCAGGTCTGGGAGAGGTTGAGCTCAGGTTTTGGGGTTTTTGAGAGCAGGGCGGGGTTCCAGAATATGCCGGCGGCATCTCCGTCCCAGGCCGCGAAAGAGGAGCCGATAGCGCCGCCCCTTGCCCCGACCGGCAGCATCAGGAACGACCCCGGCAACCCTCCGTTATCGGCTGCATGGGAGACCGACAAGCCAAAAATGCCCGATGCGAGCGCATATAATAAGATTTTCAGGTTTTTTTTGGCGTTTATCTCTCGCATACTACAACTATACATAATATTATATGTAACCAAAAGGCCCTTGTAATCCGCCAAAAAGTCTATTATACTATTAGTACGATAAAAGCAATCCCGAATAAAAATTTACGCCGAAAGGCCGGGAGCGCAAAGCTGTGGGGCTAATGAGACTGTGTCTCGATGCCGGACTGGCTACCGAAAGAAGTTTAACAGTCTATAATGCCGGCTAAGCTGCCGAAAAGCGATACATCCGCAAAAGTAATGCGGAGGGTCGGTTTTTTTGGCGGCTTTTTTATTGGCGCATTATGCAGACTTACAACGGCTGGAAGCTTAAGATCGCGAAAGCGGCATTGACGACAGCGCTGGTTATTGCCGCAGGCCGGTTTTCTTTTGCCCAGTTCAGCGAGATAAACCCCTTGCCCCAGGGCCTGTTCGCGCATAGCGCGGTGCTAATCAATAATATGATTTACGTGGCCGGCGGCGTCAGCGACACCGGCGGCGTAATGGGCAAGGGCGGTTTTTTGAATACCGTCTATTATTGCGCGGGTATCAACGCCGACGGCACACTGGGCGAATGGAAGGTGGCAAGCCCCATGCCTGAACTGCTTGGCCTCAGTATGCACGCTTCAGCGGTTTATGATTCGCAAGTTTACGTGCTGGGCGGGAGGAATATGTTCGGCCCCAGGGACTATGTCTTCCGCTCGGCCATTAACGCCGACGGGTCTCTTGCCGACTGGATTGCGCTGACGCCGCTTCCAATCAGGCTTATGGCCCACGACGCGGTAATCGCCGGCGGCAGGATATACGTTCTGGGGGGTATTGCAAGGATTGGGAGGACGTCGATCGCCGCGGCGGACGTCTACTATGCGCAGATACTGCCGGATAAGAGCCTTGGGGAATGGAAAAAAGCCGCATCACTGCCGGTTAATCTCTTCGGGCATAAGGCTCTGGCGGCCAACGGCAGGATATATGTCATGGGTGGCACCGTAAACGGCACTCTTTATATGTCCGACGCGCCCAACCCCAATGTTTCCAATGCCGTCTATTCGGCGCGGATACTTGAAGACGGCAGTCTCGCGCCATGGGAAACTATGGCGCCCCTGCCGGAGGCGGTCACGTTCCACGGCGCTTCGTTCTCAGTGAAAAATACCCATATCCTTGCCGCTTCGTTCTCAGTGAAAAACATTTATGTCCTTGGAGGTTTTAACGGGACCGGGGTTTCCAGCGCCGTATATTACGCGCCGGTACTCCTGGACGGCGCACTCGGCGGCTGGCAGGTCCTGGCTGCCTTACCAAAGGGCCTGGTATCGCTTGCTTCAATAGCCAGCGAAAAATATCTCTACGCGCTTGGCGGGGGCCTGTCATATACTGACGAACCGCAGAGCGGCGTGTATTCGCTCACGCTGGATGATACCCCGCCCGAAACAATCGCGTCGGTTTCCGGGACCAGGGGGGCGAACGGCTGGCACATATCCGCCGTTACAGTTACGCTGGAATCAACGGACAGTTTGAGCGGCGTTGCAAGTGCATATTATTCCCTGGACGGAAAGCCCTTTGCGGTTTACGCCTCGTCTTTTATCGTGAGCGCGGAAGGCGGACATTCGCTCAAGTATTATGCTTTTGACAGACTCTGGAACACCGAGCCAGAAAAGAGCCTGGCTTTCAAGATAGACCTGGGCGCGCCCGTGGCAAACGTGGCGGCGGCGCCCGCGCCAAACAGGGCCGGCTGGAACAATGTCCCGGTCTCGGCTGTATTCATCGGCACCGATGCGGTTTCCGGAATAGAGCACTGTCTGAGCGCCGGTAGTCTGGATGGCGAACCTAAAAAAATCATCTCCGTTGAAGGCGCGAGCCAGACCGTTGCCGGTTACTGCATGGATTACGCGGGCTGGTTTTCCACGGTTTCTTTGAGCGTCAGCATAGACACCGCAGCGCCTTCGATTTTATACACGCAAACCCCTTCGGCCAACGAGTACGGCTGGAACAGCGGCAGCGTGACGATTAAATTCACTTGCGCCGACGCATTGTCAGGAGTCAGGTCCTGCCCGGCCGACATAATCCTGGGCGCCGAAGGGGTAAATATCTTCACGCCGGCCTGGGCCTTTGATTATGCCGATAATTCAAAGGCTGTTTCTATCAGCGGCATAAATATAGACAAAACTTTACCTGTCAGCACGGCCGCTATTACCGGGACCTATAAAAACGGGTGGTATTCTTCCTCCGTGACCGTCGTGTTGACGTCGTCGGATTCCTTGTCCGGCATAGAAAAAACAGGGTACAGGGTGGAGGGCGCGGGATACAGCAATGAGGAAAAGGTTTACAGCGGGCCTTTGACTTTCAGCGCGGACGGCGATTATATAATCAGGTATTATTCCAGGGACAAAGCCGGCAACGGGGAGGCGGAAAAAGCCGTTTCCTTCAAAATAGACAGGACCGCGCCGCAGGCGGGATACGCGATTGACCCGCCGCCTAACTCAGCCGGGTGGAATAATACGGGCCTGCGCGTGGTTTTCAACGGAACCGATGCTTTATCCGGGGTGGAGATCTGCGCGACGTTCATCGTCAGCGCCGAGAGCGTCAACCGGCAGATAGCCGGCTGGTGCCGCGACCTGGCCGGCAATGTGGGTTATTCAACGGCCGTGGTGAACGTCGATATTTCGTCCCCCGCGGTTACCGCCATACAGGAGCCGCCGCCGAACGCGCACGGTTGGAACAACGGGCCTGTCACGGTGATGTTTATCGGTGTTGACGCGGTTTCCGGCGTGGCCTACTGCACGGCGGATAAGCTGATAACTGCCGAGGGCGCGGCCCAGAAAGCGTATGGTTCCTGCGCCGACCGTGCCGGGAACCTGACGAATGCGGCTCTAAGCGTCAATATAGACAAAACTGTCCCGCAAATAGCCGTTTCTTCGCCAGTCGCGGGTGTTTTTGTCGCCACGAAGGATAGGATTAGGGTATTCTTTGCGGCAGCGGATAACTTGGACCCGGCCCCTGCTGTTAATGCTTTCCTTACACAGTTGGAAGACAGGGGAAGACCACGCGGCTCAAGGCCCGCGCGCGCGGTGGTCGCGAGCGGGCAGTCCATAGAGCCGCTGGATATAGACGACGGGATATGGCGGCTGACAGTGAGCGCGACGGATTTTGCGGATAATCCTGCTTTTGTAAATGGCGGGACATTTGAAGTGATACATGACGTTCTACCGCCAAGAACGGAACAGACGATGGCCGGGGGCTTGTGGTTCGGGGCCGGCGAGACGACATATATTACCGGGAGCGCTGAATTAAAACTGTCAAGCATAGACGACTTAGTAGAATTGAACGACGGGATAGGGCTGGGCGTGAAAAAACAGGGTATAGGGGTCAGGGTAGAGAATATAGGGTTGATAAGGGAGTTTTCATTTGAGAATACAAATCCGGGGCAAGGGGCGGTCTTCGTCTCCACGTTCAGGCTTGACCAGGAAGCCGACGGGGTATACGGTCTCGCCTACAATTCGGAAGATGTATTGGGGAACTTCGAAAAGACAAATATCAGCACGTTCAGCGTAGATAATACGGCTCCAAAAACAGAGTATAGGGTAGAGGGAATAGGGTATAGGGCGGGGGAAAACATTTACCATAACTCCGGCGCAGTTTTGGAATTAATCGGTGTTGATGTAAGCTCAAACGGCGTGGCGAGCGGACTTAAGAAGACCAATTACAGATGGGACGACGGCGGCTGGATGGCGTATATCTCCGGGCTGGAGATATCTTCGCGGGGAGAGGGCAGGCATATTCTTGCCTATTACAGCGCGGACAACCTGGATAATACCGAAGCGGTCAATAACTATCCGTTCATAGCCGATTTTACTGCGCCGCAGACGGCGTTCAACCGGGCTTGGGGCCCGGCTTATCTGAATTATGTTTCAACCTGGACGCTCTTTGAGCTTGCGCCGGTAGACCCGGGGGGCCTTGCAAGCGGCGTGAAAGAAACGGCCTACAATATAAACGACGGCGGGACTTTAACCTCGCCGCTTAAATTCACTCTGCCGAGCGCGGGCGGCAATTACCTCGTCAAATACCGCAGCAGGGATAATGTGGAGAACCTGGAAGTGGAAAAGTCCAGCCCGGTATTTGTGGATGCCACGCAGCCCATTACCACGCTGGTTACGATCGGCGGCAAACAATATCCCGGCGCCGAGGCCGGCAGCTTCTATGCCTCGCTGGACACAAAATTCGGGTTTATAGCCGTGGACCCTGTTGTCGGCGGCGGGGCGTCCGGCGTTAAAACTACAGGGTATAGGGTAGAGGGTACAGGGTATAGCGGGGAAGAACAAATGTATTCTGCGGCTTTCGGTTTAAGCGAGGGAATACGAACGCTTTCTTATTACGCCAAAGATAATGTGGACAACACTGAAGTATTCAAGTCAACGCAGGTTTACATTGACAACACCGCCCCCGTAACATCGTTTGATATATCCGGGCCGCTCTATATAAAGGACGGCGCGCGCTACATAACCCAGGCTAGCGTTTTAACATTCACCGCTGCAGACCCCGTCATAAAAGAGGTTTCCGCCGGTGTTGAGCGCATAGAGACGGCGGTGGACGGCAGGGCGTATTCCACATATACGTCCGCGCTGAAATTCTCTGAAGGCAGGCATACGATAAAATACCGCGCCATAGACAATATGGGCAATGTAGAGGCCGAGCGCATCCTTGAACTGCGCAGCGACGCAACCCCGCCCGTGACCGTGCATAATATCGGCAGCCCTTACTATGTCTCAGCGGAGGGGGTAAACTACATAACCCCGGAGACCCCCCTGACCTTCAGCGCGACTGATCCGATTACCATGGAAGCGGCAAGCGGTGTTGAGCGTATAGAGACGGCGATTGACGGCGGGGCGTATTCCCTATATGCGGCCCCGCTCAAGTTCCCTGAAGGCAGGCACACGATAAAGTACCGCGCCATAGACAACGTCGGCAACCTTGAAGCAGAACATACGCTCCAAGTGCAGAGCGACAGCACGGCGCGGGAAGAACAAATATATTCCAAGCTTTTTGGTTTAACCGAGGGAATACGAACGCTTTCTTATTACGCGAAAGATAATGTGGGCAATGCCGAGATAATGAAATCCACGGTTATTTATGTGGATGGAACCGCGCCCGTGAGCGTGTTAAGCCTGTCCGGCGACCAGTACAAAGACGACAAACAGTATATCAGCCCGCGCACTGACATAGTAATAACGGCCGCGGATCCTGTAGTGAACGGCGTGGCTTCCGGCGTCAAAACTACAGGGTATAGGGTAGAGGGTATAGGGTATAGTAATGAGGAAAATGTTTATGCCTCGCCGTTCAAGCTGACCAGCGAGGGTAAACACATTGTTTCATTCTATTCCACGGATCATGTGAACAACGCGGAAGCGGTTAAAAAGGCTGAACTATGGGTAGATGCGACTCCTCCTGCGACTGCGCTGACTATTAGCGGCGCGCGATATTCGCCGCCCGGCGACGATACAATTTATCTTACAAAGGATTCCGGGATAGTGTTAACAACAGCGGACCCGGTAAGCAATGAAACAGCCTCCGGCGTGCTGCTGACCAAATACCGCGTGGACGGCGGCAACTGGCAGGTGTACCTTGGGAGCTTCACCATAACAACTGAAGGGCGGCACACGCTCCAATACTACAGCCTGGACCGGGTGCAGAACACTGAGGTCCCAAAGACCGCAAAGCTGGCCGTTGACAACACGCCGCCGGTCACGACTATAAGCCTCGGCGAGCCGAAATTTGAAGTTTTCGGCCTGCCGATTCTGACGCCGGACACCCCTGTGACGCTTTCGGCTTTTGATCCGATTTCAAATAATGTCGCCTCCGGTCTCAACAGCATTTACTATGAGCTGGAGGACGCTCACACCGGAAACCGCGCCCCGCTAACCGCGTATCTGGAACCATTCAAACTGGCGCAGGGGGCGTTCATAATAAGGTACTGGTCCAAAGACAATGTAAGTAACGCCGAAATCCCCAAAGAAACAAGGGTTTCCGTGACGACCTGGCGGGAAGACGGGCTTATAGCGGTTTCCGGTCTGAATATGTCGGGCACGGCTGATATTTCCGGCACGGTGAAATCCAACGCCGTTGTTTCCGTAAGCGGCAACGCGCGGATACTGGGCGACGTTACGGCAAGCACGATAACCGTGAGCGGCAAGGCCCAGATAACCGGCCAACAAGTCAGCGGAGCGACACCGGTCCATCCCGAGCCGGTGTATATGGCAGCGATAACGGAAAGCGCAAAGCGTAAAGCGGAAAAAGCAAACAGCGCGATACCGAAGGATTATCTGATAGATGGAAAACTCGTCGTGACTTCAAAAGCAGGCCTTACTCTTTCAACCGGGATTTATTATTTCAAAAGCATGGAACTTAGCGGCGGCTCCAGCGTTACGATAGCCGGCAAGGTGGACATACTGGTGGAAGGGGGGATAAAAATAAGCGGCGGCAGTTCAGTCAACGCCGGAGGCGCAGCTTCAAGCCTCAATATATTTGTGAGCGCAATTTCCAGCGTAAACTTTGCCGGCGGAGCCGATTTCCTGGCCTGCCTATATGCCCCGTATTCGCATATAAAACTGGCCGGCAATGCTGTACTTGGCGGGCATTACTTCGCAAAAACCGCGGCGGTAAGCGGGACCGGCAATTTTGTCCAGTCAGGCGAAAGCCTCCCGCAGGTTGTTATCGTCACGGCCGATAGCGGCGGGAAAAAGAAAGTTTCCGCCCTGGGGACGGAAGTTTCAGCCCCGAAAGTTTTAGCCGG
>JACQYT010000073.1 GCA_016208085.1 Elusimicrobiota bacterium | reverse complement strand
GCCGATCCTTCTCGCGTCCGATCTCTTCCACAAAAGCATCCCTATACCTTGGTGGAATAACCGCCCTCTGCGCCTGTCCACCTACATGAGCCCACCCCAAAAACATTAGGTCAACTCCGCGCCGTGGAAATCCAGGCTAGTTGATAAGTGCCGAAACTTCCCTACTTATCAACTTGTTGTTTTCTACTTATCAACTTCCCCATGTCAACTTCCCTTGCCTGACTTGTTTCTCATCTCTTTTATCAGGCTTTCATTGAACTTCTTGGCTACGAAATATCCCTGGTTTTTAAGCCGCTGGTTCAGGGCGGCGACCTCTATGAGGACCGCCAGGTTCCTGCCGGGCGTGACCGGGAGCCTAAGGCTCGGTATCGGGACATCCAGGATGGTCACTTCACCGGCGGCCAGCCCGGTGCGGTCGTAATTCGCCAGGTTGAGCCCTCCGGCGGCCACGCTTTCAAGTTTCACGTGCATCTCTATAAGCGACTGGTCCATGATGGAACCGATGCCGAAAAGGAGTTCCACATCTATAATGCCCAGCCCGCGCACTTCCATGTAATGCTTGATGTTTTTCGGGGAATTCCCCATCAACATGTAGCCGATCCTGCGCTTCACTTCCACCGTGTCGTCTGCGATAAAGATATGTCCCCTTTTAAGCAATTCAAGCGCGCATTCCGATTTTCCGACGCCGGCATCGCCCTGGATAAGCACGCCCAGGCCGTAAACATTGACCAGCACGCCGTGCGCGTAGGTAATGGCGGCGAGCTTGTCGTCCAGATAAATAGTGAGCTCTCTTATGAAAGAGGAAGTGTCGAAGGCGGTGATCAGAAGCGGGATCCGTGCTTTGCGGCAGGCCTCTTTGATGACCGGAAGCGGCTTTAAGCCCCCGGTCACTATGACACAGGGAATATCGGGTCTTGAGAACATCTCCCGGAGGCTGGCTTTGACCTTCTTGCTTTCTTCCTTCATGCAGAAAGCGTATTCGCCCTGCCCGATTATCTGTATGCGCTCGGAGCGGAACTGCTCCAGGTGCCCGGCTATGGCCAGGCCCGGGCGGTTTATCTCGCTGACCGTTATCTTCCTTGAAAGGTTCCGAACGCCGACGACCGTTTTAAGCCCCAGGATCCTGCCACGGGATTTGAGCAGTTCTCCTACAGTTATGGCTTTGGCGTGTTTGGTTTCTGGCATAAATTAGTCTACAAAGAAAGGGTATAGGGTAGAGGGTAGAAGGTTCAGGGTTTAGGGTAAGGAGTTCCTTATTTCTGCAACCTCTACCCTCTACCCTAGCCCCTCTACCCTGACTTTTATTTCCTCACCGGCTGCAGCAGGCCGTATGTGCTGTCCAGCCTTTTAAAAACCACCTGCATCTGCCTGGAATTTTTATCCATGAACAGCCAGAAGTTAAACCCCAGCTTTTCCATTTCTCTGACGGCTTCTTCTCTGGTAAGCGGCCTCAAGGGGACATCCTTGACCACGGAAAAGGTAATCTGGGGAGCGCCGAAGGCGGTGAACTCGGTCATATCCACGCTCTGGTGGCGGTGTTCGGAGAATTTTTCCTTATACTTCCTGACCTGCACCTCTATCTTGGACATAACTTTGTCTATGGCGGAATACAGATCGTCGGAAACGGCTGCGGCCTTCATGGTCTGATGGCCGGCGTGCACGATGACTTCGGCGCTATGGATCTTTTTTTCCACGTTGATTATGACCTGCGCCCACACGATATTGTCTACGTACTCAGTCAATTTGGAAAGTTTGGCTTCCACAAATTCTCTCAGGGGCTGGCTAAGTTTTATTTTTCTGGCTACCAGGTGAATCCTCATTTTTTCCTCCGTAAAAATTTTTGCAGCAAAAATTTTTAAAACTGCGGCTTTCGTCCTGTTTATATGATTAAACTATTTTATAAACCCTTTTTCAAATAAAAGGCGCCGGGTTTTACAAATATAGTCAATCATTAGTATTATTTACTTTTATGCTGGAAGTCTCAAATATTTCCAAAAGCTATCCCCGCTCGTCGGCGAAGGCGCTCGACGGCGTTACTTTTTCAAGTCCCGGCAAAGAAATATTAGGTTTAACTGGACCCAACGGCGCCGGGAAAACCACGCTTTTAAAGATCCTGGCGGGCGTGCTGCCCCCGGATGCAGGCGCGTTTAAAATGGGCGGGGTGAGGGTTGGAGAACTCAAGGCGGAAGACGGGAGCCGCTCTGCCAGGTCACTGGCGGCGCTGGCGGAGGCGAAGCCCAGGAGCTTCTATTATCGTCTGAGCGCGCGGCAGAACCTTGAATTTTTCGGCGCGCTTTACGGTCTTTCCGGCGAGGAGACGACTGAAAGGGTCAAACCTTTGGCCGATATGCTGCGCGTGAGCGAGGCCGATCATAAAAAACGGTTTGAGACCCTGAGCGAAGGGGCAATGCAGAAGTTTTCGCTTATCCGCGCGCTGATGCGCGATTTTGCCGTCCTGCTGCTGGACGAGCCGGCCAGGAGCCTTGACATGGCTTGCGCCTCCGCCCTGCTCGCCCATATAAAGGACCTCGCCGCGGCCCGGGGAAAGACCGTTATTTACGCCAGCCACAGCCCCCGGGAGCTGGCCGCCGTATCGGACAGGACCCTAGTCCTCAAAAATGGAAGACTTGTCGCGGAAATACCGGGCACGGAACTCAAGGCGGCCTGGAGTTATGAGTTTTAAGTTTTAAGGAAATTGTAGCGGGCGATGTGTAGCGGGCGATGTGTAGCGGGCGATGTGTAGCGGGCGATGTGTAGCGGGCGATGTGTAGCGGGCGACGTAAGTCGCCTACTTAGCAGACTGACGTCCGCCGCTACAGTTTTGGACTGCCGAAAAACATGTTTAGACAGTTCTGCGCCTTTATAAAAAAAGATTTCCTGCTTGAAAAGAGCTACAAGGTCTCTTTCGCGCTGGGCGTGCTGGCCACTTTCTCCGGGATACTGGTATTCTATTTCACCGACAAACTCTTCGGCCGCCGGCTGACGCCGTACCTGGCGGAATTCGGAACGGGCTATTTTGCCTATGTGTTCACCGCCGGCGCTTTCTTCGGCTATATCGGCACAGGGGCGAGCTCCTATTCCGAACGCCTGCGCGTTGAACAACTCCAGGGCACGCTTGAGGCCCAACTGTCGGCGCCCGTAAGTCCGGCGGTTTTTCTTATCTCGCTCAGCGCCTGGAATTTTATCTTCGCCTCATTTGAACTGCTCATATACGCGCTGGCCGGGTTATTTGTCTTCAGACTGGATTTTTCAAACGCGAACCTGCCGTCGGTCAGCGTTGTCTTCCTGCTTTCCTCCGTCTCGTTCGCGGCGCTGGGGATACTTTCGTCCTGTTTTGTGCTGCTGTTCAAGCGCGGCAACCCGGCGGCCTGGGTGCTGAATAATTTTGAGGGTCTGCTGGGCGGGGTATACTTCCCGGTGGCGGTGCTGCCGGCGTGGCTCCAATGGGCGTCAAAACTCCTGCCCGTCACCTACGCGGTCAGGGCGTTTGAGCTTGCGCTTCATAAAGGGGACGGGCTTTATGAACTGCGGGCAGAGTTGGCGGTACTTTTCCTTTTTACAGCGGCGCTCGCCCCGGTGAGCGTCTGGGCTTTCGGCAAAGCGCTGGAAAGGGCCCGCAGAAGGGGAACGTTGGGGGGATATTAGGGAGAAGTTGACAAGTTTATAAGTTGACTAGTTGATAAGTGTCGCAACTTTCTTACTTATCAACTTATCAACTGGTGTTTCCCACTTATCAACTGCTGTTCCTTACTTGTCAACCGTCGTTTCCGGGTTAGCTAACGCCTCCGGCGGAAAGGATGAAAGATGCGGCGGCGTTTATTGCAGCAGGAATTTCCAGGCCGGCAGGACGCTGATTTTCACGCCGTCATCAGTCAGCTCTTTTTCTTCGTCCAGCGTAATAAGCAGTCCTTCCTTCCGGTTCAGCCATTTACAGGCCGTAACCAGGCCGGCCAGTTCGCGCTGCTGATTTTGCGGGCTTAACTCCAGGCATATCTGAATAGGCGCAATAGCCCCGTCATGGTTCTTTACAATAAAATCGCACTCAAGCCCCTCGTCAAAATAGAACACTTCGTGGCCCGTTCTTTTCAGTTCCAGGAAGACGGCGTTTTCAAGCAGGCGGCCCTCGTCCGCAGAGGCGACCCTTCTGGAAAGGGCGTTGTCCACAAGGTAAATTTTTGAAGGATTACGCAGCCGCTTATAAGTTGACTCCGAGAATTTTTTAACCTCAAGAATAAGCATGCTCCGGAGGAAATATTTGTAATAGCGGAAAAGCAGGTCTTTTGAGAAAGGGAACTTGTCTTGGTATTGCCTGTAAAACGAAGTGAGGGAATATTTCAAGGCGAAAGACGAGAAAAGCCTGTCGCTTAAGCACTCGAAAAGGTGTATATTGGAAACTTCGTACTTTTCCACTAAATCCCTGAAATACATGGCGCTCAGGTATTCTTTTACAAGCTTAGACTTCTGTATGTCGGAATCGAGTTGAGCCACCTCGGGGAATCCCCCCCAGCGCAGGTAGTCCCAGAAATGCTTTTTAAGCGCGCTTTTGCGCCTGCCGTGCATAAGTCCGGCGGGGGCCGCGCCTTTGGCCCGCAGGTACTCCTTAAAAGAGTAAGGCAGAACCTCCACGCTCCAGGCGCGGCCGCGCAGTTCGGTGGCTATTTCGAAAGGCATCATTTTAGACGAGGAGCCGCTGACATATACGCTTATATTCTCCCGTTCCACAGCCCTTCTGCAGAATTTTTCCCACCCTTTAACATTCTGGACCTCATCCAGAAAGAAAACGGGTTTCTTGTCCAGGCAGCCGGGTTTTAATTCAAAAAAAGCATTTTTAAGCTTTTCAAAGTCGGCGGTTTCAAAGCCGTCAAGCCGCTCGTCTTCAAAATCAATATAAAGAGCGCGATCGGCGCGCTCTTTATAAAGATCGTAAAGGATATATGTTTTTCCGCTTCGCCGCACTCCGTAAATAACAAAAGTCTTATCCAACTTATCGGGAAAGTTCCCGGCAGCCCTTTTAAATATTTCCCCGGTATCGGCCATGATAAATTTTTCGTTTGAGACCAGTATTTCTTTAAGCACGCTATTGGTTATCATATTATCCTTTTAATAAGGATATATTATCAGTCTTTTGTCCTTTTGTAAAGGGGGGCTGGGCGGCTTGAGGAAAGGCTAACCTGAAAATTGCAGTTGATATCGATTTGTATTGATAACTTGACAAATAAAAGTATTCCGTGCAATTTTCAGGTGTCTGTTCGCCTGTCAAACAACCATCGCCATGTATTTTGCCTATGAACGCCGGTGAAACTTCATTAACGCCGGTCAGGTTGGCCAACCGTAATTCTCTCCGTCGGAGAGAATAAAATGTTGAAGCAACATTTTACTTGTCAACTGCTGTTAGGACGTAATACGCGCTGAACGGGGCCGCCGCCTCAAAATAGGCGAATTTCCCGTCGGCATTCTTAAACTCAAGCTTCACCCGTTCCCAGCCGTTGGGGGTCCGGTATAAGAACGCTATTTCCACAGGCTCCGCTGTCCTTTTTAATTTCAACTTAAAAACAATGTCGCCCTGTATGCTGCCCGGGGTCGCGGCGAACTGCCAGGCTTTAACGGGCCTGGCTCCGGTGGAAAACCCCTTAAGCATATCCGGGGGCAGTTCGCCCTCCGTCATGGCGAGAGTCGCGGCGGTCTGGCCGCGGACCAGGGTTTTAAACGTAAAAGAATAAAGGTCGGTGTCCTGTGAAACTGCCTGTATCTCGTATTGGACGCCGCGCGGGGATATGATCATGGGCTTGAGCGTGAGCTCATAAGCGAGCGTCCTGCCGTTAGCCAGGGCTTCTTTATCGGTCCGGGGCGCCGCGGCTTTAAGCGCCTGATCTTCAGTTTTGCCTAATTTAAGCGAGAAAGAGACCCGATGGGAGTTTCCAAGCTCCCCGAAAGGAGTGAACGCGTAATCAAAAGCGAACCTGCTGAAAGCCAGGCCCAGGCCGGCGGCGAAACCGGACCACGCGCCCAGCTCGTTGCCGTACATCCTGTATCTATAGCCGGACCGCAGGCAAAGCTTATTTGTAACCGGATATTCCGCCCCAAGCGCGATGAACGGGTAATTATCCACCGGCTTGTTCACGTCCAGCGCCAGAAGAACGCCGGAATCGGCGGACCTGCGGCTTAAGCCCGCCTTGAAATTAAGCGGCAGGGGATATCGCCTGGAAATGAATTTGACGCCCGGGCCGATATTTTGGACGGTCAGCCCGGCGGTGAAGTTCTCGCCCCACCGACTGAAATCGCGCTGCGCCCCCAGGTCCAGCGCGAACGTGCTGCCCGACTCGTTGTCTATGCTCTGCCTGATGAACTTCAGCGCTGCGCCCAGTCTCAGTTCCCCGGCGGTCTTGTAGCCGTAGCCGATAGAGAGCGCCAGGTCGTAAGCCCCGAAATCGCCTTCCGAAAGAGAAATGGGGGAGAGCGGATCGCTTTCATTAAGCCCGGATCTGCGCTCCATGTCCTTAGGAACGCGGAAATAGTCCAGGCCCAGCGCACATACCCCGGAACCGGGACCCAAGGGCCTGAGGAATTTTATTTTCCCGGCCGGGACGGTATAGACCAGAAATTCCTGTTTAAGCCCCTGGAAATAATCATTGTGGAAGAAACTCAAGGCATTTCCGCCCCCGAGATTCGCGAGCCCGGCCGGGTTCCAGTAAAGCGCATACGGGTCGTCTGCCGCTGCGGTGAACGCCCCAGCCATCCCCAGAGCTCTCGCCCCCGCGCCCATTTTAAGGAAAGCCGCCGAGGTAGCGCCAGCGGAAGGATAGATGCGCGCCGCGTGCGCGGCAAGGCTAAAGGCTAAAGGATTAAGGATAAGGGAGAAGAATAAGGAAGTAAAGAACCGCAACCCAAACAATCTTTTTAGGTTCCCCGCTGATTTTCGCAACTTAAAAATATTCTTCATAAATCTTCCCTACTCCGTTCTTTATCCTTTAGCCTTAATCCTTTAGCCTTTCCTAATGTATCACCGCCAGCCGCTTTATCAAGGACCTTGACCCGGAAGCGCTTCTGGCTTCCACCCTGTACTGATACACTCCGCTGGCGATATTTTTTATATTCCAGACGAGCTCGGAAGCTATCCCGGCCGGGCAGTTGGGTTTCTCAAGCCTGGCCACTTTCTCGCCGGCCACGTTGTAGACGTCCACCTTTACATAGGCTTTATAGGCGAGATAGAACTTAAAAGTCAGGCTGTCGCCTTTGGCGGGATTGGGGTAGGTGTACACGGAATCGTCGCTCAGCAGCGCGCCGGAAGGCACATATTCCATTATGCGGAAGAATGAAAAATGGCTTACCTCCGCCGTCACCCGGCGCTGGTCCGGATAGGACTTTGAAGTGTTGAGCAACAGCCAGGCGGCGCCGGAAAGCGTGTACATCCGCAAGTTCTCCGGGTCCATGCCCGCCGCATCGGCGTCGGTGTAGGGCAGAGACAGCGCGGCGTTCTTTAACAGCTTTGTGGCCGGATTCTCAAATTTAACCTCATAAACCACTCCGGTGGGGTTGGCTCCGGTGTTCGCCCTGACGGTGAACTGCGGCTGATAGGTGGCCGGGTTCAGTTTTGTAACCAGAATATTATCGCTCTGATTGACTGAATTGCGCGGTATGATTACTTCCATACCGTCCGCCAGGCGCACGGAACCGCACTGCGCGGCGTCGAAAAACCTCCAGTTGTCGGCTGATATGCCCCAAGATTCGTTTGAAAGAACGGAATTATTACTGCTGTCAAATGCAGCGACGGCGTAATAAAATTTAAGATTTGCCGGGGCGTCGACGTCAAGATAGCCGGTCTCCCCGGCGGCGACCACGGTATAAGGTGCGCTTGAGACGTATTGGCCGCAAACACGGCTCCGGTAGACCTTGTAACCGTAGACATCTGCCGCGCCGGAATCGTCGTCGGGGGAGAGACCCCAGGTCAATGTCAGCCTGCCGCCATGGTCGCCCCCGGTGTCCGCAACCACAAGCTCCGAAGGGGCGCCGGGCGGGACCTGGTCGAGCGCGGCCCAGGCGGTCGCGGTGTTGGAAAGCGGCCCGGCATTGCCGTTGAAATCATAGGCTTTCAGCCGGAAATAATAAGTGACGCCGCCGAAAAGCCCGGCGGCCTCCTCGGCTTCGGCCGTTCCGTAAAGCCCTGAAACCGGCCTTGAGCTTTTCCACAGGCCGGCCCCTGAAAAGCCCGACCAGTCAAACGCGGGGGAGGAGGCGTAGCGTATTTCATAATGGGAGGCCGTACCGACATTCCCGTCATTGCCGGGCGCGGTCCAGGCCAGGGTGACGCGGCCGCCCAGTGAACCCTGAACCCCGGCAAGGTCCGGCACAGCCGAGGGCGCGATCTTGTCGCTTGAAGGGTTATCGTTTATGGCGAACGCCAAAGCCTCGGGGGAATCCGCCGACTCGACGTAGCCGTCAAAAGCCCTCACGAGGTAGGTAAAAGTCGTGCCGGTGACGGCGGAGGCGTCCACGGAGGTAAGCGCTGCGGGGCCGGTTGAGGCAAGCAAAGAATAATCTCCGCTGCTCTTTCTGTATACCCTGTAAGCTGTTATGCCCGGAGTGGGGGAAGCCGTCCAGTTCAACCTGATTTTATTTCCGCTGTCGGCGGGCACGTCGGCGGCCGTAAGGCTTACCGGCGGCAGGGGCGGATAGTTCACCCGCACTGTGACATAGGCGGTGTTGTCGGTAACGGCGGCCGGAGTCTCCATGGCGGTCAACTTCAAAGTATAAAACCCGTTGGAAAACCCCGAAGTGTCCCAGCCGGCTAGAACGGCGTCTTCAAGCGGGGAGGAGGCGGAGGTGGAAATAACCGTAACCCAGGAAGAGAGAGCGGAAGCGGGGGCATATTCCAGGGTGTAACCGCTTAACTTCGGGTTGGCGAGATAACCTTTTACCTGTACGACGCCGCTGACCAACGCGTATGGAGCGGGGCTGGAGACGGCAGCGGCGCGCTCCGAGCGCCAGGCTGTAAGTTTCCCGCCCTGTGTGCCGATATAAAGCATCCCGTTGGAAACGGCAGGGGAGGAGAATGTGGAGGTGGCTAACGTTACCACCTGCAACTGCGCTCCGGCGGTTGAAAAAAACACCAGCCTTCCGTCCGCTGTACCGGCGCAGATGACGCCGTTGGCCAGGGCCGGGGAAGGCATGAGCCCCAGTTCTGAGACATTTCCAAGCGTGGGGGAGCTCGGCCAGATGCCCTCCAACCCCTGGCGCGACAGGGCCATCAGCCAATGCGGAACGGAGCCGGCGCCCAGGTAAATATTATCCGCGTCCAGCGCGGGGGAAGTTACGCTCATCCAACCCGCATAGTCTTGCACCGGCTCAAGCTGGTTTGACACGCCGAGCTGGCTGCCGTCGGCGGCCGACAGGGCGAAAAGCCGCCTTTCGTCGCGCCCGGGAACGGCGTAGACGGAGCCGCTGGAAACCGCCAGCGCCGCCATGCCATAACTTCCGCCTATGGTCTGGTAATAGCCGGGGGAGGGCCAGGCGTCGAGACCGGTCGCCGCGTCCACGGCGTAGGCCCGGCCGTCATTGGCGCCGAAGAACACCTTTTCGCCGTCGGTAGAGGGGGCGCAGTCCACCGGCTGGCCCCCGGGCAGGGCCGTCCTCTTCTCAAACAACAGCGCGCCTGTGACTGTGCTAAAAGCCTTAAGCGAGTTTCTCGGCAGCCCCACTCCCACGTAAATCTTCCCGTCCAGATAAAGCGGCGAAGAAACAGAAGGCCCGCCCAGCTCCGCCGACCACAGCATGTTCCCATCCTGCCTGTTGAGCGCGTAAAACCGACCGTCCATGGACGGGACGAAAACCCCGGCGCTGGAGACCGCCGGCGTCGCGTCTATCCAGCCGTCGCTTGAATAGTCCCAGATAAGCTCCCCAGTGCGGGCGTTCAGCGCGTAAACGCTGCCGGAGCGGGCGCCGAAATAAACGACGCCGTCATAGACCACGGGGCTGGAGAGAACGTCGCCCTGCACCTGGAACTCCCAGGCCGGTGAGAACGGCGGGTAAGCCTGCTCTGCGCCGTAACCTGTGCGCGCGGCGTTCCCCCTGAACATCGGCCAATCCGCGGCGGAGGAAAGGCTAAAGGATTAAGGATAAAGGACAGAAACAAAATCAGAATTGTTTTAGAACCTACCGGCCTGCGCTTATTCTGGATTTTTTTTACAATAGACGTGAGGATCAAAACAAGCTCGCAAGATTCGGTATATAGCGCGTTCAAATCCGCGGGCTCGCCGACTTTAAGCTCTTTCATGATTTTCAGCCAATAGATTGTTTCCCGTGCTTCTTTTTTAGCGATATTCGCACTATGCGTAAAATCAGCATCACTCAAGCCTCCTGCCGCCTCCTGCCAGTTAGCGCCGATTGATAAAGCCGAACGCAATAATTGCCTATAAATAACGACATTGACCCCATGTGGAGGAAGACTTCCTACAAACTTTGCCGCACTAACGGCAAAATTAAACACCGTGCCGGAGGAATTGCGCCAGACATCGTCGCCGGACTGACCGTTGGTTATGACCGGCGGCGCGGTATCAGTGAAAACCGCAAAAGTGGACGAATAGAGCGAATAATTGGAGGCGGCGTCCTTCGCCCGTACGCGCCAGAAATATTTTCCGCTGGCCAGGCCGGAAGCGGAGGCTCCGGAGGCGGCTGGCGCTGAACTGTAGGAAAGAACCCCGAAATCATCCGAGGTGGAAACCTCCAGTTCATAGTTCGCCATACCGGAAGTCCCGTCTGAAGAGTCCGACCAGTCAAAGGCCGGGGACTGGGTGTTTACGGCCGCATTGTCCGCCGGAGAAACCAGCGATGGGACCGACGGGACCGTGGTATCCTTTTTCACGTAAAAAGCGTCAACGATCGGGTTGACGGTGGTATTAAGCGCGCCATCCATGGCCCGCACGGAGACATAGTTCACGCCTTCCCTGAGCGCGGTCCAGGCGCTGGCGGCAAGCGCCCAATTCAGCGTGTAGGAATTGACTCCGGCGGTGGAAACCTGCGCAGCCCAGTCCATAACCAGCGTTCCGGTCTGGCCCGCGCCGGTGTAAACCTTCACCTGCAGCTCTCTTAAACCCGAGCCGCCGGTATCGTTGGCGTCCACGTCATAAACCCCGGTATTGGCGTTGCGCCAGGCGTCGTCGCCGGACTGGTTGTCGGCCACCGTCGGGGCGGAGGTGTCATGCCTGTGCAGGGCGAAATTAAAAGGCATATAGGCATTGGCCGAGATGGCAGCGGTGTGGGTCACGCCCAGGGAGAAAGTCGCGCCGTTCCAGTTCGCCGTTCTTAAATCACTGGAAGCGGAAGCGGCGTTCAATATTATTGAATCCGTGTTCGGGTCCGCTTCAAGCTGAACTCCGTTTACAAGGCCCGTCCAGGCTCCGACAGAAGGCGACGCGGCAAGCGTTGTCTGCCAGGCGCCTGAAACCCAGCTTGAGTAACGCACGCCGAAATTTGTGGCGCTGGCTGTTACGACTATGAACTCATTGCCGTTTGATTCCCACGCCGCGTCAATGGTTCTTGCCTGGTTGGCCGCATTTCTGACCGCGGTATTTTCAGTCGCCGGATAAGCCCAATCTGAGCCCGTCCATATTGAAGAATTCCAGTCGCCCGCGCCGTCAACCGAAGCCGCGACGATATAATCGGCATAAGCTGAACCGCTTTTCGGGTTTGAGACAAGCCTGAGCCACTGGGGAACGCCGTTGGCGCCGCCAAAAGCGAAAGTAGTGGTCGTATAAGCCGACCAGACCGAACCATCCCATTTAGTCGTAAACGCCTTCCCCAGCGTCACATTATCCGTCCAGACGACAATACATTCCCCGCCGCTTGATTCCCACGCTATATCAAAATTCTGCTTGGCGGTGGCGCCGACGGAAGCCGCTATCTGGTAGCCGTTTGTCCAGGCGATTGAGGTCCAGTGTATTGCATAAAGTTCAAGGTCGGTTGCCTTTGAAAAAGCGGCCGTTAATTGATCGCTGTTTGGTTTTGCCTCTAGTCTTACCCATAAAGAGGCATTGGCCGTGCCGGTGGTCAGCGTCACCGCCCCGGTCCAGGAATTGCCGTCCCAGATATTGTAATAGAGGTCTCCCGCCGCCGCGCCGCTGTAGAGCACCATGGCCCGGCCGCTCAGCCGCTCATAGGCTATGTCAAAACCTCTGTAAGCGGAATTCGTCGCGCCTATCGTGGTGGTGCTCCATTCATTGGTCCAGATATCCGTCACGCCGTTATAACGCTGTATCTGGAGCACGCCGTCGGAGGACAGCAGGCCGGAGATCTTCTCGTTCCTGAGCGGGGATGCTTTAACCACGGCATGCCGTATAAGCGAGTTGCCGAGCGCGTCGGTTTCAACGCCGCTCTGGGCGGCGCCGAAGTCCGGCGGCGACCATTTTCTGAAGTAAGGCACATCATAGGCCGTGCTGACGCCGAACTGCAGCATGCCGCCGACGGCCCCGGCCACCTGGGCGGAAGCGGAAGGGCTGTTTGAAAGAGCCCCGGTATTGTTCACCTCGTCCACGGCCCTGACAGCCCAGTAATAAATCGTGCCCGGCACGAGGCCGCTTATGGTTTTTACTTCGGCCTCGCCGGCGCCAAGCGGCTGCCAGCTCTGCGTGTAAATCTGAGCGCCGTCCCAGAGGGCCAGAGTGGTTATAGCCTGGTCGGTGCGGTAACGCGCCAGGTAGGTTGTGGCTGTGCCGACGGCCACGCCGTTATCTCCCACGGCGGTCCAGGACAAATCCACCTGCCCTTCAAAAGCCCCGGTGGCGGCGCTAAGCGCTATTGTGCCGGGGGCGGCGACATCGGCCCCTGTTATGGCCGAGGGCAGATTGGAGATGGCCGAGAGACTGCCTGCCTTGTCCTGCACTTTCAGCGCGACGTAATAGAGGGTATCCGCCTGCAAACCGGTCAGGGAGCTGTTCTCGGTAAGACCGGCGGCGGCCGGCGGCCAGGTTTGGGCATAGGTCTGGGCCGAGTCAAAATTGCCGGCGTTTATGGCTTCCGTGGAAGAGACCTTGACGATATAAGCGTAGGCCGTCCCGGAAGAGCCGTCGTCTCCTGAGGCGATCCAGGAGAGGGTTATTTCGCCTTCGGAGCCCGTGTTCGCGGAGAGATTCGTTATCGCCGAAGGCGCGGACGTGTCTTTCAAAACATAAAAAGCATCGGCCAGCGTGGTTGAAGCCCCCGCCTGGTCATAGGCGCGCACGGAGATATAATTCGTTCCGGGCAGCAGCAGCGACCAGTTGCCGGTTGCCAGCGACCAGTCCGAAGTATAAGAAGCGGCATTAATACCTGTGGTATTGTCGGTCCAGTCCAGGGCCTGCGTCCCGCTGTAGCCGGGGCCGCTGGAGGCCCTCACCGTAAACCGCGAGAGCAAAGACAGGCTGTCGGCGAAATCGACGTTATAAACCACGCCGCTGTAAGTTGAGCGCCACACGGCGTCGCCGCTCTGGTTGTCGGTTATCGCCGGGCCGGTGATGTCTTTTTTGACATAAAAAGCGTCGGCCAGCGTGGAATAATTGCCCACGCCGTCATAAACTTTCAGCGTCACGTAGTTCTGCCCCTCGGCCATAGCGGTGAACAGCGGAGCGGTCAGCGCCCAGTCGGCCAGCAGCACGCCCGCCTGCGCGGGTTCGGAATGCACCTTTGCGTATAAAGAGGAGAGGCCTGAAAGTGTATCGTTGAAATCCACATTATAGAGAGCGTCGGCGTAAGCGCGCCAGGCATCGTCGCCGGCCTGGTTGTCCGTTATCGCCGGGCCGGCGGCGTCCTTGAGGATGTAGAACGCGTCGTTGAGCGTTACGGTAGTTCCGGCAAAGTCCCAGGTCCGCACGGAAATATAATTGGTACCCGGCAACAATAGCGACCAGTTACCAGCGGCCAGTGACCAGTCGGAGGTATAAGAAGCCGAATTGATATTGGCGGCCTGGTCGGACCAGTCAAAGGCCGGTGTGCCGGTCTGGCCGGGGCCGCTGGAGGCCCGCACCTGGAAGGCGGAAAGCAGCGAGCCGCCGGAATCGGCGAAGTCTATGTTATAAACCCCGGAGTTGGAGTTTCGCCAGACGGCGTCGCCGCTCTGGTTGTCGGTTATGACGGCCGGAACCGTATCCTTGAGCACGTGGAAGATATCCGTGCTTATGGACATATTGCCGGCCAGGTCATAGCCCCGGACCGAGATATAATTTGTGGCGCCGCTGTTAAGCGCGGCAAAATCCACGGCCCAGTCGGTGGTATAGTTTTCGGCGGAAATACCGTAGGCGATATTTGTCCACGGCACCAGTTCGCCGGAAGCCGCCCCGGCTGCCGGCGAAGCCGAATACTGCACATTGGCCAGCAGCGACAGCGGGTCCTGGAAATCCACATTGTATAGGGTCCCGCCGACCGCGCGCCAGGTATCGTCGCCGGCCTGGTTGTCGGTTACCGTCGGGGCGGAGGTGTCTTTCTTTACATAGAACACGTCATTGGCCGTGGTCGTGGTCCCGGCCGCGTTCCAGACCCTGACCGAAACATAGTTGAAACTGGATTTCAGGGCCGCGAAATCCGCCTGCCAGTCCGTAGTGTAATTTGCCGAGTTGATACCGGCGGCTATATCGGTCCAGTCTTTTAACAGCGCGCCGGTCTGGCCGGGGTCGGAAGTTATTTTATACTGCGCAGTGTCGAGCAGGGAGGCCCCAGACGCCGAGAAGTCAATATTGTAAACGGTTCCGGCCGAATTGCGCCAGGTATCGTCGCCGGCCTGGTTGTCGGTTACCGTCGGGGCGGAGAGATCTATAACTGTTGAATCTTCGGGGGCGGTTGCGGCCAATGGCGGGGCGGCCTCGTCGGTATTGCCTGCCCGGTCGTATGCTATTATTCTGAAACCCACCGTGCCGGACTGGGGCGCATTAAAGGCTATCGGACTTGCGCTGAAAGTCGCGCTGAACTGCGTCCAGGTGTACGGGGAAACCGTATCGAAAGTGTAGTAAAGCTTCACATATCCGACGCCGGCCAGGCCGGAGTCGGAGCTTGAATAGGCCACGTTGAAATTCAATGCGCCCGCGTAGGCGGGCGGGACGGCGGTTCCTGACGGATTCTGCGTGTCTTTCAGAACATTGAAGGAGTCAGTCAGGTCCGCGTAAGAACCGCCGTTGTCATAAGCGCGAACGCTTATGTAGTTGGTGCCGGGCAACAATAGTGACCAGTGACCAGCGGCCAGCGACCAGTCAGAGGAATATAAAGAAGAATTAATGCCGGTGATGTTGTCGGCCCAGTCGGTTATAAGTGTTCCTGTCTGCGCTGAACCTGTCATTATCTTAACCTGAACCTTCTCAAGCAGCGAGCCGCCCAGATCGTCGAAATTGACGTTATACAGCCCGGTATTAGCCGTAAGATAATGGGTGGCATTGTCCTGCAGGTCCGCAACGGTGGGCGTGGTAAGGTCCACCGTGAAGGAACGGGTGGATGAATAGGCTGAATAATTGCCCGCATTATCCAGCGCGCGCGCTTTCCAGTAATAGGGCTTCTCCGCCAGCGCGGAGAAGGACGCCTGCGAGACCGAAGGGCTGGAGCTGGCGGTTGAGCCCAGCGCGTCATAGGCCTCCACTGAAATATAATTTGTGCCCTGGGCCAGCAGCGTGAAATCAACAGTCCAGTCGCCGGTGAATGAGTCGCCGACGACGTCAGGGACGGAGGTTAAAGCTATTTTCTGCGTTCCGGTCCTGCCGGGGCCGGTCCAGGCCTCGTACTTCGCCCCGTTAAGCCCCGCGCCGGAATCGGCGAAGTCCACATTATAAGCCGTGCCGCCGAATCTGCGCCAGGCATCGTCGCCGCTTTGGTTGTCCGTGACAGACGGGGCTGAGGTGTCCTTTTTGATATAAAAAACATCCGTAACCCCGGCTGAAGAGCCCGCATTGTCAAAAACCCGCACGGATACGTAATTGGTTGTCCAGCTCTGCATGGACAACTGTCAGTAATTTTTTAAAAGTGCATAGTTTTTAAGGGATTTACGATTTAAAAGTGCATACCCCCCAAGTTCAAAATCATCATCAGCGTGTGAATCGAGTGGGCAGCGCAAAGCGCTGTCCAAGCGATTGTGGACCCTGTGGGCAGCCTTTGGCTGTCCACAAGTCTACATGAGCGGCGCGATTCACACGCTTCGTGGGGACCGTTCTTCCTTCTTGGGCCGTGATATAATGGGATAAAAACGGAGGTCCCATCCATGTCACAGTTACACAAGAAGTTTACCGACGCGCAAGTTAAAGAATTGTTCGCCCGCTACTGTAAAAGCGAGATTCCAAGACGCTATATCCAAGAGGTCTTGGGAATCGAAGAACGTCGTTTTTTCGCGTTGATCAAACGATACAGGAAGAATCCGCATACCTTCTCAATAGAGTATCAGCGCCGAGAACCGACGCATCAAATCTCGGCACAGACTGAAAAGGCCATCCTCAGGGAATTGGCTATTGAAAAGAAAATCATCGAGGACAAAGAAAACCCTGTGCATCGCTACAATTACAGTTACATCAAAGACCGCCTCGTTGAAAATCACGAACGTTCGGTGTCCCTATCAACAATAATTGACCGCGCCCAAAAACATGGCTTCTATCTCAAGAGAACCAAACACGCAGCGCATGATCGGGAAGTGTTGACCCATTACGCCGGCGAGTTGATTCAACATGATGCTTCCCTCCACCTCTGGGCTCCGGCTGCCAGGGAAAAATGGTCTCTGATTACGTCCCTCGACGACCACTCCCGCTTTCTCCTCTATGCGGAACTCCTTCGGCGCGAAAGCTCCTGGGCGCATATCTTCGCCCTCCAATCCGTTTTTCTCAAATACGGGTTCCCCTTCTCCTACTACGTCGATTCGCATTCCATCTTCCGCTTTGTCCAGGGTCGCGATTCCATCTGGCGGGACCATCACAAGTTGACCGACGAGGTGAATCCGCAGTGGAAAATGGTTCTACAGGACTGTGGCGTCAAGGTCATATATGCGCTTTCGCCACAGGCTAAGGGAAAAATCGAACGCCCTTATCAATGGCTTCAGGATCGGCTGGTAAGAACCTGCGTCCGCGATAATACGACCGACATCCGAAGAGCCCGGACTTTCCTGCGGCAGGAAGTCAACCGATATAATTTCCGGCAGGTTCATTCCACCACGCTGGAGATTCCCTACTTCCGATTACAGAAAGCACTTCGAGAAAAACGATCCCTTTTCCGGCAATTTTAAATCAAGCCGCCTCTGCAATCCGTTAAGGATATCTTCTGCCTCAGGACAGAACGAACGGTGGATTCTTACCGCCGCGTCTCCATCAACAATAAGCTGCTTCTGGTCAACAGAATCAACCCTGGCGACCATCTCACTATTCGCTTCTATCCAATGACCGGTGGCGTAACAGAGCTCAGATTTTGGCGGGACGATCAATTATTGGATATCCAACGGCTCAAGACTATCGATCTGGCAGGTATGCAGTTTTAATCTGTAAACTATGCACTTTTAAAAAACGCCTAACACCGCCCCCTATGTTAAGATAGACGGAACCGTCTGCGGTCGTGTTTTGCCTGAAACCTTTTATTTCAAACCATTGCTGCTGAATGCTTTGCATATCAGGCAGATCCGCCTGATATTGCATTAGAATAGTTCCAGCCGGCTGCTGGCCGGTGAACGCCGCTATCTTGCCCGTATAGTCGGAATAAAGAGGGAATCTCACTGTTTTAACCTGAACCGGCGATAAATCGTCGTATTCATAGGTGATATAAAGCTTCATCGTGTGCATGTTGGAAAGGGGACCGGTTATGGTCACCCCCGCGGTGAACTCTCTGCCCGCGGCGAGCTGGGCCAGCTCGGCGGTGACGACGGCGGTGACGTCGGCCCGGGCGAAAAGACTTATGGATTCATTGGTGCTGGCCGTGTATTGGACGCTTGTGAACCGGGCGGTTGAAGCGGCGGTGCCGGCGTCAAAATATATCGTTATCGGATTTACGTCGACATTTGAAAGGGTAAGCCCCTCAAATTCCAGCCAGGCGCTTCTTATTGTTTTGCCGTTTTCCGGAAGTTTTACCGTCCGCGTGGGGAAATCGGTCTGCGCGCCGGAAGCCTTGTCCGTGTCGCTGTAATAGCCACCGAAATTATATTCCACGGTCTTTACGCGCGTCTCGGCGTGCAGAAAGGCTGAAGGATAAAGGATAAAGGCTAAAAATAGGAAAATAATTGTAGCGGGCGATGTAAATCGCCCTTTTTTTGACGCGGATTTACATCCGCCGCTACCTTGCGGCGCGGATTTACATCCGCCGCTACCTTGCGGCGCGGATTTACATCCGCCGCTACACATCCAATTCGTCCCAATTCAATTTTTCCGCCTCCGGATTGTTTTGTATATATTCCCGTATCTTCGACAACGCCTTCTCATTTCGGATGACGTGTTCGTAGTAGTTCCACTCCCATAATTGTAGCGGGCGATGTAAATCGCCTTCTTCTGGCGCGGATTCACGTCCGCCGCTACTTAATACAATTTTCGTGATGGCGGATTTCATCGCGGCAACCACCCGCCCCAAAGGACGCGCGCAACCCTCAAAAACAAAAATTATATGAACATGATTATCCATTACCACAAACCAATCAATTGACAAGCCGCTAATAAACTCCGGCAATCTTTTTACGCATTCTTCAATTGCGGGTTTATATCCGCCGCTACATAAAAATGGCTGTCTATTCCGTGTCACAACGGTCACAAAATAATACCCGTTGGCCGCATAATCATAATTTTTGAGCCTGGTATTTTTCCTGAATTCAGTTTTCATACAGCCTCAACGCGCTCTCCCCTCAGCCTTTGGTTTATTCATAAAAAGTCCATTTTGTTTGGAAATTGGCCGCTTGATACGCATAGGCCGCCTGATGGCCGTGGGCCTTGTTGCGGCACCTACGCATGTATTGCGTCTGATGCGGCACTGCCACAGGCTTGTAGCGGGCGACGTAAGTCGCCTATTTGTCGGACTGACGTCCGCCGCTACAGTTTTGGACATTATTCCTCCGCCGGATGCTCTGCCTTGCGCCTTTCTTCTTCCTTCATCATCTCCACTATGTCGCGCACGGTCAGACCCACCAGCCAGTGGTTGACCTCTTCGCGGAGCGTTTCGTAAAGCTTTATCGTCAGCTCTTTTTTGCCGGCCTCCGGCGCGTGGTTGAAAGTCAGCGCCTCCATCAGCTCCCACACGTTTATGTCGTCCAGTTTTTTGCGCAGCCTGTAGCCTTTGCCTTTCTGCGAGTCCACCAGAGCGGCGCGCACAAGCGCCTGCAGCACTTTATTGCAGTAGGCGGCGGGCAGGTTCTGCAGGCGGGCAATCTCGGAAACCCGCAGCCAGTCGCGGGATTCGTTATTGTCGAGGTAGTGCAGACAGGCCAGGCCGTATGCCAGGGTTTTGTTCATTTTTACCATGATTTGTGGCCCTCTTTTCCGGCGGCGCATTGGATAAGTTATGTCCGATGGCGGGACAAAAAATAAATAGCCTCCGGCTATTTCGTTTTGCCTTTATATAGTCTTTTCCCAAATAATAGTATAGCAGACCTATTGCCGTTGTCAAGGCCCAAAATTGTCCGCAGCGGACGAATGGGTAAATGGGGACAGCGGCCATTTTATTTTAACGACTTTCTATACGCCAAGGATGTTTTGCCAGTTAAAATTGCGTACTCCTTCCCTTATAGGGAAATTATCCTCTGAGGCCGAGATGAGCGTCGCGCTTTTCACCGTGCTTTTCAAATCCCCGGCAGCTTTCACCAGCGAGAAAGCGTGTTTCGGCGTTATTGTCATGGCGCTTTTTACCTCGAATAGATGAAGATCGTTCCTGCGCTCAATCACAAGGTCAACCTCAAGCCCGTCCTGCGTGCGAAAGTAATACATGGAGGGTTTTTGGCCGCAATGGTAGAACCGTTTCATAAAATCCATAACCACCATGGTTTCAAAGAGGTTTCCGAAACTGGGGCTTGAGAGCAGAGCCTCCCTGGAATTGATGCCTAAAAAATAGGAAGCTAGCCCCGGATCTGTAAAATACAACTTGGGGCTTTTCACAAACCGCTTACCGACGTTCTTATAATATGGATAGAGGAGATATACCTGGTATCCGGTCTCCAAAACAGAAAGCCATCTTTTAATGGTTGGAACGCTTACCCCTATTTCCCGTGAGATATTAGACATGTTTAATATTTGGCCTGTGAGTGAGGCGCAGATCTTTAGGAAAATTTCGAACTGCTGAAAGTCACCTATGTGCGCGAGGTTGCGCACATCCCGCTCAAGATACGTGGAGATATAAGAACTGCACCAAAGCTCCCTGTTCACAGCTGTATTGGCAGCCGGTTCCGGATATTGACCGCGCAAAATGAGATCGGAAAGGGATACTTTCCCGGCGGTTTTCAATCCCAGATCCAGCCCGGCTATCAGGGAATCCACATCCCGCGTCGTACCCCCCCGGTTTATTAGTTCCGCATAGGAGAGAGGCAAAAGAGAGAGAATGGCGGCGCGGCCGGCCAGGGACTGGCTTACACCCGCCATAAGAACAAAATTTTGTGAGCCGGTAAAAAGCCATTGACCGGGTTTCCTGTCTTCATCTATTTTGGTCTTGATATAGGAAAGCAGTTCAGGCACATATTGTATTTCGTCTATTATTACCGGCGGCGCGTATTGCGTAAGGAATAACAGCGGATCCTGTCTGGCCCTTGATCGCACATCAGGGTTTTCCAGACTGACGAATTTGTGCGTTTTGCCGAAAACCGATTTTAAGAGTGTCGTTTTACCGGATTGACGCGGACCGGTCACCACGATCGCCGGAAAAGTCTTAACGGCCGTTTTTAGAGCCAACCCCAGGGTTCTTTCTTTCACACTTTAAGTATAACACCTATTTTTTAATATGGCAAGTTAAATTTTAGGCCATTATTCCCCGGCACTGACGAGAACCAGGGACAGCGACCGTTTTATTCTACAACTTTCAACCGGTTTACTTTTTCCGTCCTTTGGCCTTCATCCTTTTATCGCCCGGCCTTGCCGCGCGAAGGAATGGCTTATTTTCGCGAACCGGCAGGCAGACTTATTGGGCGCCATGATGTCGTCTTCCTCAAGCAGGCTTATGCCGGGGCAGCGGCTGCAGACGCTCGCGTATCGGCAGGCGGCGCACTGTTTTAGGTCCGAAAGTTTTGACCCACGCCATTTCTTAAGCCAGGGCGAGTTTTTCCACAGGCGCAAGAAAGGCGTTTTCTTTAAGTTTCCCAGCGGAACGGGTATCTGCAGGCACGGATACAGCCCCCCGTAAGGGTCTACGCTGAATGCGCTCTTTCCCGCGCCGCAGAAAAAATCCTCGTAAACCGCTCCCGCTTTAAGCTGCGCCATCATGGGACCGTTCAAGCGCGGGTCCCTGAAAATCCGTTCAAGACTTGCCGCGGACGGCCTGAGCTTCAGGGTTTCCTTCAGCCCGTCGTTGGCCGGCGCGATCACTGGGTCAAAGCCGTATCTGAAGCCGTGCCTCGCGCATAAACGCATCAGGTAACCCGTTTGGCCGCAATTGCTCTTCATAAGCGGCATTTTGAGCTTCACCTTAAAGCCGCCCGCCTTAAGCTTTTTCGCGGCTGAAAGCGCGGTTTCAAAGGAGCCCGGGCGGCGGGTTATGGCGTCGTGTATCTCCTTCCTGCCGTAAAGGCTGAGCTCAAAGGAAGAAACATTTGTTTCCGCGAGTTTTCGTAAAAGTCCGTCTGTAAGGCCAAAGCCTGTCGTAAACACTCTTATGGCGAAATTAAGGGCGCCGGCATGCGCGCAAATTTTGGCAAAATCGGGTCTGAGCAGCGGCTCCCCGCCGGTAAAGACCAGGAACAGGCAGCCGCTTTCCGCGAGCTGTTTAAAAACGCCGTTCCACTCCGCTGCGCCGAGCTCTTTTCCGGCGGCGATTTTTTTTCTGCCCTGGGTTTCGGGAAGATAGCAGTGCGCGCAGCGGCAGGGGCACCGGCGGGTAAGCTCTATAGTCGCTGTCAGCGGGATGTTCTTTTCAAGCGTCAGTGCGGTAAGCTTGTCGAGTTCAGTGGACATGGCAGGATAAGAACTGCCTGAATTTTGAGTAGCCGAGGCCTGTAATGCCGTTTTTAAGCGGGTTGTTGGAAATTACTTTGCCCTCTATCCGCCCCCAGGGGACGAAATGCGGAGCCAGGAGCCCGGCGTCGTCGGAAAGCCAGGCGCCTTTTTCTTCCGTTCCCAGGACCCGGTGCAGCAGGGTGCGGCCCTCGTAGTTATAAACGGCGCAGTCGCCCGCAAAAAGGCTGAAAGCTGAAGGCTGAAGGGCTGAACAATGACCACTTCGCCGGGCTTAAAGAGCGGCAGCATACTGGTTCCCTCAAGCTTGAACGCGTTCATCAGGAATTTTTCTTCAGGCTGGTGCAGGCCGATTGTTTGGTGACCGAGGATTGGCATTTCCCGCAGGCAAGCGCCGCGGTCTCAAATACTTTTTCGCTTTTTAAAGCGGGTTTTAAATAAGGTTTTTTTTCTTTTTCATATAGCGAATACCTCGAATATTCACGAATTACACGAGTAACCGCGAATGTCGCAAATAAAAAGGCGCGTTCCCGTCCCCCCCCTTCCTCTACCCTGCTGTTATAAGCCCGGCGGACGAAAGCTCCTTTATAAATGCCGCCGTATCCTCGCGCGCCGTCTTTTCGGCCACTTCAAATTCGGCGCAGACGGCTCCGGCTATGCGGGCTTCGCTTTTTCCAGCCGCCAGGCTTTCCCAGATCAGCGAGCCGGCGGCATTAAGCTCGTGCAGACGCTCGCGCGCCGCGTCCGCTATAAAGACCAGCCCGTCAATCTTGCGGTAAGCCAGCCCTTTCCGTATCTTAAAGGCCATAAAATCAGGGTATAGGGTTCAAACCTCAATTCCAATCCTTACCCATTACCTGTTTTTATTATACAAGATTTAGAAACCCGTCGTTGTTCTTTGTAGCGGCGCAAGAATAATCTGACATTGTGTTGTATAATCTGACCACCTAACACTCCCACCCACTTCAAGTAGTAGATCAATGTCTCGTCGTTGCATATAAGCGGACCCTCTTCCCGCGATAATGGGACTATTGCACTTCT
>JACQYT010000048.1 GCA_016208085.1 Elusimicrobiota bacterium | reverse complement strand
TGACCAAACCGACGCCTTTGCAAAAACGGGTTTTTGAATTACTTAAGACCCCGTTGTCGTTGTAGCCAGAACAGCTACAGCTGGATTTAACCGGCTGTCGACGATAAAAGCTGTTTTTCTGCGCTGGAAGTATGGTTTAAATACAATTCAAAATAATATGGTTGGCATGTTCCGCGTTTTTTTATTATACTCTTATTTACTATAGTAAATAAGGAAATAATAATGCCTACAACCGACCGCGCCGAGGAAATGCTGGCCCTGTGCGCGTTATACCGTTGCGAAGATGGCCGATGGCAAAGGCATTGGCGGCAACGCGGCCAGCCGCGTAAATGGAAATAACCGGCCTCTGGGGCGCCGGAGATAAATACATGAACGGCATAGCTTTCCCCAAATCCCGCTTTCCTGACGCAAATTCACTATTCTGATAGCAATCGTAAAAGGCGACTTACCAGATCGCGGGAAAAAGTACGACACCAGAGGAATGCACCGAGCGCGGTAATTTTCCCCGCCATTTGGACGTTATTGCGTCCCCCGCCTGAAATTTCAGCGGCCTTATGCTGAAATTTCAGGCCGAAGGAAAAGGAATTGACAACCATAGGGATAATGTATAAGAATAACAAGGGTAACATTAAGACAGTTAATGGAGGGAATATGTCGGAAAACAGAAGCGGTGAAATAATATCGGCTTTTTTGCTAGGCGGCATAATCGGCGCCGCGCTCGGCATCCTGTTCGCGCCCGCCTCGGGAAAACAGACCCGGACCAGGGTCAACGATTGGCTTGAAGACGCGACCGAGAAAACCAAGGAGAAACTGGAAAATCTCGAAGATGAAATAAAGAAGAGAAAAGAACAGCTCCTTAAGCACAACTGAAGATAGGGTAGCGGGTTTAGGGTACAGTAGTGACCCCGGTTCTTATCCGTTGTATATCCTAACCTTATGCCCTGCCTTTTACGGCGGTGGGATGTTTTCTTTGTCAAGAACAAGCCCGAGCAGCCAGCCGAGCGCAAAAGTGAGCGCGGTGCCGATGACTATCATCCAGCTCCAGCCCACGGCCAGTCTTCCCGTCTCGGAAAGATAGAGCGCAAGACCCGCCGCCCCGGCGCTTATGAACATCGCCGCCACATTCCCCCTGTTTGAGCGCGCCCTGGTCAGCAGCCCCAGCAGAAAGACGCCCAGCAGACTCCCGGCCGTCACGCCGTTCACCTTATAGGCCAGCCACAGCATCCCCTGGGCGTTGCGGCAGCTGTAGGCGATGAACGCCAGCGCAATTCCAAACGCGGCCACGCTAAAGCGCGAGGCCAGTAGATAATGCTTTTCAGTTCCGTCTTTCTTCAGCAGGGGCCGGTAAATATCCGTTATAAACGAGGAGGAAAGCGAACTTAACGGCGAATCTATGCTCGCCATAACGACGGCCATCAGCACAATGCCTTTAAGCCCGGCGGGCAGGACCTGCACCGTGAAATGCGAAAGGATTTTGTCCGGGTTGTCCGGCAGCGGCAGCGACGGGTTCTGGCTGTAGAACACGAATAAAAGCGTGCCCACCGACAGATAGAGCGCGAGAAGCGGGATGGTCGCAAAAATTGTGGCTATTATCGTCTTCTGGCTGTCCCGGCGGGTTTCAAGGGTCAGAAGCCGCTGCATCAGTTCCTGGTCGGTGCCGAAAGCCGCCATGGAACCGAAGATGCCGTTTAAAACGGCGATCCAGAGCACGTTCGGGTCCTTGAGGCCCCAGCCCAGGTTGAAAAGCGAGAGTTTGCCGGCGACGTCCGCCGTCCTGAAGAGCTCCGAAAACCCGCCGTTGATATGGGTGAAGAGATAGACCAGGACGGTCCCGCCGGCGAAATAGAAGCTCATCGCTTCCAGGGTCCCGGTCCAAACCACCGCCTTGATGCCGCCGAAACCGATGAAAGCGATGCTGATGACCGTAAAAAAAACGAGCGCGTGGACAAGCGGCCAGCCCAGGATGACGGACACGGCCAGCGACGCCGCGTAGAGCCTCAGTCCCGAAGCGAAAAGCCGCGTGATGAAAAAGAAAAAAGAGCCGGCGTACTGCGTTCCGGGCCCGAAGCGGTGTTTCAGGAACTCGTAGATGGTGGTGCAGTTGTATTTATAAAAAGCCGGGATGAAAAGCAGGGCTATCAGTATCCTGGCCGCGGCCGATCCGATGAAGAACTGCAGGTACTGCCAGTTTTCTTTAAATCCCGCGGCGGGCACGCCGACTATGGTCATGGCGCTTATTTCAGTGGCCACGAACGAGAGGGTAGCCGCCCAGACCGGGATCTTCCTCCTGCCCAGGAAAAAGTCCTGGGTGTCGGCCTCGTCTTTTCCCTTGAAGTAAGAGATGGCCAGCAGGACCGCCACCGCCAGCGCGACCCAGGCGTAATCCGCAAAGCCCAGGGCCGAAAACTTCTGAAGAGCCGCAGTCTCGTCCATTATTTCCTTTTCCGCGCGCCCCTGCCAAATTTTTCACGCCTTTTTATTTTACGCCATTCCACCAGAACCTCGGCCGGAGTGGAGAGCCTCACGCCGCCGAACACGTGCGGATGGCGCCTGACAAGTTTGGAATTTACTGTCCTTATCACATCGCCGATCCCGAAGCGGCTGGCCTTCGCGGCCAGGGCGCTGTGAAAGACCACCTGCAACAGCACGTCGCCCAGCTCCTCTTTGAGGTTTTCCCAGTCGTTTTTGCGCACCGCCGCCGAGACCTCGTTCGCTTCCTCTTTCAGGTATTTTAAAAGCGTCTTATGCGTCTGTCTGCGGTCCCAGGGACAGCCGTTTTCTCCGAGCAGAATCTCCATTATCCTGACCAGGTCCTCAAAGCGGCCGCTTTTACGCAAGCGACGCTTTTGGGAAGATATTTTTGCCATAAAGGCTTTAAAAGTATATAATTTTACAGCGGCCCAATGCCAAATTTTGATTTTCCCGTAAAAAGTCGGTTTTGGGTTCAAAACTGTAGCGGCGGACGTGAGTCCGCCAAATAGGCGACTTACGTCGCCCGCTACAATTTCCAGACAAAATGGACTTTTTACGGGAGAATAAATTTTGCGTTTTCGCGTTACCCGGAGGGTTTATGATCACGGCGGAAGAACGGAAGCCGGAACGCTTTTACAGCGTGCTGGACAAGGGCTTCGTCAGGCTGGTGGATTTCATGGGCGGCGACCGGCGCGCGGTAGAATCCGCGAGGGTCACTTTCGGCTCCCGGTCCAAAGGCGAGGAAAAGGATAAAAAGCTCGTGGAATATCTGCTGTCCCACGGCCACCACACGCCTTTTGAGCACAGCGTTTTCCAGTTCCATATCAAATGCCCCATTTTCGTGGCCAGGCAATGGATGAGACACCGCATAGCCTGTGTCGCCGGCGACACTAAACTTTATTTTGATCTTCCTGCCGGTCCCAGGGCCGGCAACTGGAGAGCTTACCGGATGACGGTGGAAGAATTCTTCCGCAAATGGGAGTCCGGGGCAAAGCCTATCCCCCACTCCAAGAATCGCTCCACTAGCATCGTAATGCCTCAACGGAAGCGGCTTAAAGGAATGATGCTGCGCCAGCTTAAAGAAGACACCTGGACTTTGGGCCACACCCGCGTGCTGGACGTTTTTAAGACCGGCGAAAAACCGGTATTTGAGGTTTTGTTGGAAGACGGCAAGGCCATCCGGTGCACCAAAGACCACCGTTTTAGATTCGAGGACGGATGGAAAACTCTTGAAGCGGCTACCGGCCTGCGCCTGCGCGGAGAAACAGCCGCATACCGGGCGCAACTGCCCAGGATGGCCGCAAACGGCAGAATAGTGGCAAACCCGCTTTACCGCGACAAAGAATGGCTGAAAACGCAATACCGGCAAACCGGGGCTGATGATGTGTCCGTGGCAAAGCTCCTGGGAGTTTCAGGGGAAGTCATCCGGAAATGGCGCCGCATACACGGCTTGATCAATATTAAACCGGGCGGCTTCCGCCCAGGCATGTCACCCTGGAATAAAGGGACAACATATCAGAAAGTCCGGCTTTATCAGAAGGTGGAAAAGCCCAAACCCGCAATCCATCATCTGATCCCCCGTTGGATACGGATCTCCTCCATTAAGTACCTTGGCATACGCCCGACCTATGATTTGAGCGTTGAGGGGCCGTTCCACAACTATGTGGCTGACGGAGTCGTGACCCATAATTCTTACAATGAAGTCTCGGCGCGCTATACCGAGGTGCGGGAAGAGTTCTACGTCCCGTCCGAATTCCGCGCGCAAGACAGGATAAACCGCCAGGGCTCCACGGCCGGACCCGGGCTTGACCAGTCAAAAATGCCGGCTATTTATGAAGACAGCGTTAAGGCTTCTTACCGGGCCTACAGGAAACTGCTTAAAGCTGGAGCGGCCCGGGAACTGGCCAGGATGGCGCTTCCCGTGGCTCAGTACACGCAGTTCCACTGGACGATCAACGCGCGTAGCCTGATGAACTTCATCACGCTCAGGATGGATGCTCACGCGCAGCTGGAGATACGGGTTTACGCTAAAGCAATAGCGGAGATCTTCAAGGCAGAGATGCCCTGGACCTGGGAGGCGTACAGTAAACATGCGGCAAAAAAGCCGACGGATTTATGAATAGAAAAATGAACCAGTTGCCCGCTCTGTTGCGGCTGTGTCTTTGCGCCTCTTTTTTATGCGCGCTTCCCGGTATAAGCGGGGCGGCCCCGAACGCGGCCGCCATCCTGGTGGGCGAGCAGGAAGACGAGATAAAGAAAGGCGATATAGAGGTTTTCGCCAAAGTCGCCGGGCTCTCCACGGTGCAGGATAGTTACGATATCTACGCGCCTTTTGACGGCCGGATGGAAGACGTGATAATAGAGCCGTTCACTCTGGTGACGCCCGAAGATGCGCTGTCCCGCATGGTCTCCACCGAAATGGCCGCGCTTCTGGACTCTTCCAGCGACGAATCACGAAAACAGACCGAGAAACGCTGGAAGAACGTATATGATTATTACGTCATAAAGCCGGAATTCGAGGGCATACTGACCAATATTTATGTCAAACCCAAGGACCGCGTTTACAAAGGCGCCAGGCTTTTCACGGTGGCGAGAAAAGTGGTGATAATAGGCAGGAACACCGATCCGCTTTACACAAAACTGGCTCTGGGCATGACGGCGGAGCTGGTCTATGCCAAAAACCCCGATGTCAAACTTAAAGGCGCCCTGACCAATTTCATGCGCATAAAGGAAAGCCTTTTCTTTAACCGCCTGTGGCTTGAAGTGACGACTTTAAGGAGCGGCTTGAAAATAGGCGAGCAGTTCAACGGCTACCTGTCCCTGGGCAGAAGCGAGGACACTTTGCTGGTGCCCCGGACCGCGCTGTTTGAGAAATTCGGCAGAAAATATCTCATCATGGAAGTGGAGACGGGCCTCAGCACCGAACAGGAAATAGAGGTGCTGAAACCCGGCCTTCATTATATAAAACCCATAATCCCGACAACGGAGCGACCCGATGGAAAAATTAAAAAAAGCGATTAATCTTTATTCAAGCTTCATTTTCCTTAAGTTGGACCCGGTCTTCAGAAGGCTTATTTCTAACGAGAAGATCGCCGCCAAACAGGAGTTTGAAAACCTGGTGGGCGCCTGTCAAGAAAAGCTGTTCCTGAGAACTTACATGGTCACGGGGTTGCGCACGGACGCTGATATCCTCTTCTGGCGCGTCTCGGACAATCTTGAGCATCTCCAGGATATCTGCGCCAAAACCGCCTCCATAGGGATCGGCAGGTATTTAATTCCCAGGCACTCCTTTATCGGCGTATATCACCCTGAAGCGGAGGCCGCGCCCAGGAAGGACCTGGATTTCGGTTTCCTGCCGAAGGATACTTTCGGCAGGCACAAATTCATGCTGATCCACCCTGTGATCAAATCGCACCTGTGGTACGAGCTTTCGGAAGCTGAAAGGCAGGCGCTGCTGGCCGAACGAAAAGCCGTGATCTGCCGCTATCGCGAAATCCAGGAAACTTTTTTCCAGTCCTACGGCATGGACGAGGTTGAGATAATCGTGGCCCGGGAAGCCAGGCATCTTGAAGAACTGATAGCGGCCACCAGGGAACTGCGCGAACAGCGCGTAAAGAACTACACCGCGATAGACAAACCGGTATTCCTGTGCATAGGCCGCGACCTCAGGGAAATTTTGGACGCGATAAGCTGACGGGGACACACCTTGCAGCAAGGTGTGTCCCCGTACAAGGGGGTTCTTATGAAAATACTGGGTCTCATCATGGCTGGCGGAAAAGGCGAAAGGCTTTACCCGCTCACCAAGGAACGCTCAAAACCCGCGGTGCCGTTCGGCGGAAAATACCGCATCATAGACTTCGTGCTTTCAAATTTCATCAATTCGGGCATCTTCTCCAACTACGTGCTGGTACAGTATATGTCGCAGTCCCTGATAGAATATCTGCGCGCCGGCTGGAGCCGGGGCGGCATCACCAGGAACCACTTCATCACCGTGGTCCCACCGCAGATGCGCCTGGGCGAGATGTGGTACCGCGGCACCGCGGACGCTGTAAAACAGAACCTTAACCTGATAACTGACTACAAACCCGACCTGGTGGCCGTTTTCGGCGCGGACCACATCTACCGCATGGATATCCGGCAGATGCTGGATTTTCACGTCGGGAACAAGGCCGACGTCACTATTTCGGCGCTTACAGTGCCTATAAAACAGGCCCCGCGGTTCGGCACCCTGGTGACGGACGCCAAAAACCGCGTGACCGGCTTTGAGGAGAAACCCAAAAACCCGAAACCGATTCCCGGCAATCCCAACTTCGCCTTCGCCTCCATGGGCAATTATATATTCGGCTATGAAGCCCTTGTTAAGATCCTGCATGAAGAATCGGGGGAAACGGCGGCGCTGGACTTCGGCAGGACCATACTGCCCTCCATCCACAAGCGCTACAGGGTCTTCGCCTACAACTTCGACGAACAGAAACTGCCCGGCATGAGGGCCTGCGAGGAAAAGAACTACTGGCGGGACGTGGGCACGCTTGAATCTTTCTGGCAGTCGCATATGGATTTCCTCGGCGCCAAGCCCAGGCTCGATCTGAACAACAGACTCTGGCCCATACATTCGGCCGGGCATAACTGCGCGCCCACCAGGATCCTAGACTCCAGCCTCCAGGACTGCCTGGTCTCGGACGGCTGTGTCATCAATCAGGCCAAGCTGTCGCGCTGCGTCCTTTCAAGCGAGGTGGTGGTGCATGAAAAATGCCACCTGGAGGACTGCATAATCATGGACGACTGCGAGATCAAGGCCGGCGCCCGGCTTAAAAAAGTCATCATTGACCGCTTCAACACGCTGGAGGCAAAGACCTCCATCGGCTTCAACCCGGACCAGGACGCCCAGCGCTATTACATAGACCCCGACGGCATAGTGGTGATACCCAGGGGCATCTCAAAGTGGCAGTAGAGCCGCCTTCGGCGGCTCGCTATAGGCCATATGCCAGAGGCCGTAAGCTATAAGGAAGCTCCAGAAAACATCTTGCATATGGCTTAAGGCATACGGCGTATGGCAAAAATTTTTAATGGATGTTATGAATAAAAAATTTTTTTGCGTTCACGGACATTTCTACCAGCCGCCCAGGGAAAATCCCTGGCTCGGCGTCATAGAAGCCGAGCCCTCGGCCGCGCCGGAGAGCAACTGGAACCGGCGCATCCTTAACGAATGCTACGGACCCAATTGCGCGGCCGGGTTTTCCCCCCGCATTGCGGGGGGGGCGCTGCTCAACAATTATTCGCTGATGAGCTTTGATTTCGGGCCCACGCTGCTTGACTGGCTGGAGAAGCACGCTTTGGGGGTCTATTTAAGCGTCCTAGAGGCGGACAAGCTGAGCATCAAGGCTTTCGGGCGCGGCAACGCCATGGCCCAGGTCTACAACCATCTCATTATGCCGCTCGCGAACGCCCGGGACAAAAAAACGCAGCTCCTCTGGGGCGCCGGGCATTTTGAGCGCAAATTCAAGCGTAAAACCGAAGGCATGTGGCTGGCTGAAACTGCCGCCGACGATGAAACGCTTGAAGCCCTGTGCGAGGCGGGCGTTGCGTTCACTGTGCTCGCGGCCGCGCAGGCGCGGGCCTGGCGGCCCATCGGCGCAGACATTTGGGAACCGGCCGCCGAAGCGGATTTTGACACTTCAAGGCCGTACCGCTGGTTTTCAAAAATTCAGCCCGGCAAATACCTGGACATTTTCTTTTATCATCCCGAACTGGCCCGGCGATTGAAACAGGAAATCAAAGAGCCGGAAAAATTCTACGCAGAGATCCTGTCCAAGTTCAGCGCGGACAGGGTCCCGCAGCTGATAAGCGTGGCCTCCGACGGCGAGAATTACGGCCATCACGTGAAGGGCGGCGACGGCGGGCTTGCGGCCCTTTTCTGTAAAATAAAGAAAGAAAAAGATTTTACGCTTACGAATTACTCCGCCGCTCTGGCAGAACGCCGGCCCGTGCACGAGGCGGTTATCGTCTCCCCCTCGGCCTGGAGCTGTCCGCACGGCGTGGGCCGGTGGAGCGCCGATTGCGGCTGCAGGCACTCCGCGAAAGCCAAAAGCCAGGATTGGCGCCGGATACTGCGCAGGACGCTTGACGACACGGCCTCTCTGCTGGACGCTCTTTACGAACGGGAGGCCGCGCAGCTTTTCGAAGACCCCTGGCGCGCGCGGAACGATTATATAGCGGCGGGGAAAAACCGCGAACACGCTACGGAGATAAGGAGGTTCCTGACGCTCTCCGCCTCAAAACATCTCGAGCCCCGCCAGGCCAGAAAGGCCCTGAACCTCCTTGAAATGCAGAAGAACCGCATGCTGATGTTCACCAGTTGCGGCTGGTTCTTTGACGACCTGACCAACATAGAAACAGTGCAGATACTTAAATACGCCGCCAGGGCCGCCGGGATAGCCGCCGTTTACGGCGTGAACGCAGAGGCGCTGCTGACGGAAGGTCTTAAAGAAGCAGCCGCTAATTACGGCGGCTTGAACGGCGCCGGGGTTTATGAACGCTCCGTAAAACCGCTGGCGGTGGATATGGCCAGGGCGGCGGCCAATTTTGCGATGACAAGCGCCGTAAGCGCCGTCTCACCCTTCCTAAGCCACAGCCGCTGGCGCTTCAAGACGCTTCAGGCGGGCGACCTGGAGCTGGACGGCAAACCGGCGATCTTTATGCGCGTCACGGCCGAAACCGACGACACGCTGGAACAATGCGATTACGCGGTATTCGTCCTCAAGAAACCTTTTTTAAAATGCGCCCTGAAGCCCTGGGGCGAGGCGGCTGGGGCCGTTCCCGCCTCTAACGCTTCGCTGGCCGCGCAAGGTTTTGAGGTGTTCGACGCCCAAGCCCTAATTCCGGACGCCCGGAGAATTGCCGAACTCAGTATCCGCCGCGACAAGGCCGATCCGCTTGATGCGGCATATCTGAACTGGCTGATGCTTATTAAAAATTTCACCCCCCGGGACATCTCCGGCGGCAAAGCCCTGGCCGCGCTGCGCGACCTGGCGAAATACTCGGTGGCCCCCGACAAGATCCCTTTCCTGGACGAGGTCCTTGACGAAGCCGCCGCCAGGTTCGAGCTTCTGCTTGAGACCGGCTCGCCGGACATCGCCGCGCTGCCGCCGTGGATAGACTATCTGACCTCAAGCCCCCTGAAAAACCGGCTCTGGCAGTTCAGGCTCGCGGCCCATAACCGGACGCTTGAAGGCCGGACCGGCGACGACAAGGGCTTTGAGCAAAGCTTTAAGGAGATCTGCCTGAAACTGGAAGTGGAGCAGCGGCCAAAATAAGGTTACCCCGCCCTGAAGGGCGGGGTATGGTAAAAATTTTTGCCGCAAAAATTTTTAATGAATATCCGCACGCATTTCAAATGCCCGCTGCCGCGCTCAGTCAGGTTAAAAAAACACCTGCTGGTTAAAACCGCGGCCGCCGCGCTGAAGAGGTTTAAAACCCCCGGGCTCGAAGTCAACCTGGTCTTGGCGGCTGAACGGGAAATAAGGAAAATAAATAAATCGTTCTTGAACCGGACTTGCGTCACCGATGTCATAGCTTTCAACTATCATCCCGGAAAAAACCTCAGGAGCGTAAAAGGCCCGAAGCCGTTCGGCGACATCTATATCTGCGCGCCCCGGGCGAAAGAACAGGCTGCCGAAATGGGCCACAGCCTGCTTACCGAACTCCTTATACTTTCGGCCCACGGCGCCCTGCACCTTGCGGGCCTGGAAGACGACACCCCCCAAAAAAGAACCGCTATGAACGCCAAAACCGCCCGCCTCCTGAAAAAACTCCTCTAATCCGGCGCGCTGTTAGGCCGCAGGATGTAAAGCCGGGCGGCTGCCGCAGCAATTCCGCAAACGACCGCGGAATTGCTGCCGGATAATTCTGCAGTTTGTTGAAGACCGCCTTTATATTATATACTACCCCGGTTACGCCGAAACTATGATCAAATTCGTCTTGTGGCTGATAACCCCGGAGAGGGAGATAATGGACAAATGGTACAGGCTCTTTTCCAGAGAGCGCCTTGATGTCAAACCGCTGCCATGCCTTTCGGCCGTCGGCGGGATACCCCAGGACACCTGGGGCCTTGCGTTCATAGAAATATGCGCGGAAGGCTTAGCCTCTCCCGAGGACCTGAAAAACTTTCTGAGCGGAAGAAAGAACGTCTCGGTCATCGTTTTCAGCCGGCCGGGCAAAATTTCCAATTCGGAGATCTCCGGTTTCCTTGAGAACGGCGCCGACGATTTCATCACCATCGATATAGACGATGGTGTGCTGTTTTCCAAGACAAAAGCCCATATAAGACGCCTTCTGCCGAGCTTAAACGCGGCCAGGACGATAATAATTTCCAGGAACGGGAATGTTGAGATTGACAGGGTAAAAAGGACCGTAAAAACAGGCTTTAAAAGCCGGAAAGAAAAGATTATAGAAAATCTGACGCCGAAGGAATTCGACATCTTTTCGCTGCTCTTGTGCAAGGAGGGTGAGATCGTCGGGAGAAGTTTCCTGATGGAGGAGCTCTGGAAGGAAAAATCGGGCGGCGTTAACTGCGAGACCATAGACAAACACGTTGAGACCTTAAGACGTAAACTGGGGGTTTACGGCAAGAACATAAGAACCGTTTACGGGGCCGGGTATAGATATGAAAGAAGGGACGCTCTTGGTTAATTAGTTTTTTCGGATCCAAACGTGAAGAAGACTTGGGACTTAGAATTTCCGGGGAATTTCGGGTTAACGCGCGTCCCGGCGCGGTTTGGGAGCCTTTAGAGCGGTCCGCAGGCGGTCGCGGTCCTGCTTTAAATTTCCATCCGGCGGCCAGATCAGAAAAGCCTCCTCGTAAAGACTGAGCGCCTTCTCCGGCCGCCCGAGCCGGAGGTAAATCCCGGCCAGCAGCAGCTTTTGTTCGCTTTCATTAATACGCCGCACGACGCCGGCGGAATCAATGACAAGCCAGCCGCCCTCTTCGCGCCGCGGACTGAAGAGCGCCAGGTCGTAAACCGGCCTACACGCGGCAAGCGCCGCGCCGGGCGCTCCCACCTCAAAGATCCGGTAGTCGTTGTTTTCGTAGAGCAGGCGGAAATGCCTGAGCTTTTCCGGAAAAAAATGAAAGCGCACCGCGGCCATTGACTCGTTAAGGGTCCTTACCCCGGCCATATAGCGGGACCCTTCCGCGGTTTCATCAAGGGCGTCGGCGGCGCGGTGCAGGAACAGTTTTGCGCCGTATTTGCGGCAAAACGCCAGAAAGGCGTCTTCATCGGAATAAAGGGCCTTCAGATATTGCGCGGTCTTATCGCGGATGACGGCCGACTCGAACTTGGGATGAAGAAGGACCGGGGAGGGCGTATAGGCAAGCACCGCGGCTGAAACCCCGAAGTCGGCGGCCACGGGCCGCGCCTCTCCGCTGCGGCGCAGCCACTCAAGCATCAAGCGCTGGCTGGCGACAGAAGCCTCCGGCTGGCCGACGGCAGGCGTAAGGGAAGCGGCCAGCGGCATGACGAGATTAACGGGCGATTGCGGCGCGACGGTTTTAAGCATTTCAAAAAAAGCGAGAGCGGCCAGGCCGGCGGCAAGCCGGAGCTTACCGGAACGCCCGGTTCCCCGGCGCAGAGCGGCGACACAAAGGAAGAAGGCCAGGATCGGGGCCAGCCGCTGGACGAGCGCCGTGCCGGCCGCATAGATGAGCAGCATGGCGTCGCAGAGGTCGCCGGCGGGCTCTTTTACCGGCGGCCCCTTAATAGCGCGCCAGACCCGCGGCGCGCCGGCAAACGCCAGCGGCAGAAAGGAAAAGACCAGGAACCCGGCCGCCGGCGAGTTGAAAGGCCCCATCCAGAGAAGCCGGGCCTCCTGGGAAAGCAGCAGCGGATCGGCGGGCTTGGCCAGGGCAAAGCGCAGCTTATCCCACAGCAACGCATAAACGTGGGCGTAGCTTGCCGATTCGCGGCCGGCCTGCCAAAGGGCGGCCAGGCCGAGGATAAGCAGAATTGCCGCGAGCCGCCGGCCCCGCAGCGTCAGGCAGGCCAAAAGCGCGCAGCCAAGCAGGACAGAAGGAGAAACGATGAAGCCGGTGTCGCGCAGAACGGCGGCTCCGAGCCCGACGACGGCGCAGGAAAAAAGAAGCGCGCGCACGCACAAGCGCAGCCGTTTCAGCGCAGGTCCGTCGCCGCGGCTGCGCCAGGCGGCGTAAGCCAGGGCCAGCCAGAGGCTGATCAGGAAAAAGCGCGTAAAATGCCAGGAGACCAGGGCTGCGGCAAGGGCGGCCGCCCCGGCGGCGGACCAGACTCCGGGACGGGCGCATTTTTCGCCCAGCGCCGCGCCGAGCGCGGCGACCGCGAAAAACAGAAAGGGCAGGGAGAAGGTCTGGAAGCCGTACGCCTCCGTTGTCAGCGTGGAACCGATCCAGCAGACGCCGAACAGGAGGGCCGCTGTAAGCGCGGCCGGCGGCTCGCCGGTCAGCGCAAGCCCCAGCAGGTAACAGGCGAGCACCGAGATGCCTGAGAAGACGCATACCCAAAAAATGACGAAAGTGTGGTAGGGCCGCGGCGGGGCGCCATAAAGCGCGCGGCTCGTGAAGGCCGTTGCCTGTTCCATCCAAAGACTGATCTCATGCCCGATTTTCAGGCCTTCCGGATACTGCGCCCGGATATCTACCGCCGGCACGGCCTCGCCGCCGGCAAGCATGCGCGCGTAGCGGTATTGCAACGCGCTTTCGGCCTGGAAATAGCCGGTGTCGTCGGCGGGGTTGTAACTGGGCAGCATGACGCACTGGCGCGCATGCAGATGGACACTGAGCATAGCGGCGGTAACCGCCAGCGCCAGATATACCCAGCCGGGGAGCTTCGCTCGCTTTAGTTCCGTCATGGATAAGTTTATAATACAATATAGGGAGCCTGCCGGACTATTTTCGGGTTGCCCGCTTTTTACGGCTTTTTGCGGACATCGGCCTTTTGCGACATTGACAAACAGAGGGCCGCCTGCTAAAATATAGTATCGCGCAGGCAATTAGGGGACACACCTTGCAGCAAGGTGTGTCCCCGTCATAGATGTAAACAATTGCTGTGGTTTTTCAGAGAGGCAACAGGGATGAAAGCAATTCTGAAAATATCAGTTCTCTCAACGACTCTTCTCTTCTCTTCTCTTACGTTCTATTCCGTTCCTCCAAACTGCGAGGCGGCTGTTACGCCCGTGCGCATAGTTCAGCAAATCGTCGTCTTTTCCATGCCTCAAAATTGCGAGGCATCCGTCATAGAGCAACTCTGTTCCTCGGTTACAAGTTTCCTGGACGAAGAAGCCGTCAAAACCGGCGCCGCCGTAAAAGCCTGCAAGGATAAATGCGGCTGGAAGAAAAGAAAAAACGACCTCATAACGGCCGCGCAGAAAAAAGCCAAAGATTCCTGTTCCAAGGGCCAGGCCCCGGATATCAACGATTTAAACAAAGGGCTTGATGGGAACGCCAAGGAAAGGCTTAAGAGTCTGTATGACCGGAACAATCGGATGTTCGACGGCACCGCGAAACTCCCGACAAAGACCTTCAAACCAATCCCCTCCAAACAAGCCGCTGTACTAACCGGCGCAGGCGGCCAGGTCACAGATTTAAAATCCTACGAGCCGAACACCCCAAAATTAAACCCCACCGCTGAATTCAGCCTGAGCGGCACAAAACTGTCCGGAGAGACGCCGGGCCAGGCGGCAACAAAGCAATCCCCCATCCTGTTGGCATCCGCTTCGTCGGCAAAATCCCCGGCCGGTGCCGATGCGTCCGCAAAGACCGCTGTTTCGGCAGCCGCAAAAACGGCGCAAGCGCCGACCCTTGATTCTTGCGCTGCCTGCAGGAAACACGCTCTTGAAACCGGGGAGTTTTTGATAGGATGCCGGGAAATATGCTGTAAGGAACAGGTAGCCGCAGGGGAGAACCCGGCCTCATCAGAATGCTACTCACTATGTCTTAATTATTCTGCCGCACTGACACCCCCATTGACTCCTTGCGAGTGTTGCAAGAAGTACAAGAGTCTTTGCGTCAATTATGTTCCCGGCTGCACGTCAGGCTGTGGGCCGGAGTCTGGTATTTTTGATTGGTGGCACAAACTTTGGGGGAAGCAGAAATGCTGCGGGACCTGGTTCAATCCCAAGATAAAATGCTGCGAAGCCGGGAAGATTGTGGACGGTAAGCAATGCGGCGCAGCTTGTTATGACCCCAAGACAGACTGCTGCGTTGACGGAAAGAAGCAGGAAAGAAGTTCTATGCATTGCAAGTGTCAACGTATTGAAAACCGCATTAAGGGGGTGGAAGGGATCATTGCTGCCTATAACCAGGGGCAGAAACCCAAAGATGGAGATAGCTTGGCTCAGACAACATGCTCCGATGATGTGAACGGAATTCTGACCGGAAAGACTACGTATTCCCCGGCATTTTATAACCTTGACCCTGAACTTCGGGAAGGGATAATCGCGCATGAAGAGATTCATAGACAGCAATGTGAAACAGGCGGCTGGTGGAAGTGGTTTTGGCAAACAAACTTTGATAAATCTTCACGCGAAACTCCCGCCTATCAGAGGGAGAAGATTGTTTTAGAAAAAACATTCAGGGAGCAATGTGGGAAATAGCGTATGAAATCAACCTTTTGCACAATTGTACTGTTTTCTTCTTGGATGGGTATTATCATAATGGTTTTTCTATACATTATGACTTTATTCAATCGTTTCACCAAAGACAGGGTTCTGGTTTGGCGTAAGTTTTTGATCATTATTATTGCCTGTTACATGCCTGTCCTTGCTCTCTTTTTTGGGGTAGGCTTTGTTGTTGCAGGGAATACCTATAATATGATGCACTTGTGGCATGGTTACTATTTCGTTCATCTAATACTTACAATCTTTGTTAAAAAGCGCATAAATCTTCACTTGGGTTGGTTTAAATTTGTCGGACTAGCTACGTTGTATTATTTTCCGACTTCCCAAATACTTCTCATAAAGATATCTCAGTACTGCAATGATACCTATTTGGTTTGTATGTTCGCCGCATGTTACCGGTGATAAAGCCTTAATCCGGTTCAAGGGGGGTAAGGGGATGTAGTTTTGGATAGTTGGATAGGGGACGGTTCTTGGATAGGTGGATAGGGGACGGTTCTTAGTATCTTAATAAGTATGGTATAATCTTGTTATGCCACGACAAGCCAGAATTGACATCCCCTGCGGGCTGTATCATGTTATAGCCCGCGGCAATGAGCGCCGTGAAATATTCCGCGACGATTC
>JACQYT010000087.1 GCA_016208085.1 Elusimicrobiota bacterium | reverse complement strand
TCTATCGGCGAAGCCGTAGACACCGAAACCCCATTTGCAAATATTTCCACCGAAACCCCTGAAACGGCCTCTGTGGAGCTTAACCGGCCTTGCACAGATATGCTGTTCTGACTCTGCTGGGCAAATAAATCAACCCTGATTAGAACCATGAGAAACAGGACCAAAATACAGCGTTTCATTTTTCCTCCCGCCAAAAATAAACGTACCGCTTTAACAGCAGAACCGCCGCAAACACCGATACCTGAACTTAGGTAACGCAGTAAAGCATCAGCGCCACGCCTATGGCGAATACCAGCGCGTAAAGGTCCAGGCGCCCGTTTTGCGCGCGCGCCAGCGTCCTGCCGGCGGCATAGGAGGCTTTGGCGGAGCCGTTTACCAGCAGGCCGTCTATCAGCCCCGCGTCCACCAGTTCAAATATCACCTTGTCGGAGATAAAGCGCAGCGGGTTTATTATCAAAGCCCCGTAGATCTCGTCCACGTAGAACTTGCGGTATACCAGGGTGTGCAGCGGGCGCAGCGCGTTTTCGAGAGCGGAGGCTGTCCGGGGCAGCGTCAGCAGGAATGCCGCGATTATGCCGGATAGTCCCGCGGCTACGGAGATAAACATAAGGCGGGCCGCCGCCGGATTATGCCCGGCGCCGCGCGCGGCTGCCGGCTCAAGGAGAATCAACAGCCGGTCTTTAAGCAGGAAGCCGCCGGCCAGAGCCGCGAGGCTTAAGCCCGCCATCGGCAGCGTCATTGAAAGCGGCGATTCGTGCGCGTGGCCGCGGCCGCGCTTCTCTCCGAGAAAGGTAAGGATGAACAGGCGGGTGGTATAAAAGGCGGTCATGGCCGCCGTCAGCACGCCCGCGCCCCACACCAGAGCGCCGCCATGCTCGAAAACTTTTTCAAGTATCAGGTCCTTGGAATAGAAGCCTGAAAGCCCCGGCGTCCCGGCTATGGCCAGCCACCCGGCCGCCATCGCGAGGAAGGTGAACGGCATCTCCCTCTTCAGAGCGCCCATCCTAAACATGTCCTGCTCTCCGCTCAGGCCGTGTATGACCGAACCCGCGCCCAGGAAAAGCAGCGCCTTGAAGAAGGCGTGCGTGGCCAGGTGGAACACGGAGGCCGAGAAAGCCCCGGCGCCCGCCGCCATGAACATGTAGCCCAGCTGGCTGACGGTGGAATAGGCCAGCACCTTCTTTATGTCTTTCTGAAGCAGGGCTATGACGGCGGCGAAGAAGGCCGTGAAGCAGCCGGTGAGCATAACGACTTCCAGCGCTTTCGGGGCCAGTGCGTAGAGGAAACGGAGGCGGGCCAGCATGTATACGCCGGCGGTGACCATGGTGGCCGCGTGTATCAGCGCCGAGACCGGCGTGGGGCCGGCCATGGCGTCCGGCAGCCAGACATGGAGGGGGAACTGCGCGGATTTGCCGGTGGCGCCGAAAAAGAGCAGCAGGCAGATAAGCGTGGGTGCGCCGACGCCGAGCACAAGGCTTGAGGAAAGCCCCGGCGCGTTTTTTTCAAGCGAGGCGAAATCCATGGCTGCCGCGCCCTGCTGCGATGTCAGCGCAAAAAGGAGCATTAGGCCCAGCAGGAAGCCGGCGTCGCCCACGCGGTTGGTTATAAAGGCCTTTTTTCCGGCGGAGGCTTTTTCCTGGTCCGAATACCAGAAACCTATCAGGAGGTAGGAACACAGGCCCACGCCTTCCCAGCCCACGAACATTACCAGCGGGTTGTCAGCCAGCACCAGCGTCAGCATGAAAAACACGAAAAGGTTGAGATAGGCGAAATACCGGTTATAGCCGGCGTCGCCTTTCATGTAGCCGATAGAGTAAACGTGTATAAGGAAGCTGACCCCGGTGACTATCAGCGCCATCACCGCGGCAAGCGGGTCAAAGCGGAAGGCCGCGTCCACGCTGAAACTGCCGGCCGAGATCCAGTTGTAAAGCGTGTCCTTGAGCAGCCTCTCGCCCGGCGGCAGGTTCAGCAAATTCGAGAACGAGAGGGCGGCGAAAACGAAGGAGATGAAAATTGCCAGCGCGCCCACAACGCCCCCGGCTTTCTCTCCCAGGTATTTTTTACCGATAAAGCCGTTAAGGATGAAGCCGGCCAGCGGGGGCAGGAGTATCCATTTAAGCAGCGGGTAGCAGTTTCCTTCCATAAAAGTTACAGGGGCATGTATTCGCCGGACAGCTGAACAGCTTGACAACTGGACAGGGAAACGGCTGGACGCCTTTTTTAAGGTTTGCAGACCTTGCAGTTAACGTGCCGAAAACCGTCACCGTCCCGGTCGCTATGACTCACAGCCACGCACGGCCCCGCCCGTCTTTCCAACCCGTCTCGTCCGCGTGCGCCGTCGCCTATGTCTTAATGAACTCCACGCATTTAGAACAGATCCCGCACCTACCGATAATTGTTTCCACAACGGCTCCTTCGGTCTTGTCTTCTCAAATTCTAGGGCGTATTAAATTCCTAAATGCGTCTCTGTCATCAGGATTCTTTTGGGCCTGCTGTTTCCATTTACGCATTAATTCTTTCCAAGCTTTTGTTTTGGACAAAGCTTTAAAACACGTAAGCGGCAGATGTCCTTTTAAATCATTTAAGGCATAACAGATAAGCTGGAAACCTGCTTTAGGATTCTCTGGAGATATGTGATCAACAGCAGCATATAAGGGGTGACAACCCTTCCCTCCTGGTTCGGGAGTCCCTTGCTTCTTATCAAAAATCATCTTGACCCCAGAAAGCGTGCAGCATCCACGCTTATTTTTAACAAACAGTCGTAGCTCGGACGGGGATACTTTTTGTTTAGATTTTGAGGCCCACTCTCTATGGAACTTTGTCAACATATATTCCCTTTGCATATTCGCCGATATTATAAATTTAAACTTTCCATAAGCGAATCGGTGCCAAAGTTTAATAGGAATTCAGCGTAATGGGAATTGAAAATGTCTTTCAAAAAATCTGTCAAATCTGCATCTTTGTCGTTCCGGGATAATTTATACTGCTGGTTTTTCGCAATTATAAATAGGAACAGGGTGTGAAAATAGACAGAACTAATATATCGTTTATCGGCGATCTGAAGCTGCTCTGCGTTAATTGTTTTGCGGCGAGACTTATAGGTTTTTAAAACATGACTATCCATGTTTATGTAGATGCATTCCAATTTGTCGCCGGTGACTAACGGAAAAACAACCTTATCATAATTCATGTCTATCCCTACCGCAGCGACATTATCCCATGTTGACGATTTATCATCACGTTTTTCCTGGTAGAGCAGAACGAACTTCGGTAGCCCAAGGCTCTCACGATTGTCCTCATCTTGTTTCTTGGGCTTTTCGGATGGATGCTCTTCCTCTACGATCTTAACCCAAAAGCAGGCTTCATGTTCAGCATCCGGGCCTGCAAGTACTGGTTTTATTTGAATTAAATCCCCAACCCGAACCTCTTTTGTCGGGTTTAGAACTATACGTATGGTCCCTTTGTCGGGGCTTGAATGCGCGATATTTAAGAGGTCAGATAATTGTTTAGGGGTTCCCTGAGATGTCCCACCGGAGACATTGTTGGATTTGAAGCTTAGCAGGGATATCCGTAGTTCTCCTGGTTCTGCCGAACGATCAAAAAACTGATTTTCAACATCGGTTTCTAATTTTATTGAGCGCTGTCCACCCAAAGGGAGTTTTGCCGCGGGTTTTACTTCGCTTCCATCTCCATCACGCAGTTTAAAAAATGTCGGGAACCGTTTAGGATTGAACGGTGTTTCTGTTTTAGTGGCGCTCTCCTTCTTTTCCCGTTTTTTTGCTTCTTTCTGCTTATGTCCCTCTAGCTTAAAGGTGCTATTAAGCAATTTAAGAAGATCATCATTAAATGGCAAAGATTTTGTGAAAGATTTAATCAACTCTTCGCCCTCACTCGATTCCAATGAAATAGAGTCTTTGCGTCTTTTGTATATTTCTTGCAGTTTCCCTTTTGTTAGAATATTTGTGAGTGATGCGCGTAATGCGCGAGTCTCATCCGAATCTTTTAGCCTATCCCGTGATGCCATAAATAATTCGTTTCGATAGTCTAAACTCATATGGGTACAGTCAACGTCAACTAGAAGGTAGCTTTTTAATAATGGCATTTTAAGGGAGCGCGTTATAAATTCTGAAGTGTAATTGCCATGAACCTGACCGTTCAGGGAAAACAGAATGGACATGTTATTCTTAAAAAATTCACGCTCAATACTCTCGCGGCTTTCTTTGACGGTTTTGCCATCTAATTTCGGTTTAAATACATAGCAGGTAATTCTAGCCTTGCCAACTCCCTTTTCTTCAACACTCTCGGAAAAGAAATCCTCAACATATTTTGAGTCTTCCTCTTCAAGACGTCGCTTGAGGCCGAAAAGATCTCTGGCGAGATTTATATCTTTAGGATAGCGTTCCGGTTTGTCTACTGTAAGCACTGGTAGAGCGGGTTCAAATAAAAATTCATTTATACTTTGGTTTAAATCACGTGAAATAACTGAACGAGCGCCTTCAGGTAAGGCGTAGCTGTACATCTTGATAATGGTGCCGGTAGAGAATTGTCGTCCCCTTAGGCCAATATCCAGTTTATCAATTGGGAATTCAGGGATTTGATTGTTTGGCTTAAAGTACTCATACCAGGTGTTTTTTTTAGTGGTAGACTCTTTTTCATCCATGGGATGTTTTCGAACGAGGGTAAAACCAAAGTTTCCGGATTTATCATATTTCCTGGAGCCAATCAGCTGATAGCGCTTCTTACCACAAAACACGATAGCCCCTGTGCCACCCATATTGTACTTGCCTTGAACAAATGGGATTTCGTTTTTGTTCCCGTTCACTAACGACAGAAACGTGCCCTCAAAATCTGCCGGATGCTGCCCTTCACCATTGTCATAAATAGATAGGGACGGTGTGAGCTTTGGGCCATCTGCAAGAATTTGGATTTCATCAGCCTGTTTTTGTCTAAACGCGGAAAGGTGCCAGTTGATATGTTCCTGTTTAAAGAACAATTTAACAGCCTCCTCCATGCTTCTGGGGGCCGCTGGAGATTTTGGTTCTATTCCGGCCTCATAGCACTTCCGCATCAAAATAGCATCAATGGAATTAGTAATTTTCTCGATTATTGCGCCGACAGGCGAAGACTGTTGGTTCTCGATAATGCCAAAATTGCTTTCGTTGCCTCCCAGAGGTAACCAGTTGCCAGGCTCCCTAAAAAAGCTTTCAGAGGCAATAAAAGTGTCAATGGCCTCTTCAGTAGGGGCACCATAAAGCTTGAGGAATATATCTCTGACATAATTCATATCCATTATCTATTCCTGACTTCGCATTTTTAGTCTCACTAAGGCAGACTTACATGGCCCAATATCCCTAAGCCCCGTAACCATGAAGAATTGGGTGTAATGCGGATTCGATAGTGCTTATTATTGCGCGTCGCCTCTTTGAATATTGGAGCATTGGCGAAAAGATCTTGTTAAATAAATCCGCCATGCCGCAATCGGAAACCTCCATTTGGCCTGTTGGCACACTTCCATACATGATGTACCAAAAAAGTTTCCCTAACTGAAAGATATCTGACGCATCTGTTATATCCGTGTCCGCATTAAAAGCAGGATGCAGCTGATTTGAACAACCCTTGTTTACCGCCTCTGGAGACAACCATCCAATTGGCCCTATTTTTTCATTCGGCAAATCAATTTCCAAATCCTCATTCCTAAAACTAGCTAAGCCCAAATCAGCCAATTTCCATTGCCTTCCAAAAACCAGAATATTTGAAGGTTTAATATCTCTGTGATATATCCCTAAACTATGAAGTTTTTTTAAAGACTGCAAAAGAGAAGCACATAAAAGAAGTTTTTGTTGTTCAACGATAGCCCTGTCAGAAAGAAAATAATCAAGGTCACTATCTGCCCTTTCCATCACATAATAATGGAAAGAATATTGTTTTAGCTGAGAAGGGTATTCAGTGCCAGGCTTAATCTTGAATATTCCATGAGAAATAATATCCACAGCAATATCTTTATGTCCACTGCCCTTAACAAGTTCTAATGCGGTTATCTCTCTTTTAAATCGTGCAATCCTTTGTTTCGCATGGTTACTGCTATCCTCATTATAGTAACGACAAATTTTCACAATAGTCTTTTGTTCCTTATCATCTAGGGGGTAGGCTTCGAAAATAAAAGAATTACTTCCACGACCGGCTATTGTAACTGTATCTAATTGTAGAAGTTGCCAATCCATAGAATTAATTTGAACGATATTTTTTAGTGGATCGTGGCTTAAGATAATTCTTTTTTCGCTAACTTTGAAATACATATATGTTAAGGTTCCTCGTGGGGAAGCTTTTCGAGATCAAGTGTATAATAATCCCCTATTTTCACAAGCTCCTTGGTGGTCGGTGATAGGTATTCAAGAATCTTTGTTTGTGTATCGTTTGGCTTCACACCGGGATTTAATAATAGATTTACAAAAAAATCATATCGCTTCTCTCTCGCATGTTTGGAATTAGATTGCGTCACACAATTTAACGCGTAATCCAATAGTGGCTCACAGTCTTCCCGTGATGGGCTAATGTGTGGGGCCAAAAACAAAAGCAACTTGTAATAAGATTTAAACACTGTCAGGTCGACAGTAAGACGGAGAAGTAGAAATTGAAACAATGTGTAAAAATCATTCTTTTGCCTAAACCGAGTATTCTTTATAGTGGTTTCACCATCTAACTCTTTTATAATCGAAATTACTGCAAGAAATTTCCTTTTAAGGCTTTCAATTCGTTCTGGCTTAAGTTTCGCTTTTAGCAGGTAGTCCACCTTCTCCTTTTTGTCTGAAGGTCCGAACGTAATCAGGGCTAGTAGTTCACCTATAAAATCGATATCACTCATCCTATCTTTTGACCTTTCAGCAAAAATATCCAATTCCATCCAGTCTTTGTTTTCTGCAAGAGATTGCATAAGCTTTAAAAATGATGATTTGAAATGCTCGGCCTTCATCAATTCAGGGCGGTTTAATCTGAACCCAGTGGAATTAACCAGGGCATAATAATTCTCCATTGTTTCATTGTGTGAAATGTCAGTAATAATCGCCACCAGGATTTTGTATTTCTTGAACCGCTTTTTCTCTTCAGCGGTTAGTGTCGAAAGAGTGTGTTCTTTGAAATCCGAAATCTGATTTTTTGCAAAGCCAATAATAGCTCTAGAGCGCTGCTGCCCATCAACCATCTCGTATTTACCATTTTTAAGGTAAAGGAAGAAATTAGGGAAAGGCATATCTTTTTCAATGGTGTCAATTAATTGTCTTTGCTGTTTTAGGGTCCAAATATCATTTCTCTGATAGGGCGGGCTCAACTCAATCTTGTTTTCCCCGTAAAGGGACACCAACTTCGACAAACTCCAAGTTCCGAATTTATATTTCATAAGTGGTTCTCATTTAATCACAACTGGCAAATTAAGCATGGCGCTGGCTCGGAATCATCATATTCCATACCAGCTAAGACTTCGACGAGGCGACGATTGTCGCGCTGTTTTGCCGCTTTGGATTTAGCCTCTTCGTAATTGTGCTTGATTTTGTTTATATTTTCCGGCTTGCGTAATTCACTTAAAGGTAGGCCTTGTATCCAGGTAAAGGTTTTACCGGCTTTTTCGCTTATCTTCTCGTATGCCTGAGCTTTTTCAAATTCCTCAGGGTAGGTTTCAAGGAGTCGTACCCACTCTATTTTTTTCTGAAAGAAGCAGAAAAAACAGCCGGAGTGGGTGCGGCCCCAGTTAATGTACGGTGGCATTCCAATGCCGCTGTCTCTAAGAATTTTCAAAACCCCCTCATAATCTATCTTGTCGTCTTTAAAGGGAAATACTGCCTTAATATTGGGCTTGGTGCTAATATATCCTGTCCTGTTCTCATCTGCCCGGATACCTACATAACTGACAACCTGCTCGTCTCCAACAAAATTTTCAAACGGGCGAAGTTTCAGCAGTTTTGTGCACCAACGCATATTAGCAGACGGCAGATAACCATTGAAGACCTTAAGCCAGTGATCAAAACCCGCCTCTGCATTCAGGCGTATAATTTTTTTGCCCAAATAAGCCTCAACCCGGTTTAGATATTCATAGGTTTCTCTTAGCTCTTTCCCCGTATCACAAAACACATACTCCATGTCCGGGATACGATCACGCATATGTAGTGCAAGTGCCGTACTATCTTTCCCACCGGAGAGGCTTAATATGTGGCGAATCTTAGTGGCCATTGTTATCTCCATTGTTGGTGTTTTCTGGTAAAAGTTCCCATAGCGCCTTGTAAATTGCAGTAATTCCTTTTTTAGGATTTGCTTTTGCAATCTCTAAAATATTCTCTTTAAGCTTTAGCAGGTCTCTTTCTTCTGATGGAGAAAGAAAGATGATTTGTTCTTTTTCGCTGCCGTCTTGATGGGTAATGGCAAGACGGACCCCTTTAACTTGCGATGGCATAGTGTCGTTCGAAAAATAGATGCTTTCTACTCTGCGAAAAGCCGAAGCTATTTGCCCAAGTTCGCTATAAAATAAATCCTCATCCGTGTCCCGCCATACCGTCGGAGGTTGGAGCGCAAGATTGCTGCCGACTGATTCGATCCATTGAGAATAGTGGAGAGTGTTGTCAGCAAGCCTAAGCGCAAAGGAGCGCAATTTGGGCTCCACAATCCCGACTAAAGCCTTATTTGCCCTTGCGGATAGGATGTTTCTGGCATCTTTGGTCGGAACATTGTGTAATTCAAATTGGGTAAAAAGTCTTGAACCTAACCTGTCAATGAGATTGGAATATGCAAAGCGAAGTTCTTCCATTACATGTTTTAGTGTGTGGATAAACTCATCCGCTTTTTCATAGTTTTTGTCGCTATTTGCCTTAATCGGAGGGACATCGCAGGCTCGTGGCAAATCCGTAAACACAAGTGTAAGGGGGTCCCTGGCGTTAAGGATAACATCTCTTACGGCAATAGTATGAGCGGAAAGACGTTTTGTCTGCCTTACATGCTCAGGCAGGCCTGCACAAAATATGCATAGTGGGCGGACCAGGTCAAGAAGCTGGGTTGAAGCATGGTTAGATTTTTTATTATCGCCAAGTGCTAAAAGTAAAAGCATTTTTTTGAAAAGCTCAGATCTGACCCCTTCAATCCTACAATACTGCATTGCGAAAGACTCTGGGTTTCTTATGAGACGTTGGAATTCTTCTTTTGCAAGTTCTCTTAAAAATGTTCCGTTCTCATAAAATGCGACTTCGTGTTTATGTAGTACGTAGAAAACCGCCAATAATACAGGCAAAACCCCGTCGCGTACCCCATATGGCGGGCGCTTTAAAATCTCAAAAATATCCTTAAGAGAAATTCTTTCGTCCGGTTTTGTTTTTATGATTCGCAAAAACTCGTCAAATATCGGATGTAAATTGAAAACATCTTTTGAATTGCGTGGAATTTGCAGGCAGGTCCCACCGGTTCCACAATGTAGCCCGGAAGCCTGCAATAAGGACATATACATGGACATTTCCGGTGGTTTCTTTTTTGAATCCATCCCTAACAGCGCCTTATCGCTGTTCTCAAGAATCCCATCAATCAGCCTTTGTCTTGCAGCTGCGGCGGTGGTGCTAATTGAAATTCTGTTGATAAGCTCATTCTTGATTCTGGGGGAATTCCCGTATACTTCATCAAAAATTTTTGATATGTACTCCAAAAAATGTTTGGCATTATGGAGAGAAACTTCCCGGCCTTTATATATCAATGAAAATCGGATGTCCTGTATCTTCCTAAATCCTGCATATTCCTCGATGCATTTGTTTAATTCGCGGAGCGAGGTCTCTCTGCGCTTTGAGACCTCTTCAGAGGCAAATCTGTCATTCGCCAATTCTTTAGTGTTTGAGTAGATCCAGTCCCACCTCTGGAATTCAAGCGCGTAGCCAGCAAGAAGATTTAGGGTTTGTGGAATAGCAAAAAGTAGCCCATTGGCGTTTTTAAATTTCTTGACTAGCCGCAAGGCCTCCGCCCGCTCCTCTTCGGTTTCGCATAATGGAACCAGGAGTTCTTCCTTCGCTGATTCCAACTGGGGCTGAAGAGAACGTAAGTCTTGCAAGGTCAAATATCGCACTTCAAAAAATCTGAAATTGCCCGTTTCTATATAATGACGCCTCGCGACTAATGGACGTGCCGTAATTCTGTCGCGGATAATACCTGCGACTTTCCCTAGACGAGGATAAAATCGGCTTGCCTGATTGTATGCGTCATCTAAATTGACACTGGAATGCGGCCAAAGGCAATACCCGCCTTTTTGCCCCCGGAAATATAAGCAACGGTCTTTCGTTTTAAGGCCTTTTAGAATATTTTTTATGTCGTTCGGATTCGCAAGTGGTTGTAATGCTATAGATATTGACTCGTCGGTGGCCAAAATATCCTCTGCATTTAATAGATTTAAAACCCCGACGGTTTTTAGTGTGTTAATAATTAGGGGCGATCCGTTGGCACCGTAGCTATCAATAATAGAGTTAATCTGACTCCAATGATTTCTTTGAGGTCCGGATTCTAATCTATGCGCGAGATTTAGCAGGATATAATCAAATAAATGCGGCAATAGATAATATTCCCCAAGTGAATGGTTTGCCGCAAAGTTCCGTAATCCCATGGGTTCTGAGGATAGGAGGAAGGTGAACAGGGAGCGCTCATTTTGCGCGTATCTGTGGAAAATCCGCAGCAGAACCGGCAGGACAGATGGGTGTATCGGATAAATTTTATGGATATTTGCGACTAAATCCGTTTTGTCTGAAACTGTGCCAAACCACCCAAGGTTTATTGCTTGTTTCAGCGCCAATTTGGATTCAGAAATTGTTTTTGTAGGGAGTCTTTTTTCATCCAAAGCTAACGCGGCAGATATTAACCCGGTAATCTGATCAAATGGTTGCTCAAACAGGATTTCGTCGTATCGCGCCGCTACTTTTTCCCATTCTCGTTGCACTGTGAGAGAAAGATTTTCCGTGTAGGCATGAATATTCTGATGCAATATCCCGACAACAAAAATCGGCTTACGGGCGCTTCTGGCGGCCAACTCTGCTAAATTCTGAACTAGGAGGACATCCTGATTTTCCGGGTGTAATGCCGCAAACTCCAGAAATTTGCCCATTTCATCAATAACAATCAAAAGTCCATTGGCTTTGTTTTTATTGATAAGAGTTTGGTTGGCAAAATTAATTAGATTGAGTATTTCGGTGTCTGTGGTCCCTTTGGCACACACTTCTGCGCATTTTTTAACTATTTCACGTTCTTCCGGACAATTAAGCAAAACCGAGTAGGATATTGATTTAGTCAATGCCTGTGATAATGATTCTCGTGTGCCATTAACCAATATAGGAAGATACCTTGGAATACTGTCTATTTCTCGTGGGAATTTAATCGCATCTTTAAGATGCTTTGGAAAATGTTTTTGATTGCCCGCAAGCCAATGCGCCAAAAACAATGCAAAACTAGATTTCCCTGTACCAAAGTCTCCCGTTATTCTCCAAGCGCGTTGCCCTGAATGAGAGCTCAACCCTGCCGCAATGCGATTTAAACATTCAACAGCAAATGTGGTCAGAACGTAATTTGTTAGCGATAGCGGGTCATTAAAATCGTTCTGTAAATTAACAGAACGAAAAAAACGGGGGTTATACTCAAGCACCCCGCTTATTTTATCCTGCTTTACAAGGACTTTAGTTATAAACCCTCCTTAGGAGGTCCATATTGTTTGTTTTTTTGGAAAGAAACACCTGTTGTAAAGCCACGGATTCTTTAAAAGAAAATATCTCTGTCTTTTTCTGAATTTTCTGCAAATGCTCTCTAATATCGCTTTCCGATAATTTGAGTATTTGTCCAGGGCTGTGGGGGCCAACGCATATTTCAGTAAAACTTAATGATTTTTCATTGGGGTGTATGTTAGTGAAAAACTCATGCAAGCAATAAGCAAACACTTCCTGCGTAATTTCCGTCTTTGGATTGCGATTAAACGCGTAAATTGGTTCTCGCCGGCCACCCAGGGATTCAGTGCGCTCGCCTATTTTTTCAATAAAATTTAAGTCGACAAAAGGGCAGTCCAAATTATCTTCCTGAAATTCTCCGTTCCTGCTTTTTGTCGGAATATAGGTGTGAATAAAAACATCCAAATGGTGTTCTATAGTGGTTTCGGAAACTTTTTTGGATGAGTTTCTTTGTAATTCTTGGTTGAGAATCGCTAATATTTTTGTTTTTGTCCATTCGGGCTCATGCCAGCTATTCAGTAAGAAGTCCCATGCTAAAAGAGGCTTTTCATTATTTGCGGATATCTTCCAGTGCAATAGCCATAAGGTCTGGATATCCTGCAAAAACGGATCGAATCCTCTTTTGCCGAAAATGGCATCGCCAAAAGGGGAAACACCAAAGCCACCAGTGCCTTTGGTCGTATTTAGGATGGCGAAAGATTCTGCCCAAAAACGGATGGCGCGGACCATGTTTTTCCCAACACCGAATTTAACCATCGCCAGATCTTCATCTTTAAACAAGTTTGAATCTTTTTGGATTTCCTGTGTTGCCTTTGGCAGCCAACTGTAGCGGCAAGGAAATGTTTCATGGCCGGAAATCTTATGTTCTGTGTTTTTCATAATCGGCTTGTCAAGTCAATTCCCCCGATTTTGTGTGTAAAGAACTTGACAAGATAATTTTATAAATATATAGGCAGCGAAAGCCAGACTTATAACTGTGGCATAGCGAATTTCCCCTATGAGAAATGTATTTAGAGACTGATGGTTTCCCCCCGACTTGAGTAAGAAGTTCGGCTAGATTTTACGAAAATAGTATAGCAGGGCAACGCGACAGCGTCATGTTGTGGCATGTTTCCGCTTCCTGCCGGGTCGGCCGACCGTTTTAACGGCAGAACTGTGCCGTAAACGCCGATATTTACGAATCAAACACATAGGGGCCGTTGGGCCTTTTTCAACATTTTTCCAGTTCAGTAAAATCACAATCCTAAAAACAATTCATGCCGTCTAGCTGTCTCACTGCCTATCCTTTTAGTTCCCTTATGTTTCCGGCTTCAAGCGTCTTGAAGACGGAAGCCAGCGTTATTATAAGCGCCAGGCCGACGCCGGCCTCGGCGGCGGCTATGGCGAACAGCATCACGACGTAAGCCTGCGAAACCGTTTCAGGGCCGAGGGTGACCAGCGCAATGTTGGCGGCGTTGAGCATCAGCTCAAGGAACATCAGCATGCGCACCAGGCTCCCGCAGGTCAGGAAGCCCGCCGCCGCAAGCGAGAACAGCACGAAGGCCAGCGCGGAAAGAGAATAAGCGCTCATTGTGCCTCCTTCCTTTTTGCCGCCAGCGCGACGGCGGCCACTATCGCCGCAAGTATCACGAGCGACAGCAGCTCGAACTGGAAGGCGAAGCGCCCGAAGAGGAGGCGCGCCAGGTCCAGCGTTCCTGTTTCCGAGAATTCCGGTGAAAAAGTCACGGTTTTAACCCCGGCTGAAACTTTCAGCAATTCCGCCAGTATTACGGCGGCGGCGGCCAGGCCAAGCGTCCGCGCCTTGAGGCGGACGGCTCCGGCAGGCCTGGCCGTCCGGGTGTCGCGCCAGGCCGCCGGGGTGACTGTGATCGCGACTATAAAAAGGGTCATTATGGCGCCGGCGTACAGTATTATCTGCAGCGCGGCCAGCAGCTGGGCGCTGAAGGCGAGATAAAGTCCGGCGGTGGAAAGGAGCGCGGCCAGCATAAGCATGGCCGCTTTTACGGGGTCGCGCTCAAAAATCATCAGCAGCGTGGCCAGGGCGGTCAGGCCGCCGAAGAGGTATATGGCGGCGGTAAGTGTCATTGCTCCCCCCGGGTCTTGAGGTATTCATTGGCCAGGCGGTTGGAGGCGCCTTTGACGGAGGGGTCCCCGGTTGAGGGGATGTCGCGCAACAGGGTTTCCTTTGTAAGCATCATGTCGGGGCGGGCAAGGGCGCCGCCGGGTAATTCGTTTGTGTCCATGGCTATGGCGTCCTCGGGGCAGGCCTCCACGCACATGCCGCACACCACGCAGCGGGAAAGGTCTATATCGAAAACGGCGGGGTATTTCTCAACCGTATTTTCCGGGTATTCTGCGGCCTCTATGTGTATGCAACAGGCGGGGCAGGCGGTCCGGCACAGGAAGCAGGCTACGCATTTGGGCGAGCCGTCGGCGCGGATTTTAAGGCGGTGGCGGGTGCGCAGGCGCGCGTTGCCCGGCAGCGGGATCCTCTGCTCCGGGTACTGCACGGTGGGCATACCCTCCGGATTGATGAGGTTCCTGAAAAAATGGCCGGCGGTGACGGCTATGCCGCGCGCTATTTCTAAAAGGTATACTCTTTCCAGCAGGTTCAGCGGCTTGTTGTCAACTTTTTTTACACTTATCATAGCGGCAGCTTCATTACCGCGCCGGTTATCAGGATGTTCAGCAGGGCCAGCGGCAGCAGGGCTTTCCAGCACAAGCCCATCAACTGGTCAAAGCGGAACCGCGGCAGCGTCCAGCGCACTGTCAGCAGGAACCAGGAGAAAAAAACGGTTTTTGCGGCGAACGCGCCCACCTGCATGGCAGAGACGAGATAATGATTAAGCGGCAGCTGCGCCCCGCCCGGGAACAGAAAACCGGTCTCGTAGAGATAAGGCACCTGCCAGCCGCCGAAGAACAGCGTGGCCGCCAGCATTGCAACCAGAACTATCTCTACAAACTCCGCGAACATAAAAGCCGCGAAGCGCATGGAGCTGTATTCCATGAAATAGCCGATTATTTCCGATTCTCCCTCCACCAGGTCGAAAGGGCCGCGCTTGTTCTCGGCTATGGCGGCGGTCAGGAAGAGTATGAAGGCGAAAGGCTGGTATACCACGCCCCAGGCGGGGAGGAAGCCGAAGAGCAACCCGCCCTGGGAGCGCACCATGTTCTGGAGGCCGGCGGAGCCGTATATCATCATAAGCCCGACAAGGGTAAGTCCGAGCACGACTTCGCAGGAAACCATCTGCGCCGCGCCCCGCATGGCGCCAAGCAGCGCGAAATTGCTTTTTGAGGCCCAGCCGCCGAGGATTACGCCGTAAATTGCCAGCCCGGAAAGGGCCAGCACGAAGAAAAGCCCCAGCGGAAGTTCCGCTATCTGCAGTTGGACCCGGCAGCCGAAAACCATCACATAGTCGCCGAAAGGCATCACGGCAAACAGCGCCAGCGCCGGGACCAGCGCGAAGAAGGGCGCCAGCGTAAAAAACAGCTTCTCGGCCCGCTCCGGCATAAAGTCTTCCTTCAGGATCATCTTTATCCCGTCGGCCGCCGGTTGGAAAAGGCCGTTGAACGCGAAGCCGAAGACGGAGGCGCGGTTGGGGCCGATGCGGTCCTGCATAAGCGCGCTTACTTTTCGCTCAGCCAGCGTCAGCAGGGCGGTAAAACCCATAACCGCGCCCAGAAAAACCGCTATCTTGACTGCCGTTAAGCCGGTAAAAAGCAGTATCTCCCTGTTGGCCTCAAAAAATCCCGTCATTTAATATATATTCCTTTAAGAGTTTCTTCAACCGAATCCAGCCCCAGCGAAGTCCCGCTGCAGGAGGCCAGCTCGTTTACCACCGCCCAAAGCGGCTTTACGCCTTCTGGCGCCTCCACGGGCGGCTTAGTGCGGCGTAAGAGCCCCTGGTAGTTTACAAAAGTTCCGGGGGTCTCAAAATAAGAGGCGTAGGGGAGAGCGGCGTAAGCCCCGGCCGGTATTTCCCCGGTGTTAGCCGCGAAAACGATAAGCCGGGGTCCGGCGGCCTTCAGCGCGTCTTTTATCAGGGCGGCCGCGCGCGCTTCCATTAGCACCGCTTTTATCCGCCCCGCCGCAATGCGGCGCGAGAGTTCGGTAAGCGTTATCCCGCCGCAGGCCGCCTTAACCGGCTTTACCCCGGAGGTATTGGGAGCCGGGTCATTGTTTATAAGTATGCCGTCTTTTATCCCCTGCCCGCAGTTGAAGTCAAAACAATAATTTTCGGTCCTCAGCGCGTCTTTTGCGAAGCGGGCCAGCGCGGCGTTGTCCTCCACGGAAAGCCAGGGCGAGCCTAGTACGGCCGCGCTCCTGCGGGCCTCGTCCATACGGGCGGCCGCTTCACGCAGGGCCGGCTTAAGATCTATCTGCCCGTTCTTTATTACGCCTTTCGTCAGCCTGTCGCCGGCGCGCACGGCCTTATAGGTCATGCGGCCGTAGTCGCACAGCCAGGTATTGGTCTCGGCGTTGGGGCGCGGCGTCAGGCGGTAAATTACATTCTCGTTGTGCTGGGCCTCAATCAGACAGCCTGTAGCGCAGCCGAGGCAGACCGTGGGGGTTTTTTTGAGGAACCAGACGCGCTGTTTGAAGCGGAAGTCCCGCGAGGTGAACGCGCCTACGGGGCAGTTGTCCGCGATATTGAGCGAATAGCCGTTGTCCAGCGCCGTCCCTTCTTTCAGGCCGATATAAGAATGGTCGGACCTCTCCATCACTTCCAGTTCGGAAGTTTTGGTTACCTCGGAGCAGAAGCGCACGCACCGGGTGCAGAGTATGCAGCGTTCGTTGTCCAGCGCCAGGTAGGGGCCGACAGCGCGGCGCTTCGGTCTGCGCACTTTATCCGCCGCATTAAAGCGGCTTTTGGCCAGACTGTACTCCATGTAATAATTCTGGAGACCGCATTCCCCGGCCTGGTCGCAGATAGGGCAGTCCAGCGGGTGGTTTATCAAAAGGAATTCCAGAACGTCCCGGCGGGCGGCCTTTACCTTGTTTGAAGCCGTCAGCACCGCCATACCTTGCGCGGCTTCGGTAGAGCAGGCAGTGACCAGCTTGGGAGCTTTTTCAACTTCCACCAGGCACATGCGGCAGTTGCCGGAAACGGAGAGGTTGGGATGGTAACAGTAGCGGGGGATATAAATGCCAAGCTGCTGGGCGGCTTCAAGGAGCGTCGTCCCTTTCGCCGCTTCAATGGTTTGCCCGTCTATCGTAAGTGTAGGCATGTTTCAGTAACCAGGGGTTAGGGAATGAGTTCCTTATTTCTGCCCCTATCCTCTATTCTCTAACCTCTATCCTCTGGCTCCCTGCGCAAGTTTTTCCGGCAGCGTGCGCCGAAAATTCCGAGCGGAACTTTTTGACAAAACTCATCACCGGCAAAGCCAGCGCGTCGGCCAGCGGGCAGATGGTGCGGTCCTTCATTGCGTCCGCCACGGAGTAAAGCGTGTCTATATCTTCAGCCGAACCCTTCCCCTCTTCGAGGCGGTTCAGAATTTTTTCTATCCAGCCGCAGCCTTCCCGGCAGGGCGTGCATTGGCCGCAGGATTCGTGGTGGTAGAAGCGGGCCAGCACTTCGAGCAGCTTAACCATGCACTGGCTTTCATCTATGACTATGACCGCCCCGGAGCCCAGCATTGAGCCCGAGGCCGCCAGCGACTCGTAGTCTAGTTTTACGGCCCAGGCTTCCTCGGCGGTAAGAACAGGGGTGGAAGAACCTCCGGGGATGACGGCTTTCAGTTTTTTGCCGGGCTTCATTCCGCCGCAGCTTTTTTCAAGCAGCTCGCGGAAAGTCACGCCGAGAGGCAGCTCGTAGACCCCCGGCTTGTTCACCGGCCCGCTGACGCAGAAAAGCTTCGTGCCCGCGCTTTTGCCGTTCCCGATGGAGGCGTACCAGTCTCCGCCCTTTTCTATTATCGCGGGTACCGCGGCAAGCGTTTCAACGTTGTTTATCACGGTCGGGCAGCCGAACAGGCCCTTTACCGCCGGGAAAGGCGGCTTCAGGCGCGGCCGGCCTGTGTAGCCTTCCAGGGATTGGAGCAGGGCTGTTTCTTCGCCGCAGATATAGGCTCCCGCGCCGCGGTGCGTAGAGAGCTCAAAATCAAATCCGGAGTTCAGGATGTTCTTCCCGATAAAGTTTTTCGAGCGCGCGGCGGCGAGGGCTTTTTCAAGCAGTTGGGCTTCGGCGGCGAATTCCCCCCGGATGTAAATGTAGCCGCGGCCGGCCCCTATCGCGTAGCCCGCTATGGCCATCCCCTCTATAAGCGCGTGCGGGTTCTTAAGCATCAGTTCCCTGTCCTTAAAGGTTCCGGGCTCGCCCTCATCCGCGTTGCAGACCAGATAGCGGGAACCCCGGGAGTCCTTCGGGATAAAAGACCATTTGAGCCCGGCCGGGAAGCCCGCGCCGCCGCGCCCGCGAAGGTTAGACTTTTTAACTTCCTCTATAACCTCCGCCGGTTTAAGGCCGAGCGCCTTCTTGAGCGGCTTATAGCCGCCGCAGGCAACATAGGCCTCTATGCCGGCGACGTTATCTTTTAAAAGTATATTTTCCATTAATTAGAGCTCATGCCTTAAATTTTCAAGCAATGCATCAACTTTTTCAGCGGTCAGGTTTTCAAAATATTTATCGTTCACCTGGATCACAGGCGCCAAGCCGCAGGCGCCCAGGCATTCCACGCAGGAGAGAGTGAACAGGCCGTCCTTCGTAGTTTCTCCCTCGGCTATAGCCAGCTTCTTTCTCAGGCGCTCCAGCAGACCCGGGGCCCCGGCCATGTGGCAGGAAATATTCCGGCAGACCTGCAGATGGTATTTCCCGGCGGGCTCCCTGTTGAACATCGTATAAAAAGTTGTTACCGCCTTCACGCGGGAATAGTCCATCCCCTCCTCGGCGATATAGCTGGTCTCTTTCTGCAGCTCCAGCAGCAGCGGGATAAGGGCCGCGTCCCTGCGCGGGTACTGCGTGCAGATCTTTTCGGCCTTAGCCTTGAACTCTTCGGTCAGTTTAAATCCCATGTTGTAAGATCCCTTTACCTTCCCTGAACCTCTATCTCTCCAGCTCCCCGCCGATCATGTTTATCTGGCCGAATGTCGAGATTATGTCCGCTATGTAGCCGCCTTTTATCATCTGCGAGAGGCCGCCGGTAAGGGCAAAGCAGGGCGCTCTCACGCGCACCCGCCAGGGCCTGCCGGTGCCGTCGCTGACTATGTAGAAGCCAAGCTCGCCGTTGCCGCCCTCCACCGCCTGGTAAACTTCGCCTTTGGGCGGCTTGACGCCTTCAAAGGTCAGCTTGAAATGCGCCATCAGCGCCTCTATGTTCCCGTAAACATCTTCTTTGGGCGGCAGGGTGACGTTGAAATCCGGATGGTTGACGGGGCCGTCCGGCAGTTGGGCCAGGGCCTGCTCCACTATGCGCATGCTCTGCTTCATCTCCTCCATGCGCACCAGGTAGCGGTCGTAGTTGTCGCCGTTGGAACCGACGGGGATATCGAAATCAAAGCGGTCGTATACCAGGTAAGGCGCGGTTCTGCGCACATCCAGCCCGACGCCGGTGGAACGTAACGCCGGACCGGTGAAGGAAAGGGAGACGGCGTCTTCTTTTGAAATCCTGCCGATATTATGGAGCCGGTCGTAAAAAATGCGGTTGCGGGTCAGCAGTTTGTCGGCGTCGTCAAGATTCCTGCGCACTGTCTTGAAAACTTCAGCCGTATCGCGCTTGAAATCCGCGGGCAGGTCGCGGGTAAGGCCGCCCACGCGGGTATAGGCCGGGGTTACGCGGCCGCCGGCCGCCGAGTCGGTCAGGCGGTACAGCGCCTCGCGCGCGTTAATGAGGTAGAAATACACGGTAAAGGCGGCCAGTTCCATGGCGTTGGCGCCTATGCACGTAAGGTGGTCGGTCAGGCGGGAGAGTTCGCTCATTATCACGCGGATGTACCAGCAGCGGGGCGGGGTTTCCAGCCCCATCAGCTTTTCCACGGCCAGCGCGAAGCCGACGTTGTTTATGAAAGGCGATACGTAGTTCAGGCGGTCGGTGTAAGGCACGCACTGGTTGTAGGTAACGTTCTCGCAGGTCTTTTCAAAGCCGCGGTGCAGATAGCCTATTTCCACGTCGGAGTCAATAACGCGCTCGCCCTGCACGGTCAGCAGCACGCGCACTATGCCGTGCATGGCCGGGTGCGACGGACCCATGTTGAGGACCATGCGCCCGTCTTCAAGCGCTTCCAGGCTCCAGTTCTTCGGCGTTTCCGTGTTCTTCGTATTCATTTCCAACTTTCTTCCTTTCCCGCTTTCTCACTCTCTTGCTACCCTACTCCCTGTGCGGCGTCCTCGGCTGTCTTTTCTTAAGCGGATAGTCCTTGCGCAGCGGGTGGCCCTCAAAACCGTCGTACATCAGTATGCGGCGCAGATCAGGGTGGCCGTCGAACTTTATGCCGTACATGTCGTACGCCTCCCGCTCAAACCAGTTGGCGCCCGCCCACAGCGGGGTCAGAGAATCCACCCGCGCGTCCGCCCCGGCGACAGGGCACTTCAGGCGCAGGCGGTAATTATGTTTTGAGGAATAGAAATGGCAGACCAGCTCAAAGCGCGGCTCGCGCGGCAGGTAGTCCGCGGCGGTCAGGTCCATCAGGAAATCAAAGCCCAGCTCGTCCTTCAGGAAAACGGCCGCTTTCAGCAGCGCCTCTTTCTTCAGCAGCACGGTCTCGTCGCCGCGGAAAGCGTGCGTTTGGAGCACGTCGTCCGGGAATCTGGCTTTTAAAGTTTCCAGCAGGCGACCGGTCATTTATATTTCCTGTCCAGCACGGATTCTTTTGAAACTTTTTCCTGCAGCTTTATCAGGGCGTCCAGCACGGCCTCGGGGCGCGGCGGGCAGCCCGGTATGTAAATATCCACGGGGATGAGCTTGTCTATGCCCTGTACGGTCGCGTAATTGTCATAGAACCCGCCGGAGGTGGCGCAGACACCGAAGGAAACCACCCACTTTGGCTCGCACATCTGCTCGTAGACGCGCTTTAAAACCGGGGCCAGCTTCTCGTTGACGGTTCCCACCACAAACAGCACGTCGGCCTGGCGGGGCGAGAAACGCGGGTACTCGGCGCCGAAGCGGGCTATGTCGTAGGCGGAAGCGAAAACCGACATATACTCCATTCCGCAGCAGGCGGTTACAAAAGGATACTGGAAGAAAGAATACCTGCGGCCCCAGTTGACCGCGGCGTCAAGGCGGGTGGTAAGGTAGGAGTGCCCGAAAACGGTTTCTAATCCCATTGGAGCGCCCCTTTTTTGACCGCGTAAACAAGACCGGCGAAAAGAACAGCCAGGAAGGCGGCCATAATGTAGAAAGCGCCTGGGCCAAGCTCCCGGAAAGAGACGGCCCAGGGGTAAAGAAAAGCGATTTCTATGTCAAACATGACGAACAGGATCGCGACGAGGTAAAAATTGACGCGCGCCGCGCCGCGCGGCTCCATGGCCGGCGGCATGCCGCATTCAAAAGATTCCTGCTTTACGGGGGTTTTCTTTTTCGGACCGAACAGGACGGAGAGAATCAGCATCCCGGCCGCGACGGCCAGAGCAAATCCCACAGTCATAAGTACGGCCAGATATTGGCGCATTAATAAATTTTACCAAAATATTCCCGGTTCCGGGAATCCCTATGCTATAATATAAACAGCAGGCAGAGGTATCGCGCAAACGCTGAAGTTCATCGCTGCCTAATTACCTGGGAGCCTGGGCAATAAGTCGCTTTCACGGCGCTTCCCTGCCTGCCGGCAGGCAGGGAAGCGCCGTGAAACGAGCAGGCTCGACGGAGCCTGTAAGTTGAGCGGCGCAAAGGCGCAGGCCGAAAACCGAAATTACAGCCGAAATGGACTAATTGCTTAGGCTCCTAGTTACCTAGTGAAACCGAACATGCTGTGGAGTCTCCTGATCTCGCTCACCATCGCCTATGGCGTGCTGCTGGCGCTGGTGTATGTGTTCCAGTCGCGGCTGGTTTACTTTCCCCAAATGGCGCGTGAACTGACCGAAACGCCGCGCGCAGCCGGCCTCGATTTTGAAGAGGTGCGGCTTGACACCGCCGACCGCGAGACGCTGCACGGCTGGTGGGTGCCGGCGCAGGCCGCGCGCGGCGCGGCGCTGGTTTTGCACGGCAACGCGGGCAATATCTCGCACCGGATCGGTTACGCGGCAATGTTCAGCCGCCTCGGCTACTCAACGCTGCTTCTTGATTACCGCGGCTACGGCCGCAGCAGCGGCAGCCCTTCCGAGGAAGGAACCTACCGCGACGCCGAAGCGGCGTGGCAACATCTGATAGAAGCGCGCCGCCTCGCGCCGCAGGACATCGTGTTATACGGCGAATCGCTCGGCGCAGGTGTCGCGACGTGGCTTGCCCTGAAGCATCCGCTGCGCGCGCTGGCGCTGGCTTCGGCTTTCACGTCGGTGCCCGACCTGGGCGCGCAGGTGTATCCCTGGCTGCCGGTGCGCCGGCTTGCGCGCATCAAATACAACAACCTTGAACGCCTCCCACGGATCGCGGCGCCGGTGTTGATCGCCCACAGCCGCGACGACGACATCATCCCCTTCAGCCACGGCGAAGCGCTGTTCGCCGCGGCGCATGAACCCAAGCAGTTCCTCGTCCTGAGCGGTGGCCACAACGACAGCTTCCTGTTCGCGCGGCCGGAATGGGCCGCTCAGTTGTCGGCGTTCCTAGAGCGCGCCGCGGCGAAATAAAATCTATGGACATTGTCACAGTACTGAAAACCGCTGTCGCCGCGCCGATTATCGGCGTTTTTCTGATACCCATAGCAAATAAGATCTCCGTCAAAGCCCGCAACGCCTGCGCCGTGGCGCTGGGGCTTGTAACGTTCGCCGCTTGCGCCTCTCTGCTGTCCCCGATGATGAAAGGCCTGACGGCGACCTACAGTGTGGACTTTCCGCTGGGCTTTGACTTCGTCTTGTCGGCGGACCTGCTCTCGGTGTTCATGGCCGCCATCTTCTCCTTCGTGAGCGTAATCATACTCGTCTATTCCCTGGACTATATTTCGCGCTACGAAAACCAGACCGAATACTACGCCATGATCGCGCTGTTCCTGGGCTCCATGATGGGCCTGGTCTTTTCGGCCAATCTGTTGTGGCTGTACATCTTCTGGGAAATCACCGCAATCGCCGGCTGGCGGCTGGCCGGTTTTTTTAGGTCCGACAGGGACGTCGCAAAGGCCAATAAGATGCTACTGGTTGCCGTTTTCGGGGGTTTGTGCATGCTTATCGGCATACTGATGATCTACTCCGACAAAGGCACCCTGGACCTGCGCTTCCTGAAGGGCGAAATCATCCCGCCGGCGGCGGCCGCGCTGCTCCTGGCCGGCATCTTCGCTAAATCGGCCACGCTGCCGTTCTCCGCCTGGCTGAGCGACGCGGCCGCTGCCCCTGCCGGCGTGGGCGCGCTGCTCGCGGTCGTGCTGGTGAACGCGGGCGTTTACGCCTATGCCAGGATCTTCGGCGCGGTCTTTGCGACGCCCGCCGGATTTTCCTGCCTGACGCTTGTGCCGGCGGGCCTGAGCGCCCTGGTCGCGGCGGGCGCGGCGCTGATCGAGAAAGACATTAAAAGGATACTCGCCTATTCTGCCGTGAGCCAGACAGGCTTTATATTCCTGGGACTGGCTTCCGGCAATAAAACCGCTTTTATAGGCGGGCTCCTTTATATTCTTATGCACAGCATGGCCGCGGGCGCTCTGTTCCTGTGCGCGGGCATAATAGAGCAGAAGACCCATACCAGGGACATCGCCAGGCTGGGGGGGTTGTTCAAAACCATGCCCGTTACGGCGGCGGCGTTCGCGCTGGCCTCGCTGTCCGTTATGGGCATACCGCCGTTCGGGGGCTTCTTCAGCAAGTTCCTGGTATTTAAAGGCGCGATGCAGAACGCCAATCCGCTCGTGCTGACGCTGTTCTTTTGCGGCGCCCTGCTGACCTTCTTATACCTTGCGCGGCTGTTCTACCTGGTGTTCCTGGGCGAAGAAAAGGTCCAGAACCCGAAGGAAGGTTCGGCGCTGATGCTCGCCGGCGTCCTGGCGCCGGCCCTTATAGGGCTGGCTCTCGGCGCGCTGATTTATTATCCTTGCGTCTACGCCGACCTGCTGGCTGCGCGATTAGGGGTGAATCTCGAATGAACCTTATACTGATCCCCATCGCGCTGCCGCTCGCTTCGGCCTTTCTGATCCTGCTGATCTCCGAGCAGACCAGGTATCTGAAAGAAACGCTTGCCCTAGCGGTCTCCGCCGTCTGCCTGCTCGGAGCGTTCCTGATATTTACCTCGGCCCTGTTCGGCCAGCCGCTGGAACTCATCGCCCGCTGGGCGGGTTACGGCATGGACTTCGCGCTGAAAGCCGACAGGCTCAGCTCCTTCATACTGCTGGCCGTTTCGCTTTTCACCTTTCTGACGGCGATCTATTCTTTCAGCTTTGAAAAAAAAGGCGGCGCCAAATGGTTTTACTTTAACCTGCTCCAGAGCCAGGCTTTCGCGGCCGGCGCGGCGTTAAGCGACAACCTAGTCGCGCTGCTTTTCTTCTGGGAAGGGCTGCTGATCTTCCTGACCGTTTTCATCGCCCTGTCAAAACCGGACCAGGCCGCAAAAAAGACGGCGATGAAAGCGTTCCTTATCAACGCCGCGGCCGGCCTCTGCCTGCTCGCGGGCGTGGCCATAACGGCGTACATAGCGGGCTCCATGAGCATCTCCGGGATCTCCGCCGATAAACTCACGCTGATCGGCTGGGCGGCTTTCGGCTACGTCCTGATGCTTATAGGCGCGGTTTCAAAATCCGGCGCGTTTCCGTTCCACACCTGGCTGCCGGACGCGGCCCTGGATTCAAGCGCGCCTTTCATGGCGTATGCGCCGGCGGCCCTGGACAAACTGCTGGGCATCTACTTCCTGGCCAGGATAAGCGTGTCTCTGTTCACGCTTAACGGGACCATGCAGCTGGTCCTGATGACCCTGGGCGCCCTGACCATCCTCGTCGCGGCCATGATGGCGCTCGCGCAGACCGATTACAAACGGCTGCTTTCCTATCTCGCCGTAAGCCAGGCCGGCTACCTGATACTCGCCGTAGGCACCCTGAACCCGGCAGGCCTGGCCGGCGGGCTTTTCCATATGCTCAACAGCGCCGTCTGCCTCTCCTGTCTCTTTATGACCGCCGGCGCGGTAGAGCGCCGGACCGGCGCCGGCGATCTCTCAAAACTGGGCGGGTTGTTCGGCGCTATGCCGGTCACGGCGCTTTGTTTCATCATCTCGGCCGCGGCCCTGTCCGGCATCGCGCCGTTAAACGGCTTCTTCTCAATAGGGCTGATCTACGAGGGCGTTTTAAGCGCCGGTTACACGCCGTTCTTCATAACGGCGGCGCTCGGCTCGGCGTTGACGCTCGCCTCTTTCCTTAAACTGGGCCACGCCGTCTTCTTCGGCAACCGCCCCGAGGGGCTCCGGGAAACGAAGGAGGCGCCGTTCTCCGGGGTTTTCCCGATGGCGATACTTGCGGCGATCTGCGTGATCTCCGGCTTCGGCGCGAGGCTGCCCCTGGAGTTTTTAATAGCTCCCGGCCTGCGGGACCTGGGCCTCGCGTATGAAGCGCTCGGGGGATTGCGCCTGTACCCGCTGTTCTGGGTCTCCGTAGTCGTCATTCTGACGGCGGTCGTAAACCACATGTTCGGCTGCGCCGCGGCGCAGGGCAAAGCCTGTAAAGCCTGCGACCACATACTTTACGCGCCGGTCCTGCGTGACCTGTACGCGCTGGCCCAGGCCAGGTTCTTCGACCCCTACGAGCAGTTCATGAAACATCTGCCCAGGCTCGCCGGCATCCTTTACAAAGCGGACCGGTTCTTTGATTATCTGACGGACGACCTGCCGGCTTTTGCGGTAAACGCTTTTTCAAAGGCCTCTCAGCGCTTCCACACCGGCTACTATCCGCTCTACCTGGCCCTGACCATAGCCGGTTTTGTCATTTACATCTTTTTCACCGCGCATTACGGAGGGCTTAAATGACAAGCGACACAGGCCTCCTGGCTTATCTGCTGATCCCTCTTTTCACCGCGGTCCTGCTCCCGTTCGTCGCCAGGCGCCGGCCCGGATTTTCCGCCAGCCTGGCCAACGTCACCCTGCTGGCCGGCCTGCTCAATATCGGGTATGCGCTTTTAAACCCGGCCAGCCTGGCCGCGTCCTTCGCCGACATAAAGGAAGACGGCTTCTCCCTGCTGATGATCTTCCTCATCTACCTGGTGGCGCTGGCCGTGACTTTCTTTTCGGCCTGGTACCTGGAGGGCCGGCCGAACCGGGCGGCGTATTACTCCCTGATACTGACCTCGGTGTCCGCGATGTGCGGCGCAGTGACCACCGGCGACTTCTTCACGCTTTACATCTTCGTGGAAGCGTTGGCGCTGACCTGTGCCGCCCTTATAACCGCCGATGACAGCGCCGCCGGGCTTGAAGGGGCGCTGAAGTATTTTCTGCTGACATGGCCGGCCTCGCTTCTCATCCTGTTCGGCATAGCTTTTCTGCTGCTTACCGCAGGCACCCTCTCTTTTGAGAATTTAAAGGCCATCATAGCCTCCGGCAGGCCGGCCGGCGCGGTGGTCTTCGCGGTGTCGCTTATCCTGCTGGGCTTCCTGGTAAAATCCGGCGTCGTCCCCTTCCATGCCTGGCTGCCGGACGCCTATCAGGGCGCCTGCGCTCCGGTCTCGGCGTACCTGGCCGCCGTAGTGACCAATATCTCCGGCGTATACGCCGTCATCAGGATAGCGATGCTGCTGCGGCTGTTTGAGATAAAATCCTATCACACCTCCGGGCTTCTGATGTTTGCGGGGATGCTCTCCATAATGGTCGGCGCGCTGGCGGCGCTCCGGCAGAAAGAATTTAAACGGATGCTCGCCTTCTCAAGCATAAGCCAGACAGGCTATATAGCGCTGGCGGCCGGCCTGGGCACGCCGCTGGCGATACTCGGCGCCGTCTTCCACCTGGTGAACCACGCCGTTTTTAATACCGTGCTGTTCCTGAACAGCGCCGGCCTTGAGAAGGCCGCCGGCGCCGGCGATATGCGCAGGCTCGGCGGCATGGAACACGCCATGCCCTGGACCTCGTGGACTTCCATCATAGCGCTCATGTCCGCGGCCGGCATACCGCCGCTGGCCGGGTTCTGGAGCAAGCTTATCATCATTCTCGCCCTCTGGGACGGGGGCGCCAAAGTTTACGCCGTGCCGGCCCTGCTTTTCTCCCTCGTTACGCTGGCGTACTTGCTGGCGATGCAGAAAAAGATCTTCTTCGGCAAAGCGACCGAGGCCTCCGCTGCCTCCCGGGAAGCGCGCCCGGCGCTGCTGGTACCCGTGGCGGCGCTGAGCGTCCTCATCATAGCGCTCGGGGCGTTCTTTCCTTACGTTTTTTCCTATCTCCTTGAGACCATAGCCGCGAGGATCCTGTTATGACCTATCATGTACTGCTCTTCGCTTTAACGACGGGGCTTGCGATAGCTGCCGTAATGGCCAGGAGCCTGTTTTTGAGCGCCATAATGCTGGCCCTTGTAAGCGTCGGCGCCTCCCTGATACTTTTTGACTTTCAGGCGCCCTGGGCGGCGGTCTTTGAACTCTCGGCCTGCGCCGGCTTCGTCACAGCGCTGTTCATCGGCGCGGCGACGCTGGTAAACCACCGGGATCAGGCCGCCGTGGAAACCCGCATGCGCTTTTACGCCATGCCGCTGGTGATGGCCGGCGCGGCCATAGCCGCCTGGTTTTACGCCGTGCCTTTTTTTGAATCCCTTGAAAGCTGGGCCAAGTTCGCCTCCCGCCCCGGCACGCTCGGCTCCGTTATCCGGGACCTGAGAAGGTTTGACCTGCTGGGCCTGGTTTTGATACTCGCGGCCGGCGCGTTCGCGATTAACTCAATCTTCCCGTGGAGAAAAACGCAAAAATGACCAGCTATTTCGCCCTGGACTGGTATTTCATCACTCTTATTTTCTTCGCGGGCCTCTACTGTATGCTGGTCTCGCGCAGCCTGATACGGCAGTTTATCGGCCTTGAGCTCATGTTCAAGTCGTGCGGGCTCGGGCTCATTTCCGTAGGCGCGCTGACGAACAACCTGGCGCTGGCCCAGGCGCTTATCATCACGATGATAGTCATGGAAGTCGTGGCGGTGGCCGTCGGCCTGTCGCTGCTGGTCAAGACC
>JACQYT010000086.1 GCA_016208085.1 Elusimicrobiota bacterium | reverse complement strand
TGCGGCGATGTGTGAGACACTGAATAAGATGGAAGTATGTTTTCCAGGCACCCGATTGCGAATGAACTTCGGCGTGGCCAACCAGTCGTTATGAGACAAAAATGTGGCAAATCCTTGTGGGGCTATGTCAGGAGGTCTGAAGTTCGAACCGATCTTTTTCAGTTTTTCCCGGTTTTCCTCCGGATTTCCACTCTCCGCCAATTCTCCGACGTGAACCGCCTCGTTAATCCACTTTAGGACCGGTTCGAACCGATCAACACTCTGCCGTTCAAAAGCTGCTAATTCATCTTGTTATCCCATCCAGTATAATTGAAACATAATCCGAAGGTCAAGTTCTGTTGACACTCTGGCCTCCCAAAAGGTCGTGATGTTGCCGGCGTTCCGGCAGCCGCGGCCGCTATAACAGGAGGGCAGTGTCATGGCAAGGGAATGTCATAAATGGCCGTTGGAAGCGAAGCTTGAGGCGGTGCGCGCCCGCCAGCGGGGACTAAGCGTCGAGGAAGTCTCGCGGCTTACCGGGCTGAGCGCCACGATAATAAACGAGAGCCTGCGGATATACAGGAAATACGGGGTGGCCGGCCTGCAGGCCGGCCGGCGGCGCGAGGCGCCCGCCCGCAAGAGCGCCAAGCTGATAGCCGCCGAGCAGGCTTTGTCGCAACTGGGACCCATGCCCGAGGGAACCGGTATCGGGAAGGTGCAGGGGCTGCTGTACCGCCTGGGATTCCTGAAGGTCTCGCGGAACACGGCCGCCAGGGCGGCCCAAGCGCAGGTTCCGCAGGCGCCGAAGCGCCGCAGGCGGCGGCGGAACAAGCCCGTGCAGGTCCGAAGCTTCGAGCGGGCCAAGCCCAACGAGCTGTGGCAGACGGACATCATGACGTTCATGCTGAAGGGGCAGTACCGGCTGTACCTGATGGGGTTCATGGACGACAACAGCCGGTTCCTGGTAGGGTGGGGCCTGTTCCGGTACCAGACTACGAAGCACGTGCAGGAGGTGTTCCGGGCCGCCATAGAGAAGCATGGCCTGCCGAAGGAGGTGCTGTCGGATAACGGGCGGCAGTATTATTCGTGGCGCGGGAAGAGCCAGTTCACGGATATGCTGAGGAAGCTGGGGATCGCGCATATCCGGAGCCGCCCCTATCACCCGCAGACGCTGGGGAAGATCGAGTCGTTCTGGCGGAACATGTGGCAGGAATGCCTGTCGGCGGTGCCGCTGTCGAGTTTCGAGGAGGCCGAGCAGAATATCCGCGAGTACGTCGAGCATTACAACTTCAGGCGTCCGCACCAGGGGATAGGTAACCTGGTGCCCGCGGACCGGTTCTTCAAGGCAGCCAAGCAGGTCACAGAGTTGGTGGCCGAGAATACGGCGAAGGTAGAGGAGCAAAAGCCGCCGCTGGGCGATTACAAGCTGCCGACATACCTGGTGGGCAATATAGGCGGCAAGGAACTGCGGATGGTGGCCCAGAGCGCGGAGGTGTCGCTGCGGGACGTGGCCGTGGAAAAGGTAGAATTACCGGGTGAAGTGAAAGCGACAGGCGAGGTGGGCGATGGAAGAACCGAAGCAAAACAAGCTGCCGAGCCCCCAGGAGCGGCTGGAGCTGATCCTGCTGGGGCTTGCGCGGCGGGTGTCTGTGGAGGAGCTGTGCAGGCAGGCGGGTGTAGAAGGCGAACAACGACCGGGGCGCCGCCGCAGGCGGCGGTGGGCCCGGTCGAAAGAGCTACTTATGCGGGGAGTGATGGACACGGCCGGCGGCCGCGCGATGCATGAGCATTTCGTTAATAAACGTTTGATAGCCTATGCCGCGATGCTTGGCCTGAGCGTGCGCCCATTCCAGCGCTTTAGGATTGAGCCGGATCTGAATGGATTTATATTTATCGAGGCCCTTCGGCGGCCGTCCGCGGGAAAGTCTTTTAACTCCCAGTTTCGCTTCAATAGCCTTCCGGGCCATCTCCACCTCTTTGCCGGTAACCCGGCGAGCCTGGTTAAATGGAAATTCCTTTATTTTGTTCATATTGCCTCCTTTCACGGCGATTGGCTTTTCGCGCGCTAATAATTCTAAAAATATTCCCGGGTTGGCGGATGGTAAAGATGATAACCAAAACGCCCACGTCGGCTTCTCCGATTAACCATTCCCGTTTCTCACTCGGGCTTGAATGTTTCAGATCGGGGGCTCTCAACTGGAAGGGATCGTCGAATGCCGTGATGGCGATCTTAAATGAAATACCGTGTTTAGCGACATTCGCTTCATCCTTTTTTACATCCCAGATAAAGTCCATAATTACAGTATATACCATAAATCGCTAAGTTTCAAGGGGGTTTCTAAAATTTCCATACCCCCGCCCTACCCTCCCCCGGTGTCGCAAAAGTGGTAGTTTTGCGACACTCAAAGAATAAAAAGAGAAATCCCCCGACGAGTGGGGAAAAGAAGAGCTTGGACTTTTGCAACACTGGCGTGGTATTGTCTTAATCTAATGTTTTACGCGGCACTCAGCCGCGCACACTACTGGCACGCGTCGGCTTCAGTGATTGCAGGGCTCCTGACATGGCCGGATTATTCCGTCGAAAATGCTTGACAAAGCTTTCCAAATAGGTAATAATTTATGCAACCTATTTGGAGGCACAATGGCTACTCAAATGCGCTTGGCGCTGCGTCCCGATGAAGCCCGCG
>JACQYT010000047.1 GCA_016208085.1 Elusimicrobiota bacterium | reverse complement strand
TATAAGTGATGCTGCGGCGCCAAGCGAATCAGCGAGGACTAAATGCCGTGTTTTAATTTGGCAAAAGCGACTTATTCGCCGTCATATGCTATAATATAAGATACAAGCAGGAGCGGGCAGAGGTAACAATATGCCGTCGGTGGAGGCGCTCCGGAACTCAAAAGCTGGCCGGCCAGGCGTTCGGGAAAGGCGCTCCGCGAAAATCGCTGATCATAGGAAAATAGCCGGATGGGAAGCGCTTTTCCGAAAGTTTTCAGGCAGCAGAAAGATAAGGGTAGGGCGGGAACTGGAGATAATCGCACTTATGTTTCCTACAGTTCCACGGGAATCCGGCTTACCAGCTTATTGAGGGTATCTCCGTGAAGCAGCGTGTCCGGAAAAGGTTCCTGTGGATACAGGACATCGCCGATTTGCCGCATATTACTGATAAACTTCGGCGTTCCCAACCTGTATTTTATGTTGCGTCTGGAGCGGGTCTTGAGCATAAACGCAAGAAGCCCCACCAGAATACACTCCTGTATCGGGTAAATTGTCCGGGAGGGATCACGCGGATCCGGAATCCGGGACAAGGCGGGGGAAAATTCGGGAACAAAATGCTGGATGGTCTTGAACAGGACTTCCGGCAAATCAAGCCCTTCTTCATCCGCCATTACGATGACAGTCTTCTGTGTCGCCGCCACAGCGGGAATTTTAATGCTTGGCACTTTTGAGACGCTTCCAGTATAGCCTGGAAATACTTCGCAAAAGGATTCCGGCTTCCCGATACCGCTTAATCCAGAGCCGCACAGGCTCAACCCATTTTTCCGGAATACATTTCATTTGGGGGCGGCCTTTACGGCTGAATCCGACATACCACGAAGCATGATAATGCCGCTTTGACACCGCACAACGGCAATAACTTTTTCCGCAGGGGCGGCGGCGCCGGAAAAGGCTTGCTTGCAGAAAGCCGGATTCGTTCAATAATTGGCGAAGCCGGGAAAGAGCTTGTCGCTCTTCAAACGACTGGACACCTTTTGTTTGTTGGAATATTCTATCCATGCTGACATTATAGCGAATGTCAGTATGGACATGCAAGGGGTTTAAAAGGGCTGCTGCGAAGAATATTTTTGAGGAAAATCGGACTTTAGACGGGATTGACGCGAAAAATCACATGGTCTTTAGGGCTGGCCGTTGCCGTCTTTTATGTGATTTGGGTTGTTCTTTTAAATTGAACCAGGCAGGGCTGAATTACGCTTCAGGACGCCGGTGTGCCGGGCGCGGTGTGTTTTTTCCGCCATATAAGCACGCTTACCAGCCACGGAATTATGCCGACCAGGGTTGCGACCATTATCACAGACCACATGAAAGAGGATATCATTATCGTCCCGAACGGCACGCCGACCTCCTGGCTCGAGTCCAGTTGGCTGCACGGTAGCAGGTGCCTTTGAATCGCTCGCACTCGACGAATGTCTCGACCAGATGCACCGGATGTCCGTATCGGGCCTGCCAGTCTGCGGCCAGCCTTCGGGCGATGCGTCCCAATAGGTGGCTGGCCAAGTGGGGTACGCGAACCCAGGGCAGAATCAGAAAACGGCTATTGTTGGCCAGGAGCGGCAGGCGGCGTGCGCGGGTGGTGTCGTCCCAGCCTATCCAACCGTCGCGGGGCTTTGTTTTCCAGGCAGCGGCGCTGAAAAGAATGCAAGCCAGATCGCGTCCCTGGCGGTCCCGCGCCAGATAGGAAACATTTTCGCCTACGGGGCCGCGAAAGCCCAGATAATGATGGCGCGCCAGATACCGCCGGAAGACGGCGTAGTCCGGCGATCCGGCAGTCACAGTTTCCAAACATAAAGGTTGAAGAGCCGCCAGCGGATCAGTGATGTTTGCCGGCGGAAGTTCGTCGGCGGGCGCAATCCAGTCGGGGTGCGCCGCTATCAGGCAGCGGATATCCGCAATATCCGATTCTTGCAGAAGCCGGCCCTGTATAAGGAAAGATTGTTCCATTCCTTATATAGTACCAAGAAGGATGTGCGCGAGTCCAGCAAAAAATAAAACTTGACAGCAGCGGTCAGAAAATGGTCAAATGACCTGAGTAGTTACATTTGCATTATGCTTCATACCCGACTACGCCAGCCTGTCCGGGCTCATGAAATATGGATCGGGTGCACCTTGAAAAGCGGAGTGTTTAAGGGGGTGATGCTTATGCTAAAAAATAAGTTTCCCCATACCTTGAGAGCAGAACGACGGCGCACGGCGTGCCGGAAGCCTGCGAACCCCGCTAACCTGCGGCAAGCATGGGCGGCCGCGCATCGTGGCCACGCCCGCGACGGCTTCTCGCGGTCCCCGGTTGGCCGGGAGCCTGGGAGAACGACGTCAAAAGGTCTCTATAAAGTTTCCGCAGGATGTTGCGCGAAGAAGGTTATGACTTCACGCAAAAACCTCCGAATAATTTAAGGCGTCCGCCTGAGGCGGACGTCTTTTTTATCAGCTTATCGGCGCGTCACCAGATGAAAAAATCGGTTATTCTGAACAGGCGGTACAGATTGATCACGGCTCCGAGCGATAAAAAGGGGCTGAAAGGCACATGATCAAACCGCCCGGCTTTTTTAAACAGGATAAGCCAGCCACCGTAGACAGCGCCGAAAAAAGACGCGAACATAAGAGTTGAAAACACCCCCTGAACGCCGGTCAAGGCGCCTATCCCCGCCATCAAAAAGATATCGCCTTCCCCCACAGCTTCCTTTTTATATATCCTTTTCCCCAGCCAGGCAAGCGAGCCCACAATGACCGCCCCGGTTAATCCGCCTGAAAAAAAATCCAGAAACCTCGCCGAAGCGCCGCCGTTGAAATAAGGATTGAAGAACGCGGAAACAAAGCCGAGAAGCATCAGCGCATATGAGAACGCATCCGCTATCATAAAAGTCTCAAAATCTATCAAGCTTACCGTAATAAGGAGATACGCGGCGCTTAAGGATACGATCAGCCAGGGGATATCGGCCCGCCATTTAAAAACGAACAAGGCCGTTATCGCAGCGGTCAGCAGTTCCACCAGCGGGTAGCGAAAGGGGATGGAGACGCCGCAGTGACGGCAGTTGCCTCTTAAAACGAGATAGCTTATAAGAGGGAGGTTGTCATAAAAACTTATAGGGGCAAGGCATTCGGGACAGCGGGAACGGGGGCTGATTATGGAAACGCCCTTCGGGATCCTGGAGACGCAGACATTGAGAAAACTGCCTATGATCAGGCCGAAGATAAAGACCGTTACGAACAAAATGCCGGCATTCATGATGGATATTTAAAAACCCAGCCCCTCCCGGAGGGGCTGGGTTTAAGTCTCCATCCGCCTCAAGGCGGATGGGGAAACCGCAGCGGTTAGAACATCGTCCAACGCGTGGTCCCCTTCAGGTCGCTGTGGGTGCAGGAGGCGACAAAAGTGCCCCAGTTGGCGACACAGGTGTTGTCGTTTAAGTAAACCCACCCGGCCGCGTCCTGATTGGCTACAGGATCAAACACGCCGGCAGCGGTTATGGAGCTGGCGGCAACAATGACTTTGGAATCAGTATGGCCGGTGCCGGGCAGCTTGGCTAGCGGTATGTCGGTGATGTATTTGGCGTTGGAGGTGAGGGTGGACAGGGTGTCCCTCGGGAAGATGCCTTCATTGTCGCCGTAGTACACCTGCAGAGCGCTTCTCACCGATGAGAGGGCTCCCTTGGTCGCGCCTTCCTTCGATTTGTTGATCAGATCAGCAAACTTCGGGATGGCGATCGCAGCCAGAATACCTATGATGGCAACCACGATCATCAGCTCGATGAGCGTGAAGCCTTTTTTATTCAGTTTCATTTTACTACCTCCTTTTGGATGGCACTTATGATAACGCTTACCCCGGGATAATACATAAAATAAGGCCCAAGGACGAGTTATCAGCATATAGTCTACCTCAAAGGTTGCGGCATTGTCAATACATAAAAATCACATACATAAAAATCACATGTAACAAAAGTCACTTGGGCGAGAAGGGAGTTGGTCACAAGTTCCAGGCTCGCCGTCGCTCGCCTGGACTCGCGACCCCGGCTCGCGGACTCGCCTGCTGGCTCGTCAACGCTCCGCCTTTCAACTCCCTACGCGAGACAAGCAGTTGTCTCGCTTCTCGCCCGATAAAAAGGCCGGACATTTATGTCCGGCCTTCAAATTGCGTGGGCGAGAAGGGAGTTGAACCCTCAAGGCCTTTCGGCCACACGGTCCTGAGCCGTGCGCGTCTGCCAGTTCCGCCACCCGCCCATTTGTCGCACCCCTCACGCTTCGCGTTCGGGGCGGATTAACCGCCGCACCTCAAGAGGAACTCGGTGCGGTGCTCCCGGAGGGGGACCCTGTCCCCCTTCCGCGCTTGCTCCCTTCGCCGCAGCTCGGTCGCTGCGCTGAACCCCCTGATGCTGTCCGGCGGGCTCGCTACGAAGGTATCGCCCGCCGCTTATGTCGCACCCCTCGCGCTTCGCGTTCGGGGCGGACTAACCGCCTGGTTTCATTTTATGTTACAATTCTAGGATATTTAGAGGTTTTAGACAAATTATAATTGTTAGCGCTTATGAAAAAGGGGAAACCGGACCGGGAGACCGTGGCCACTAACAGAAAGGCACGGCATGATTTTGAACTTCTTGAAACCTTTGAGGCGGGCATAGTGCTGGAAGGGCCGGAGGTAAAATCGCTGAGGCTCAAAGCTGCCCATATTAATCAAAGTTTCGCGCGGGTGGAGCCGGACGGATTGTATATTTACGGGATGCATATCCAGCCTTACGCTTTTAATACCATAAAAAAACTGGACCCCTTGAGGACCCGGAAACTCCTTTTAAACCGCAGAGAAATAAAAAAACTGGCCAGAGCGGTCGCGGTCAAAGGAACTGCCATAGTCCCCCTTGAGATTTACTTCAAGAACGGCTGGGCAAAAGCGAGGCTTGCGCTGGCCAGGGGCAAACATACCCGCGACAAGCACGAAGCCGTAAAGAAAAGAGAGTCGGACAGGGAACTCAGAAGGGACTATAAGGAAAAGTTTAAAGGCTGAAAAACACAGATTAGGGCTTGTTAGGAAATAAATGCGTGAATTTTGGGCGCCGAGGCGCTCGCCGGGCAAGGCGCGAGGAGCGAGCATGTCCGTCGGCATGTAAGCGACGAGCAACGCAGCCCGGCGAGATGCATCGGCGTTCAAAAACGCGCCAGTTATTTTTTAACAAGCCCTTAACACAGATAACAATTCCGCAGATTGTCACAGATGGTATCTGCACTAATCGTGCATCCGTTAATCTGCGTTTATCTGCGTGTTAAAAACGCAGTCCCGCGCCGGCGCTTACCAATGTCCGGCTGTGAGTACGGGTTACCCCCCCTGAAATATACCCCAGCTTGAATTTGGCCCTCAGGCCGAAAGTGTAGCGCTGCTCCATAGCATATATCTTTTTGCGGATAAGCGACGTATCTACCGTGCCGCTCTGAACCGTCAGCTTTGTATTGTCGAAGCCGGCGGAGAAATACGGGGCCAGATGCGGCAGATTTATTGAGAAGAAAAGGCTCGCGGAGAACTGGGTCGCGTAGAAATATTTCTGAGTCGCCATATTCCCCATAGCGACTATCATGGCCTGGGTGCGGTACGGTTCGTCCAGAGGCTTGGTCAGGCCGTATTTCAAGCCGCCGCCGGCCAGCGCAATGCTGTCATAAGAACCGGCCCTTATAAAGCCGTCTATGCGAAACGGCATGCCTATTTCCGCCTGGACCCAGCCAAGACTGAAAGGATGGTTTTTTTTTAGGATGCCGTTCTTCTCTTCCGGCGCCAGCTGCGTCGTCCCCCTGAACCCCAGGTCAAAACCGGAAAACCCGAGGATCCTGGCCGTCTGGTTCATCCCGCTGCCCATAAGGCCGCCAAGGTCGCGCGTAAACGGTTTAAGGTCGGACAGCCGAGCCAGAGGAAAATTGGAATAAGCGCCGGCGAAAATCGGGCCGGGCGGCATGGCCGAAAACATTGAAATCAGACAAATCCGTTTTATCGCTTTGATGCTCAGTGTCATTTTTATTTTTATCCTCTGTCTTGGATCTTTAATTTCTATTTCCCCGCGGAGCCGCCAAGAACTTCTTTAACGGTGGTAAAACCCAAAAGCACTTTTTCCAGGCCGTCCATCGCTATAGTGCGCATGCCGTTCTTCATCGCCATGTTTTTGATCGGTATGGCGGACGGATCGGCCAGGATCTGCGTGCGGATGGCCTCGTTAAGTATCAGCAGCTCATGCATGCCGCAGCGGCCTTTATAGCCGGTATCCTTGCAGACCTCGCAGCCTTTTGGCGCAAAGAGCTTGGCGCCCGCCGGTATTTTAACGTTATTAGCCTCAAACACCGCGCGTTCCTCGGGAAGTATCTCGATTTCCTGTTTGCAGTCTTTGCAAAGTCTTCTGGCCAGCCTCTGGGCCAGCACCGCTTTCATGGTGTTGGCGACCACGAAGCGCGGAACCCCCATCTGGGTCAGGCGTTCCAGCGCGGAAGCGGCGTCGTTGGTGTGGATGGTGGAGAAAACGAGATGGCCGGTCATGGCGGCCTCTAAAGATATATGGGCGGTTTCTTCGTCGCGGATCTCGCCCACCATGATCACATCGGGGTCCAGACGCATGAAAGAACGCAGCGCTGAGGCAAAGTCGAATTTTTTGTCCCCGCCGAGCTTTATATCGGGATTGACCGGGACCTGGATTATGCCGTCGATATTGTATTCAACGGGGTTCTCCGCGGTCAGGATCTTGATGTCCGGGCGGTTGACATAGTTCAGGCAGCCGTAGAGGGTGGTGGATTTGCCGGAACCGGTCGGGCCGCAGACAAGCATAAGACCGAAATTCTTCTTGCCGCCGATGCCCTGGAACTGCGCCAGAAGCTGCTTTTCCGTGTCGGGCAGAAAACCCATTACTTTGATATCCACGCGCACCGACGCCCGGTCCAGGATACGCATAACGCATGATTCGCCGTACACGGTGGGGACAACCTCCACGCGGAACTCTATAGGGTTGCCCTTGGCGATGATCTGGATGCGGCCGCTCTGCGGGATGCGCCGCTCCGTGATGTTCATGGAGTTGGTCATGATCTTTATCTTGGCGTTTATGGCCTGGCGGTAAATCCAGGGAACGCTGAAAGAGGCGAGCCTCAGCATGCCGTCCACGCGGTAGCGTATCATGACTTTGGAGTTCTTCCCGTTGGGGTCTTCAAAAGGCTCTATATGGATGTCGGAGGCTTTGATGCTCAAAGCGCCCAGAATGATAGCGTTGACAAGGCGTTCGATTTCAGGGGCATTGGCGTCCACGTCGCTGATATCTTTTTTCTCCCCCTCATCGGCAAGGGAGAAAGACTCTTCCTCGCCCGCGGCCTTTGCCGCGGCCTGGGACTGGGCGACCGATTCCACAAGCTGGTTGACCTGCGCGGCGTCGGCTTTGCCGTAAACACCGTCAAGGACCTTGTTGATCAGATGAGGCAGGGACAGATAGGCCTGGACCTCAAGGCCGGTTCTGAGGCCGATGTCCTCTATCACCAGAAAATCGCGGGGGTCGGCCATGGCCAGGAAAAGGACGTTGTTCTCGATGGCGAAAGGCACGCAAAGCTGGCGCTTGGCGATGGCTTCCTGGACGGTCATCACGGTTTCCTTGGGAGGGTCCATCTTGCCCAGGTCTATGGCCTTGAACCCCCATTCGTCCGCCAGGACTTTCAAAAGCTGGAGTTCGCCGATAAGTTTAGCCTCCACCAGCGCCTGCTGTATGGACTTATTCTCGGTTTTGGCAAACTCTTCAGCGGCCTTGTACTTATCTTCCGCCACTAATTTGTCTTCTATCAGGATTTCCCTGATATTCCTTTTTCTTTGCAATCCCTTGGCTGTGGCCATAAACAGTCTATTATTATAAATTTATTGGGAGACTTTTTCAAATAAAATTTCCAGGAAATCGCCTTCTTCCAACAGGCCCGAGAGGCGGCCCGGGGCGAGCTCCAGCGCGCTTTTCGCGCCGCGGACCCAGGGAGAAAATCGCCAGGGCTTAAGGTCCGGGCATATTTTCAGCGCTTCAAGGTCCGCCCCCAGGAACACGGCGTCTATCGGAAAGTTCATAAAGCAGGTGTGTATCATGGCGCACGGCTTAAGCCAGAGCCCTTCCTCAGGCGACATGGATTTGCGCGCTATAAGCCCGAAAAGCCTGCTTTGAAAGCTGTCGGCCTTCAGGACTTTGGAAGCTATCTGCAGATTTTTAGTCTTATTGAAAACTATCATAAAAGCAGGGTATAGGGTATAGGGTTTAGGGTAGAGAAATAAGGAACTCCTTATACCCTCTACCCTACCGTATCAACGCGAACTTGCCTCTGGCTTTTCCTTTATCCGTCTTGACCAGGAACAGGTAAACGCCGCCGGCCGCCCACCGGCCAGCCTCGTTCTTTCCATCCCAGGAAAGGCCTGTGAGTTTGCGCACTTTCTCGCCTTCGGCGCTGTATATCTCTATCGCGAGGCCCCCGCCCAGGATTTCAGCCGGTATGGAAAAAAGCAGCAGCCGGTCCGAGCCCACCCTGTACGGGTTTGGATAGGCATAAGCCTTTTGAGGCGAACCAGACGCGGTAAGGCCTTTTGCAAGAAGTATCGCTTTATATGCGTTTACGCGCCCGAAGCCGAAATAATTATCCGGGCCGGGGGAGCCGAGATCATCGGATGAATTTCGCAGCGCGTCGCCGACCTCGGCGTTCGTAAGCGCCGGTTTAGCAGACCAGATAAGCGCCGCGACAGCGGAGACAAAGGGCGCGGCGAAGGACGTGCCGGAAGGGTCGGCAAAAGCCCCGTTCAGATCGGTGGTGTAAATGCCGCCGCCCGGCGCGGTAACGCCGCGGCTGGCCATTTCCGGGCCGCGCGCTGAAAAAGGAGCGAGATTATCCGAGATATCCGTCGCCCCCGCCGGGATGACGCCGGTACAGTTAGCCGGAGCATCCACGCCGACAGCGACAGACGGATTATTCCCCGCCGCCGCCACCAGGAGTAGGCCGGCGGAAACCGCGTTGTTCACGGTCGTCTGCAAGGGGCCTCCGCATGTGACACCCTCGTCACCGATGCTCATGTTAACGACTATTTTGCCCGTAGCGGCGGAATTATGCAATGTGACCGCGTAATTGATGGCGGATATGATGGCCGCGTCCGATGAGCCACAGGTAGTAGCCGGCGAACAATCCGGGTTGCAGTCTCCATTATTAAATATTTTAAGCGAGATAAGCTTTGCGCCCCAAGAGATGCCGGCGATGCCGGATGCATTATCCGCTGCCGCGGCCGCTAAGCCCGAAACGCGCGTGGCATGATTGCAGGCCGGCGTAAGCGGATCAGCGGGGTCCTCGGTGCCGGTCGTAGCGTCAAAATGCCTGCTCCCGGCTACAAGTTTGGGAGCTAATTCGGGATGGGAGCCGTCTATACCGGTGTCCAGCACCGCCACCGTTACGCGGCTTGAAAAGCCGGTTTCGTATTCCCAGGCCCTGAAAGCGTCGGTTTTGTTCAGGCCGTACTGAAAAGCCAGCAACGGATCGTTGGAAGCCCTGCCGACCCTGTAAACGCCGTTAGGCTCGGCGGCGGTGACGGCCGGCATGGCTTTAAGCAGGGCAAGGCCGGCCGCAACGCTCATAAGCGGGGGCAGTTTCACAAGGGTCCAGCCGATAAAATCCAGCTCGCGCGCTATTTCAAAACCGGCAGCGGCCAGTATCGCGGTTTTGGTTTCGGACGAGGTCCCGGAAGAAAATTTCACGAGGGCAGCGCCGCTTATCACTTCCCTCAGGCGCGCAGCGCCGGGCGCCGACGGGGCATGGGAAACGGCCATCCTTTCAATATTGACGGCAAAAACATCCGATACCGCAAGCGCCGGCAGGAGGGCCGCCAAAAACAGTAGTATTTTTCTGAAAAATAATGTTTTCACCATGATAAATTACCCCTCTTTTTGAAAGAGGGGTAGGGGAGATTTTTACAACTCCTAATAAAATGTTGAAGCAACATTTTATACCACCCGGCACGGGGTTTTATAATCCCCGTGCCGGAGATGAGGGGGAAATTTCTTTCCCCCTCAAACTCCCCCTTCCCCCCTTTTCTAAAAGGGGGGTATGGAAAAAGTAAATTCATTTCTTTTGCTGCTGAGCAGTTATGGAGGCTTTGGCGTAAGCTTCTTTTACCGCTTTCGCTATCGCGCTTTTAAACGCAGCGTCCGCGACTTCAAAATTTCCGGGGTAAACCACCCATAGTTCCCCCGACCTGTTCTTCATGACGCCGAAAGTGACCTTCAGCTCGCCGTCAAAAGAGACTTCGGCGTTGGCGACCCTGGTCCTGGACTTAAGAAGCTTCACCTCCTCCACTTTTATGACCGGAGCGGCGGCCCCGGTTCTGGAGGCGCATTCGCCCCTGGCGAAACAAGCCTGGATCTTCATATAAAAGCCTTTTGAAAGAAGTTTTATGTCGGTGTAGGTCCTGTCCTTGTACGCGGTTACCGGCATAACGACCGCGTTTTTTTCAAAAGCCATGTTTTTCACTACAAGGACGCCGGAGAACGTAAAATCGGCTTTGAGGGATCCGGCGGTTTTAACTTTTTGTGGGCCGGAAGCCAGCGCAACGGTCCCGGAAGATGCGGACGGCGCCGCCGGGGAACCGGGCGCGTTCCCGGGAAAATCGGCCTTTGTAAGCTCAAGCGCGCCAAGGCCGGCGGTCTGCAGGACCAGCAGCGCGGCCGGAAGGAATTTAGAGCGCCTGTTTTTCATTTATTTTCCTGACGATACGCGCTATATCGTAAATATCCCCGAGCTCGTAATCCGCGCCGGTGAATTTTTTGCGGGCCTCCGCTATTTTATCGGGGTCCACGCCGTAGCGCGCCCAGGCGGTAAGCATGCCTATCTTTTTGGCGCCTTCCACATCGCGCTCCCCCCAGTCCCCGACCATTATGGATTTTTCGGGCCTTGTTTTCAACAGTTCAAGTATCTTCTTAAAAGGCTTGGGCGAAGGCTTGCGCTCCCCCGTGTCTTCAAAGGTGACGACGTGCTTAAAATAGCGGTGCAGGCCCAAAGCGACTATTCTCAGCCATACCGGCAGGCGCGGCGCGTCCGAGACCAGCCCTATCTTAACTCCGCTTTTTAAAAGCTCGGTCAGCGTCAGGCGCACGTGCGGATAAAGGGTCATATGGCCCTCTTTGGCCCGCTTATAGCCGATGATGCCGGCCGCGAGCAGGCGGTAATCTATCTGGCCGAATTCCTTCAGGAGCGCCTTATCAAAGATATTCTGATCTTCAATGCCTTCCTTCCAGTAGCACTCGAAAATAGACTCGTACATCTTCTCTTTGGAGATGGTAAGGCTACCCTATACCCTAAACCCTCTACCCTATACCCTATCCTTTTTTCGGCTCCGTGTATCTTTCAAGATATTCAAAGGTCCTGGTGTCCACGCGGATCTTGTCGCCTTCGTTGACAAAAAGCGGCACCTTGACTTTAAGCCCCGTGGAGACCCTGGCCGGCTTCATCACGTTGGAAACAGTATCGCCTTTTACGCCCTGTACGGTCTCGGTCACCGTCATTACGATATTGGCCGGCAGATGTATGTTAAAAAAGCGGTCGTCCAGGTACAGGCCCTCCACCTCCATATTTTCGGTCAGAAATTGCACCAGGGGGCCTATTGTGGAAATCGGTAGGCCTGTCTGGTCAAAGGTGACGTTATCCATGAAATAAGCCACATTGCCGTCGTTATACATGTAGGTTTTGGGGCGCTTTTCCACCATCACTTCCTTGAACTTGTCCTCCGGCCTGTAGCTGGTCTCTATAATAGCCCCGGTATCAAGGTTCTGGAGTTTCACCCGGATGACGGCCCTGGCCTGGGATTTCCTGTGATGCTGAAAGGTCAGCACTTCCACTATCTGTCCATTCTCATCGACGAATATGCTGCCTTCTTTGAATTGCGTGGAGGTGATCATGCTGCTCTCCGTAAAATCAGGGTATAGGGTAAGGAGTTCCTTATTTCTGCCCCTCTACCCTCTACCCTCTACCCTCTACCCTCTACCCTGCTGTTTTGGTACGCCATTACCTTCAGCGCGAGTATCCTTTTCTCCATGGGCGGATGCGTGGCCAGAAGGTCGGCCGCAAACCCGGACTTCTCTTCGATAAGGCTCCCCCTGGGGTCGGCTATGCACATATGCGCCACCCCGTTATTTATCGCAGCGGTCGGCATGACCGCGTTTCTTATCTTCTCAAGCGCCGAAATGAGAGCCAGCGGGTTGCGGGTGATTTCCGCGCTGGAGGCGTCGGCCAGGTATTCTCTCTGCCGCGATATGGCCAGGGCAAGGAGCCTGGAAAGAAAAGGCGCCAGTATTATGAATATGAGCCAGACGGCATAGATTAGCAGTATAGCGGCGCCGCCGCCTCCTTTGCTTTTGTCGCCGGAAGAGGCGCGGGAAGCGCCTGAGGATCTGAACCGTGTTAATCTGCCGGCAAAATCGCTTATCAGGCATACAGCGCCTATCAAGGCTGCCGTTACGGTCATAAGCCGTATATCGTAATTCTTTATGTGGCTCATCTCGTGAGCGACGACCCCCTGCAGTTCCTCCCGGTTAAGGGTGTTCAGAAGGCCTTCGGTTACGGCTATCGCCGAATTGGAAGGGCTTATGCCGGTCGCGAAAGCGTTCAGGTCCGGGTCGGGCACTATATAGGCCGTCGGCGCCGGAATACCAGCGGCCAGAGCCATTTCCGCCGCCACATTCAGGAACTGCTGTTCTTTACTATTGGTGGAAACGGCCCGGCGGGCCATAGTGGAGCGGAGCACCATGGCCGCGCCGTTGAACAGGCTGTTCACTACCATGCCGAACCCCAGCAGAAGGGCCATTATCGTGCCGAAAGGGACGCTCTGGGAAGACGCCGCCGCCTCATAATATCCGGCGTTGTTCCACACATATTGGGGCGACTTTGCGGGATTAAAACTCAGGTAAAAATAATCGAATCCCAGGCCCAGGAACAGGAAAAAAACGACAAAGACAAGCATTATGACCCATGTCATGCGCCTGTTATTTGCCTGCTGTTCGTAGATGTTCATAAATTAGGGTAGAGGGTTTAGGGGTTAGGGTAGAGGCATAAGGAACTCCTTACCCTCTCCCCTCTACCCTCTACCCTCTACCCTCTACCCTATTGTCAGGTCCACTTTGGGCGTTTCCTTTTCGGGAGAATCCGCCGGCAGTTCAAAAAGCGCCGCCGGGGTAAAGCCCATCATGGAAGCGAACATATTGTTCGGGACCACCTGTTGCTTGATATTGAACGCGGTCGCGATATCATTATAGAACTGCCGGGCAAAGCCTATCTGGTTTTCAGTGTGGGTCAATTCTTCCATCAGGACCTTGACGGATTCATTTGATTTGAGGTTCGGATAATTTTCACTGAGGGCTATCAGTTTGCCGAGGGCCTGCGTAAGCATTCCTTCCTTGGCCAGGATCTCGTTCATATTCCCCGTCTGTCCGGCGTTAATGGCGGCGGCGCGGGCCTGTATTACTTTCTCAAGGGTGGTGGATTCAAATTTCATCTCGCCCTTGACCGAATTGACCAGGTTGGGGATAAGGTCGTGCCTTCTTTTGAGCTGCACGTCTATCTGCCTGAAACCGTTGGCGACCTGATTGCGCAGTTTCACCAGGCCGTTGAACATAAACATCAGCCATAAGCCTAAGACCAGAACAACCGCGGTAAGTATTATCGTCATTTTTTCTCTCCTTATTGTCTATTTTGGTAACTGCTCAGGTTCAAAGTTTAAGGGTTCACGGTTATTTATTTTGTCAGAATCTCGCAGCCGTTGTTCTTGACCAGCACGGAATCCTCTATCCTGACGCCGAATTTTCCGTAAAGATAAATACCCGGCTCCACGGTCACGGCCATGCCCGCTTTAAGCACTTCGACGGATTTTGTGTTAAGCGTCGGCGCTTCGTGTATCTCAAGCCCCACTCCGTGGCCGGTCCCGTGGATGAAATACTGGCCGTAACCCGCCTGGGCGATATGGTCCCGGCAGATTTTATCCACTTCGCGCGCACATACTCCGGCACGCACTTTTTTAACGCCGGCTTCTTGGGCCGCTTCCACCAGGGAATAGATTTTTTTAAATTCTTCGTCCGGCTTGCCCATGAAATAAGTCCTTGTGAGATCGGAGCAGTAGCCGTTATACACGCAGCCGAAGTCAAGCAGAACCGTCTCGTTCTTCTTTAAAGGACGCTGGGAGCTTTCATGATGCGGCAGGGCGGAATCGGGCCCGAAGCCGACTATAAGGTTGAATGAAGGTCCTTTGGCGCCCATCGACTGCATGACATCCTCCAGCTCTCTCGCCACGGAGAGTTCCGTCCTCCCGGGTTTGATCCTGGGTTTTATTATCCTGAAAGCATGCGCCGCGATATTGCAGGACCTGCGCAAGATGGAGACTTCTTCGCCTTGCTTCACCGCCCTTAACCCGGCGGTCAGTCCCGTTATCTCGCTGAAACCGCTTTTCTTCCAGAACCGGCCGCGCAGATAGGTTTCGGCAGCCGGCTCAAAAGCGGTCTTCCTGAACCTGTTTTCTTTTACCTTGGCCGTAACGGACTCAAGCAGGTTTTCGGACACGGAGGCGTTCACGAAATCCACCTTTGACCTGAAATGGTCAAGCAGCATCTTCGACATGAAAGCCCAGGCCTCGTTCCTTGAGACCAGCATCATATACCCGTCCATGGCGAAACCCGTCAAGAAGGCCTGTCAAAAATGTAGCGGCGGATGTAAATCCGCTTGAAGGGCGATTCACATCGCCCGCTACAATTACCGGCATAGCCTTGAGGGAGAAAGAAATTTCCCCCTCATCCTGTTGGATACAGTTGAATTGTGTCGCTTCGCTCCACCCCGGCAAGGTGTTGAAGAAAACCCCGTGCCGGGTAGGATAAAATGTTGCCTCAACATTTTATTAATTTCAGCGCCCGCCTCCGGCTAATCCGGAAACTTCAAAAGTTTCCTCTCTATTCCCTATTCTCTTCCCCTCCGCCCTTCAGCCTTTCTTTATACCGCCGGGTCCTGATGAACCCTGTCTTATTGCCGCCGTATTCGGCAATGGCCAGCAGCGTGGCCAGGCCGTATTTAACGCTCCTGGGAAAACTTATGGAAGAAGCGTCGTTGAAATATTTAGCCGGCACGGGTATGTCGCCTATTCTCAGGCCCCGGAATGCCGCTTCCAGCAGCAACTGGGAATCAAAGACAAACTCGTCGGAATTGTCGCGCCAGTTCAGGCTTTCAAGCGAGCGCTTTGAATAGGCGCGCAGGCCGCTGTGCCATTCTCCGAGATTTTGCCCAGCGGCCAGGTTTTCCGCCATGGTCAGAAAGCGGTTCGCCAGATACTTATAAACCGGCATTCCTCCTTTCAGAGCCTCGGCGCGGGTCCTTATGCGGTTGCCGAGCACTATATCGCAGATATCTTTCTCTATAATGCCGGTCAGGAAAGGGATGATATTCGGCTCGTACTGATAATCGGGGTGGAGCATCACTATGATATCCGCCCCGGCCTGGAGCGCGCGGGTATAACAGGTCTTCTGGTTGGCGCCGTAACCGCGATTTTCCTGGTGACGCGTCGCGTCAAGACCGAGTTTGAGAGCCAGTTCATAGGTCCCGTCTTTTGAAGCGTCGTCCACCAGGATTATCCGGTCAAAAGAATTTTTTGGTATGGAACTCACGGTCTTTTCCAGGGTTTTAACGGCATTATAAGCCGGCAGAACGATAATTTTTTTCACTTTTTTCCCTCTTCAAACGCCTTCCAGAGCTTCAGATAATCCTGAACGGACAGATTCTGCGGCCTTGTTCCGGGCTCAAAGCTGGCGGTTTCAATAACGCTTTTTACCGAAGTTTTATCGCGGCAAAGCCCGAGCGCCAGGGAATTCATCAGCGTTTTGCGCCTGTGCGAAAACGCGTGTTTGACAAAATTTAAAAAAGCGTCCCTTTGCGCCGGAGCGCCGCCGGCGCGGCGGGGCGCGAATACAAGGACCGAAGAATCCACTTCCGGCGCCGGGCTGAAACTGGCGGCCGGCGCCTCCGCCAGGAGTTTAACTTCGCTTTGAACCTGCGCGGCTACTGAAAGGTAGCCGTAATCAGAATCTCCCGCGGCCGCGGAGATCTTCGCGGCCACTTCCCTCTGGAACATGAACACCGCCGCCCCAAAGCCGGAAAAAGCCAGGGTCTTCAGCAGGATGGCCGTCGAACCTTCATAAGGGAGATTTCCGATAAAAGCCGCCCTGGCCCCCGCAGGGAGATTCGCGTCAAGGTCAAAATCCAGAAAATCCGCGTTATGAATGCGCACGGACGGATACTTCTCCTTTATCCGCGCCGCCAGGACGGAATCTATCTCCACAAGCGAAAGCTTGTCTCCCCACAGCGGATAAAGGAATTCAGTAAGCGCGCCCCGGCCGGAGCCTATTTCAAGGGCCAGGTCAAAATCGCCGGGACGCAGCTCCGAGGCGATGAGTTCGCACATCACGCGGTCTTTCAAAAAAACCTGGCTGTATTTAGGCATAAGTCAGCGTGGCAGCAAGACACTGTATCGCTGTTTTACTATCACGCCGTCCCGCTTTCCTGCTGTCACGCTGATTTTATCGTTTCCAACTTCAGCTTTACTTCTTCGCCCAGCTTCCAGACATCGCCGGCGCCGACTGTGATAAACACGTCGCCGGACCTCAGATTTTTGGCTATTTCCATGGCGCCGGGAAATTTTTCCGCTTTTATGCCGGACTTTTTGATCCCGTTAAGCAGCAGCCCGGAAGTGATCCCGGGTAGCGGCTTCTCGCCGGCCGCGTAGATCTCCGTGACATAAACCAGCTCGGCGGAAACAAACGCCCCCGGAAAATCACGCCGGAGGATTTTTGTCCTTGAGTAGCGGTGCGGCTGGAACAGAACGATGAGCCGCGCGCCCTTGTTCATGGCCGCAACCGTCTCCAGCGTGGCCTTTATCTCCGTGGGATGATGACCGTAATCGTCCAGGAAAGTGACGCCGGCGCAGCGGCCTATTTTTTCCATCCTTCTTTTTACGCCTTTAAACGCCGCCAGCCCGCGGGCCAGCCCGTTAAAATCAAAACCCAGATAATGACCGGCGGCCAGGGCAGCCAGCGAGTTAAGCGCGTTATGCCGCCCGCCGGACCTCAAGCGCACTCTGCCCATGCGGCGCCCTTTGAAAAAAGCGTCGTATGAAACGCCCTGCGCGCCCTGCGCGAGATTGGCGGGCGACCAGTGCGCGCCGGCTTTAAAGCCGTATGTTATCAGCGGCGCGCGCGTGTTTTTCATCACCTCCGCCGCGCCCGGATCGTCCGCGCAGACCACTGCCGCGCCGTAAAAGGGGACTTTTTCCAGGTGCCGGGCAAAAGCTTTTTTCAGGTTGTCCATGTTCTTATAAAAATCAAGGTGGTCGGAATCAATGTTGGTGACGCAAGCCACCAGCGGGGAGAAGTAAAGGAACGAGCCGTCGGATTCATCCGCTTCCGCGACAAGATATTCGCCCGCGCCCAGCTTCATGTTGGAAGCGATGTTTTTGAACAGCCCCCCCACCACTACCGTCGCGTCCGCGCCGGCGCCTTCAAGCGCGGAGGCGAGCATGGAGGCGGTGGTGGTCTTGCCGTGGCTGCCGCTGACGGTCACGGTTTTTTTGAGATCCGCTATTTTAGCCAGCATTCTCGCGCGCGGAATTATCTTCACGCCTTTTTTTACCGCGCGCTTAAGCTCCGGATTATCCGCCTTCACGGCGGAGCTTATGACCACGACATCGGCCCCTGCCGCATTGCCGGCTTTATGTCCGGTAAATACCCGGGCTCCTTCCGCTTTAAGCGTCCTCGTTATTTCCGATTCCTTAAGATCCGAGCCGCTTACCGCAAAGCCCGTTTTAAGCAGGAGCCGGGCTATCCCGCTCATGCCTATCCCGCCTATGCCGATAAAATGGACGTTTTTTATATCTTCAAACCCGAAATCCGCGCCGTCTATCATTTGTTATTCCTTTAGGACGGAAATCTGAATCACACAGCCTAACAGCCTTCAGCCTTCAGCCTGTCTATCCAGAACTCCAGCCAGCCTTCCAGAACGGCTTCCACCTCCGTAAAGGTTTTCCCGTTAAGGTCCAGCACTATAGTATTATCCATTTTTAAAAATGCTTCCTCAAATGTTTTAGCCCCTTTTCTAAACGTCGCAAGGCAGGGAGTTTCGCCCGAGCCCAGCGCGTCAAGCGCCTGGACGGCCAGTTTTTCCGATTGTAAAATAAGCGGCCCCAGTTCGTCCAGCAGGACTATCTTGCCTTCTTTGCGCGCCTGGACGAGACTTTGAACCCCCAGGACGTCAAGCGCCGGGAGGTTGACCCCGTACTTATTAAAGACGGTTTTGGATATTATTTTCTTTGAAGCGAGCAGTTCCCAACCGCCGCGCGGAGTTTTAAGGATAAATCCTTCCCTGACACCGCCGGAGCGCAGCTCTTGCGTGAAAAAACCGCCGAGCCAGTAGCCGTAGTTTGAGATAAATTTTTTAAGCAGGCGGGATTTAAGCGCGCCGGAATTGACTCTTAAAGCCATGTTCTTTTTAAATTTCATCGGTTCCTTTAACAGCTGCTGCCATATTTCACGCTATATGCCATAGGCCAGACGCCATATGCTGATAATAAGGAATTCCAAAGCTTACGGCATATGGCATACGGCTTATGGCGCAATAGCGGCTTCGCCGCTATTGCTTCGGGGCCAGCCACTTCTTATTGGCCAAAGCGGTCCTGTTCGCCGGCTCTTTTTTAAGCGCTTCAAGGCACGCGGCCAGGGCTTTCTCCTCGGAACCCTTCGCCACCCAGGCCGCGCAGCTCCCAAGTTCGCCGACCGCGCCCAGTCCGGGCCCGGTTTTCCTGAACTCTTCAAGGGCGACGTCCGGTTCGCCGAAGACAAGCCTGCCGAAACCCGTCAGCGCGGAAAGCCCGCCGGAAATTCCAAAGCCGTCGGCCCGGTTCAAAGAAAGTTCATCAAGCGCCTCTTCCACGTTTTCAAGCCAGTTATCCCCCATCACCCAAAGCCCCATGTCGTTTCCGACATCCCGGGGCTTGAATACCACTTTGGCGTCCCGTCCGGCGGAGCCCGCGGCGGAAGCTCCGGAAGCTTTTTTGGTTTCGATGCTCAAAGACATGCGCGTGTCGTTCTCTTTGCCCGCGGCTTTGACGGCGGCGTCTATCTCCGAGGCTATCCGGGCGGCCCGCTCCGTCCTGTTCCCGGACTCCGAAGCAGGCAGGGAATATTCGCGTTTGAAATAAGAAACCTGGCGCCGGAGGAAAGCTTTCTCAAAGGCGCGGACCTCGAGACCCGCCCCTTCGCCCGAAGGCATGGCCACCCGGGTCTTTGGAACCGAAATTATCTCCGCCTGGATATTTATGTCCTCATCCGCCGGTATTTTCTTTACGGCGTTCTCCAGGGAAGCGGGCTTAGCGCCTCCGGCGGCGCCGGGCGTTTTCCCGCCGTCCGGCGACCCGGCGTAGGAAAGACTTATGGAGATGCCGCCCCTGTCGTTGGAAGGCGTAAGCAAAAAAGCCTCGTTCAGAAGTTTTTTAAGCCCGTCGTTATTTCCGGTCTTATAAAGGAGACAGGCCAGCCTGAAGCGCGCCACATTGTCTCCCGGTTTGAGCTCCAGGGCTTTCCTGTAAAGGCTTAAGGCTTCTTTGACCTTGCCGGCTTTTTCCTCCAGGACCGCCAGTTCAAGCATCGCGTCCTCGTAATCCCTGAAGAAAGAGAGCGCTTTTTTAAAAGAATTTCTGGCCTCCGCCCAGCGGCCGAGCCTTGAATAAAGAAGGCCCAACTGGAAACGGTAAAGCGGGTTTTCAGGTTCAAGCCGGACCGCCTCCCTGAAATAGGACAAAGCCCTGCCCAGGTCCCCCAGCGAGTTATAGATGGAACCTATGTTCATCTTGACGTCGCTTTTAAGGTTTGAGAGTTCCTCGGCCTTTTTAAACTTTTCAAGCGCCGCCGGAAAGGCCCCTTTCCAGGCATGGACTATGCCCATCAGCTGATAGGCGAGAGCGTTTTGGGGATCAAGGCCGGCCGCGCGCTCAAATTCATCCATGGCCCTGTCCGGCTCGCCCAGCCAGTACAGGCTTGAGCCGTAGAGGATGCGCGCGTAAGGTTCTCCGGGATTTTCCGAGATGGCTTTTAAAAATTCGTTGGCGGCTTCGGCGTATTTCCCGGCCCCCATCAGCATATAGCCTTTGCGCAGGTTGATGAAGCTCTGCTCCTCCATTATCCTGTCCCAGACGGTGGCCGAACCCGGCGGGAGGCCGGCCGTGGGAAAGCACGGCGACCAAAGCAGGCAAAGGCACAGGGCTGTGAGGGAACCGCTTTTCACTGAGCCTCGCATAAATAATGGACACACTGGAGGTTCAGCTTT
>JACQYT010000113.1 GCA_016208085.1 Elusimicrobiota bacterium | reverse complement strand
CAAAGTTGCCACCTATCGGAGCGTAGCGACGCTGGATATCGTTTTAGTTTAGTTTATGGCCGTAATGGCTGTCAAACCTCCTGTCATTTTTTAGCCGGTGTCGTTTGCTGAAAAAAGCCACTGTGACGTCCCACCTATCTGGACCCCCCCGGCCGAGCGTTTTTTTAGTTTAACTCATAACCCTCCTGTTTGTCAAAAGTTCGGTAACATTTTAAATGATTTGATTCGAGCTGTAGAAGCTGATGCATTATTGTGTTATAATGAGACATAGGGAATCCTCCAATGATAGTTTTCTTTTTAGCCGAAATAATTTTACCATAATGAAGGATTCCCTCAAATTTTAACCGGACAGGTGTGACAGGCTATATGAAAAAACCGAGCTGAATAAGTTTTTACGCCGCATACAGAAATACAGGCGGCGGCCGCATAAATGCAAATCAAGGATAATCCAAAATTATTCCGGCTTTTGAAGTAAAAAACAAAATAATATAAAGGGGAAACAATTGTGATTACAACTATACTGGTACTCCTTATAGCGGCGCTGGCTCTGCTGATCTTCTCGCTCACGCGCGGCTCGGCTGCCGGCGCGGCGGAAGAGACCCTCCTGAAGGGCATAAAAGACGGCCAGGAAAAACTGGAACGCTCCAGCCGCGAAGAGCTCTCAAAGAACCGGGGGGAGGCCTCCGACAGCGCCAGGCAGCTTCGCGAGGAGGTCTCCGGCAACATGGCCCGGCTGGCCACTTCGCAGAAAGAACAGCTGGATTCTTTCTCGCGCCAGCTTGAGGGCCTCACCGGAATGAGCGACCAGCGCCTTGAGAAGATACGCCAGACGCTGGAGGAACGGCTGAAATACCTGCAGGAAGAAAATTCCGGGAAACTGGAAAAAATGCGCGAGACCGTGGACGAAAAACTCCAGTCCACGCTTGAAAAACGCCTCGGCGAATCCTTTAAGCTCGTCAGCGACCGTCTTGAGCAGGTCCATAAAGGCCTGGGCGAGATGCAGACCCTGGCGCTCAGCGTGGGCGACCTTAAAAAAGTGCTGGTAAACGTCAAAACCCGCGGCACGCTGGGCGAAATACAACTGGAGAATATCCTGACCGACATCCTGACGGCCGAACAGTATTCAAAGAACGTAGTCACCAAAAAGGGCTCCAGGGAGAACGTGGAATTCGCCGTGCGCCTGCCCGGCCGCGACGGCCCGGGCGAAGTGCTGCTGCCCATAGACTCCAAATTTCCCAAAGAAGATTACGAACGCCTGCTGGACGCCCGCGAAAAAGGCGATGCCGCCGCCGCCAGGGCCGCGTCGGACGCGCTGACGGACCGCGTGAAAAAGCAGGCCAGAGATATCCGGGACAAATACCTGAATCCGCCGGCGACAACGGATTTCGCCGTCATGTTCCTGCCCACCGAAGGCCTTTACGCCGAGGTTATAACCCGGCCCGGCCTTTTTGAAATGCTTCAGCGCGACTGCCGCGTGATGGTCACCGGGCCGACTACGCTGGCCGCCATCCTGAACAGCCTGCAGATGGGCTTCCGCACCCTGGCGATAGAAAAGCGCACCAGCGAAGTGTGGTCGCTGCTCGGCGCGGTCAAAAACGAGTTCGGCAATTTCGGCAATATCCTGGCCAGAACCCATAAACAGCTCCAGACCGCGGCCGACAGCATAGAAGAAGCCGAAAAAAAGACCCGCACCATAGAGCGCAAATTAAAGAACGTGCAGGAACTTCCCTCGGCCCGGCAAGGCCTGCTGTCCGCCGACACTTCCGCCCAAGAAGCGGACGGCGGCGAAGACACGGCCGCCCCGGAAGGAGCGGAGGAAAAGAGCGTTTGATCTTTTAATTACCCCTCTTTTTGAGTTATGATTTCCAGGCCGATTTTAGAAAAGGACGCGGAGTTGAAGTTTCCGCACGCGCTGCTTATCAGCGCCTCGGCCGGCTCCGGCAAAACCTATACCCTGACCCGGCGCTATGTCCAGTTCCTGCTCTCCGACATCGTTCCCGGCAACAATCTCCAGAATATCCTGGCCGTCACCTTCACCAATAACGCCGCCAAGGAGATGAAGGTCCGCATCTTGAACTGGCTCAAAGAACTGGCGCTGGACAAAAATTGCGCCAGGATGGAGGAAACTCTGACGCTTGTCTCGCTTTCCCGCGACGAGGTCCATAAGCGCGCCGCCGTCCTGGTTGACCGCGTGATCTCAGACTACTGCGATTTTCACGTCCAGACCATAGACAGCTTTCTCGCCCGCGTGATGACGGCTTCGGTGGACGAACTGAAACTTCCCCTTAATCCCGAAATAACCATGGCCTACGGCCCGCTTATAGACCTGGCCCTCTACGCCCTGTTCTCCCGCGTGGGCCAGGCGGATTTTCCAGCCCGGACCGTGGACAAATTTCTGGCCGTGCTGCCCAAAACCGGCTTCTATCCCTGGAACCCGGCCGGGCGCATCAGAGAGACTTTCAATAATTTCCTGAACCGGGAGGGCAGGACCGAAGGCGTGGTGTCCGGCCCCCCCGGGGACTGTGAAGATCTCCTTAAAGCGCGGTTCGCCGAAACGCTCAAGGCCTGCGCCGTCCTGCAAAAGCGCTACGGCGACCCCGGACTTTTCAAAGACGGCTCGCTCGCCGCGCTGGAGGCGAAAAACCCGACGGCTTTCCTCGCCTCCTACAGCTTCACCTACGGCATCCTCAACGGGCAGAAAAAGAAAACTTTCCCCGCCGCCTGGGAAAAAGAAATAGAAAGGCTCAACGGCTTGGTCATCAGCCTGACCGAACTTAATGCCGCGGCCTGGTACCATCCTTACGTCGGCATTTACGGCCGCTTCAAAGAAGAGCTGGAGCGCGCCAAACACGGCAAAACCGACGTCATCCACATAAACGATATAGCCAAAAAGCTGTCCGCCTACATAAACGCCGGCAGGATCCCGGAGCTCTACCTTAAACTGGGCGAACGCCTCTCCCACTTTCTTATAGACGAATTCCAGGACACCAACCGCCTGCAATGGAACGTCCTCCGCCCGCTGGTAGAGGAAGCCCTCTCAAAGACCGGCTCGCTGTTCGTGGTCGGGGACATCAAGCAGGCCATCTACATGTTCCGCAACGCCGACTACAAGATCATGCGCGACTTCCTGGATAAAGCCGAGGGCAAAAAATCCGAAGCCGAAAATATTTCGCTCAGGTCCCTTGGCGGGGAATTGAAACTGGTCAACCTGCCCGTCAACTACCGCTCCGACGGGGAAGTGCTGGCTTACGTCAATAAGCTTTTCAAGGGCAAACTCAAAAACTCCCCGGAGCTGATAGGTTCGGACCTGACCGAGCTTACCTCTTATGAGCAGGCCGTTACGGCGGGCCGCGTAAAGGACGGTTATGTGAGGACGGATATCCTTGAGCTGGAGGACCCGTCCGAGCCCGAAAAACAGAAGGACTGGCTGCTGAAAATAATAGCCGGCGCGCGCGGGCGGTATCCTTTGAATGAAATCGCCATCCTGGTTTCCAAGAACAAGCGCATTGAGCCCATTGTGGAATGGCTGACCGGGGCCAGCATCCCGGTGGCGTCGCTCAGTTCCCTGGATATCCGCAAGCGCAAAGTGGTGGCGGAACTTATCGCGTATCTCAGGTTCCTTGAAACCCCTTCGGACGGCCTTTCCTTCGCGGCTTTCCTCACCGGCGACGTCTTTGCCGCGCTGACAAAGCTGCCGCGCGAAGAGATGATGCGGTTTATTTTTGAGTCGCGCGCAGGTCACAAGTCACAAGTCACAGGTTACAAGCCAGGGGCCGCTAATCCTCCAATCCTGGAGTCCTCCAGTCCTCTGCTTTACGCCTTGTTCCGCAATCATCCTATATATAAGGAATACTGGGATAAATATCTGGACGAGCCTTTCCGCAAGGCGGGCTATCTGCCGCTTTACGAACTTATCTCGCTTATCTATAACTCTTTCAGGCTTTTTGAGAACTTCCCCCAGGAGCAGGCTTCCCTTGCGCGCTTCCTGGAGGCCGTTATCAGCCTTGAGGCCGGGGGCGTCACCGGCCCCCGCGCTTTCATAGAATACGCCTCCGGCGACAACGAGGACAGGGCGGCGGTTTTCTCCATAGACCTGCCGGAATATATCGCCGCCGTGCGCGTGATGACCTTCCACAAATCTAAAGGCCTGGGTTTTTCCGTGGTCATAAACATGCTTTTTGACGAGCGCGGACCGGTGGAGCCGATGTATTTTGAAGAACGCGACGGCGCCATTCATGTCTATCACATCACCAAAGAGGCTGCGGAGGTTTCAGCAGGCTTGAGGCCGGTCTACAAAAACCATAAAACCGATTCCGATGTCCAGGACCTGAACGTCCTCTACGTCATCTCCACCCGCGCCCGCCACGAGCTTTACAACCTGGCGGTCAAAAAACGGCGCAAGACCCCGGCCAAAGAGCCGAAACTGCTGGATATATTTGAAACTTACGAATCCGCCGCCGCGCCTCCTTCGGGCTTTTTGGGGGAGAAACAGCCCGCGCGCGCGCCGGAAAACCCCATGGACATAACTGCGGCGGGGAGAGCCGCCGAAAGCCGCTTTGACGCTTTAAAACCGACCTATACCGGTTTCTTTGAAACGGCGGAGGGCGAACTGGCGCACGAGATGCTGGCGCATATCGCGCCAATATGTCACGGGGCACAAGTCACAGGTCACAAGCCGGATTCGGCCGACCCTACACTCTCAACTCTGCGCTCTACACTATCAATTTTATATTCAACTTACGCTCCAAAATATCCTTTTAAGTTTAACGAAGCTAAGATCGTTAAAACTCTGGCCGATTTTCTGAACCTGCCCCAACCCCGGGAGCTGTTCGCCGCCCGGCCGGATCGGGCGGTCCTCACCGAGGCCGAATTTATAGACAGGAACGGGAACCTTTTCCGCATGGACCGCGTTATTATAGACAAAGATACCGTAACCGTAGTGGATTTTAAAACAGGCGCCGAAAGTCCCGAAAAACACTCCGCCCAGATGAAAAACTACCTGGCCATAATTTCCGAAGTCTACGGCAAACCGACAAAAGGCGTCCTGGCTTATGTGGATCTCCGTAAAATCGCAGAGATTTAGATATAATTGTTAAAATAGTCGGCTGGAGGGGTTATGGCGCTTATTACAATACTTTTCATCGCCGGTTTTATAGTGTACTTGTCCAGTCAGTCGAACAGGGTAAAGCGCCTGGAGAAAGAATTGTCGGCGCTGCGCGAAAAGCTGGAAAAGCTCAGCCCGGGCAGTTTTGAGGCGGAAGAAGAAGAGCCGGAAGAAGCTCCGTCCGAGCCATCCATCCCCGCCGGTTCCTCCGAAACTGTCCAGTCTCCGCCTCCTCCCACGCCGGAGGAACTGCGCGCCTTTTTGAAGCTTGGTCGTTTGCCGCCGGTAGAGCCGCCTCCTCCGCCCGCGCCGGAGCCGGTCATGTCGGCGGCTGTCAACCAGCCGCTTGCTGATGAAGGAGCCTCAGCTCCCGCCATAGACTGGGAGCTTTTTGCCGGCATCAAGCTCTTCGCCTGGATAGGCGGATTCGCCCTCTTTCTAGGGGCGTGCTTTTTCGTCAAATATTCAATAGACCACGGCCTCCTCAGTCCCATGATACGGATTACGCTCAGCTTCATCCTGGGCGGAGCATGCATCGGCGGGGGGCTTTACCTTAAGAACAGCCGTTTCATCGTTATGGCGGGCACCCTCTGCGCGGCCGGCGTGGCTATCCTGTACGCGGACATCTTTGCCGCAAGCGCCATCTATCACTTTATAAACTCCGGGGCAGCGTTCATGCTTATGTCGCTGGTAACGGCCGCGTCCTTCCTTTTGTCGGTCAGGATGGACTCAAAGTACGTGGCCCTGCTCGGGCTTATCGGCGGTTTCCTTACGCCGCCGCTTTTGTCCACCGGGGTGGACAGGCCGTTCGCCCTTTTCGGCTATATCCTGCTCCTGGATATTGGCATTGCCGCTACCGCTTTCCGGACCGGCTGGACTTTTTTTATCCCGCTCGCCCTTATCGGGACGGGTGTTACGGAAACAGGCTGGTTCGCTAAGTTCTTCACGGCTTCCAAGGTGTTGACCGGTTCCGCAATAACCGCGCTCTTCGCGGCCTTCTCTTCGGCCATTATCTCATTGGCGCCGTCTTTTTCCATAGAGGAAAATAAGACGGGTCGGCCCTGCGCTGTTTTTCTTTTGTTCTCCATAGGGCTTGTGGCCTTTATGCTCGGCGCCGGGGACCTGGCTTCCCGGCCCGGACTGCTCTTCACTTTGCTTTTGGCTATCAACGCGCTCTCCGCCTGCCACGCGTATAAGAGCCGCTGCTTTGTGCCCTTGCAAGGCGCGGCCTCTTTCTTTGTGTTTCTCATTATCGCTAACTGGAGCCTGGCTCACCTGACCTCCACCCTGCTTGGGGTTGCGTTCGCGGTCTATCTGGTGTTCTCGGCCCTCAATGCGGCGCTCCCTGTGATCAACTGGAAATTGAGGGGGGAAAAGCGCGGGGAACTTGTATTCGCCGGCCTTTACCCGCTTCTGGGACTGGCGCTGGTTCTGCTGGCTATGGTGAAACAGACTTACGTTTCTTTCATGTTCTGGCCGGTGGTCCTTCTGCTGAACATTTTCGCAATAGTGGCCGGTTTCCTGGTGTCCACGCTCTGGGTAGCCGTCGCGTGCCTCGCGCTTACCGTGGCGGGAGGTTTTATATGGCTGTCCAAGATCGGCCAGGCGGCGCTGGGCGGCTTTATGGCGGTGTTCGCGCTCTTTACGGTGGCTTTCCTGGCGCTCGGAGTCTATCTGCTGAGGTTGATAAAAGAACGCTCCGGCGATTTCGGGGCGGAGAACACGGAAACGGCGAAGGCCATGCCCTACCTTACCGCCGCTGCCCCGTTCCTTCTGATAATCCTGGCCGCCGGAAAACTGAAACCGGAAGACCCTTCCATGATCTTCGGCTTCGGCCTGCTTATGTCCGCGGTGATGCTGGCTTTCGCCCGGATATATTCCATGGGGCCGCTCGCCCTGCCGGCGCTTGCCGGCTCTTTCCTGCTTGCGCTCATCTGGCACACTGTCAGCTTCGAGCCGGTCCGGATTTGGGCGCCTCTTATCTGGTACGCGGCCTACATGCTCCTCTTTACCGCGTTCCCGTTGATGTTCAGGAAAAATTTCTTGGACTCAAAGTCGGTCTGGGCCGCCTCGGCGGTCTCCGGCCTGCTTTTCTTTATACCGATATATGACGCCGTTTCCCGCGCCCTGGGCAAAGACCTCATAGGGCTTTTGCCGGCCGCTTTTGCTGCGCTGTATTTCCTTGTCCTCATCAGCGTGATAAGGCACAAGTCCTCCAGCCCCGGGATGCAGAACTTCCGGCTGGCCCTGACAGGGGGCGTGGCGCTCTTCTTTATCACGCTCATCTTCCCGCTGCAGTTCGACAAGGAATGGATAACGCTCGGCTGGGCGCTTGAGGGCGCGGCACTTGTGTGGCTTTTCAGAAGAGTGCCGCACGAAGGCCTAAAAAAATGGGGGTACTGCCTGCTCCTGATCAGCTTCTGCAGGCTGACCTTCAATAACGCGGTGTTCTCTTATCATCCGCGGCAGGCTCTGGCCGTCTTGAACTGGTACCTTTACACGTATCTCACGACCGCTGCGGCTATGTTTGCGGGGGCTCGGCTCTGGCGCCCGCAAGAGCAAAAGCTGATGAACGCCGATGTAAAAGGCGTCCTGATGGGCTGCGGGGCCGTTCTTTTGTTCCTGTTAATGAACATAGAGATAGCCGATTATTTCAGCGACGGCGCTTCGCTCACCTTCCAGTTCTCCGGCAACGTGGCCAGGGATCTGGCCTATACGCTTGGCTGGTCGGCGTTCGCGTCCCTTCTGTTCGGCTTCGGCATAAAGAGGGCTTCCCGGGCCGCCAGGCGGGCCAGCATAGGCATTTTTGCCGCCGCCATACTGAAGCTGTTCCTGCATGACGGCTGGAGCCTTGGCCAGCTTTACCGGGTGGCGGCTTTCATGGTGACGGCGGTCATACTGATAGTGGTTTCTTTCTTGTATCAAAAGCACCTTTCCGGGAAAAAACCCCCGGCGCCCCGGAGGGCGGAAAGTAAGGCAGGCTGAGGGCTGAAGACTGAAGGCTTAAGATTTATAAGGGACTTTGTAACTCAGCAGCAAGAAAACCACGGAGACGCAGAGGAATATAGAGAAAAAAACTCCGTGAAACCTGTTAGATACGGTTGAATTGGCCGTTTGATGGGCATAGCCCTTGATACGGCACTGGCATAGCCTTGTGTCGCTTCGCTCCACCCCGTGCTCTCCGTGTCTCTGTGGTGAGTAGTTACGGGAATTTTCTCAACTTCAGCCTTCAGTCATAAGCCTTAAGCCTTTCGGATTAATAAAGGAGACAATATGAGAGCAGCTTTTCTTTCGGCGGCCGGTTTTTTATTTCTCGCGCCTTTAGACGCACAGCAGCAGGGCGTTCCGCCCGCCTGGAAGTTCTACCAGGAGATAAAAGCCGGAACGCCCGGCGTTTATAAATACAAGCTGCCGCTGGAAGCGGCGGACGAGGCCATGCCCACACTCGCCGACATCCGCGTGCTGGACACGGAAGGCAAAGAAGTGCCATATATGCTGGAGACCGCGCGCCCCGCGCTTGTAATTGCCGGGCGCCTTCCGGACTTCAAGAGCAGGATGGAAGGGAACATGACCGTTCTGACCGCCGGAGCCGGGACTGCCGGATATATGGACTGCGTGGCGTTGGAAACTCCGGCGCTCAGTTTTATAAAACCGGCGGACGTCTATGTCTCCATGGACGAAAAACAATGGACCAAAGCCGCCGAAGGCGTACCCGTATTCAGGCAGTACTGCAATAGCGAGAACCTGCGCGTGGACATAACGCCGGTTCTGGCAAAGTACATAAAGGTGGTCGTGGACGACTCCCGCGCCGCGCCGGTGCCGTTCACCGGGCTGAAGGCGAGGGTGCTGCCCCGCGTTCCGGCCTCGCTTGAAACTTTGACCGCCGCCGTCATATCTAAGGAGGATTACGCTTCTTCCAGCAGGCTTTCGGTCAGGCTCCCGGCCAGGAATCTGTTCGTTTTTGCCGTGGAGCTGGCGGTCTCGGATAAACTGTTTTCAAGGAACGTTTCTGTGTCGGCCCGCTCTCTGGAAGACGGCCGGCTGGTCTCAAAACAACTGGCTTGCGACACCATCTTCACTACGGACGCGGCTGGCTCCCCGGCCTCAAGGACCAAGGTGCCGGTTTACGCCCAGTTCCAGGGGACGGACGAGATGGTGCTGGACGTGGACAACGGCAACAGCCCTCCGCTGGAGATAAAATCCGTTAATGTGGTCTACGCGCCGGTCTACGTTGTCTTCCAGGCCAGATCCGCCGGCGCTTACCGCCTGCTCTTCGCAAACAGGCGGGCTCCCGCCCGGATTTACGATCTTTCGGACATTTCCGGCTACCTGACGGGGAAAGAATTTTCCTCCCCGGCCGCCGGCGGGGTGGAACTTAACCCGGCTTTTGCCGAGGCCGAAGCTCTTCCCAAGCTGGCCGTGTTCGGCGGGCCCATAGACACTGCAAAATGGCTTTATAAGACCCCCGTTTCGGTGGAGCGCTCCGGGGTGCAGGGGCTGGAGCTCAACTTCCAGGTTATCTCCCGCGCCGGACGCGACCTGAGCGACCTGCGCCTGGTCAGCGATTCCAGGCAGGTGCCCTACATTCTGGACCGGGATTACACCATCCGGAACCTGCCGGTCTCCGCGGAAAAAGGGGAAGGCCCCGCTTCCGTAAGCGTCTGGAAGATCAAGCTGCCCTGTAAAAATTTCCCGCTCAGCCAGCTTACGGCCGCAGCGCCGGACATGATCTTCCAGCGCCGGGTTATACTTTACGAGGCGGCTTCGGATGAAAGGGGCCGCTCTTACAGGCGGGGGCTTGGCTCCGCCGTCTGGAGCAATAGCGGCCGGGGCGCGGCGGCGGCCTATTTTATAGGCGCTTCCGGCACGCCTTCCGGCGATGAACTGGAACTTGAGGTGGAGAATGGCGACAATAAGCCGCTGGAGCTTTCCGGGTTCAAGCTGTATTATCCGGTCTCGCGGCTCATCTTCAAATGGAAGGGCGACGGCGGGCTGTGGCTTTACTACGGCAACCGCGAGGCCCGCTACCCCGCCTACGATATTTCGCTGGCGGCGCCCGAGCTTCTTAGGGAAGAAAAACAAACCGCCCGCCTGGAAGGAGAAAGCGGTGAAAACCAGGGCTGGGGGAACTTTAAGCTCTCCACGGCCCTCTCCAAAGCCGCGTTCTGGACCGTACTGGCCGCCGTGGCGGCGCTGCTAATATTTTTGATAGTCCGCCTGCTTCCGCCCCCGCCGCAGACGAAATAGAACACCGATGCCGCAAAGAGGTCATTATATCTTTGCCCCCATCACATGGGCTCAAGGATACGTAAAACAGCAACCAGTGTCCCCTCCTAAAGGCGCTAAAATAGGCCGTCTGGGCGTGCGCCTGATACAAAAACCACAACTCCCAAAAGAGTCCCCGTCTAAATGACGTTTACGCGGGCAAAAAAAAGTGATAAATTAAGGGGGGCGGCTGGAACAGTGTCCGGTTATTTTAAGCCGAAGCCTCCAATAAAGGTCAAGGCTATGCCGGCCCCGTAAGATAGGGTGGAGGGTAGAGTTTATAGAAATAAGAAATTCCTTAACCGGTGTAGCAGGGCTACATTGAGGAGGAGCAACGCGGCAGCCGGCCAAAGATGTGCCTCCCCCAGGGGGCTGACCGCTTTTGGGCTGCAACCGCGTCACTCGTCGCTTACGTACCAGTGGTACGCCGCGCTCCTCGTTCCTTGTTTCGCCGCAAAATCGGTCAGCCAAATGTTTAAATTATTCTGCGGAGGCTCCTAAAAGGAGGCGGATTATGGGCAGGGCGGCAAAGAGTATAGGATTAGGCGTAGCGGCGTTGGCCGCTGTGGCGGCATATTTTCTGACCGGCAGGCATGGGGCGCAAAATCGCAAACGCGTGAAAGGCTGGATGCTGAAGATAAAAGGGGAAGTGCTGGATAACCTGGAAGATATGAAGCATGTCAACGAGGAAGCCTACTGCAAACTGGTGGATGGAATTACCGGGCGTTATCAAAGAATCAAAAAAGTCAGCCGGCCGGAGTTAAAAAAGATAAATAAGGATCTTAAAAAGGCCTGGGGTAATATCAGCAAAGAGCTTCATTAACCGCCCAAAAGGGAATCTGAATAAATATTCCGGGCAAAAACAACGCGACACTATGCTGTCGCGGTCATCTGCTATGATATTTGCATGGATCTAGCACAGGACTCGCTTTTCGGGCCGGATTTGGGCGCCGCGCGGGATTGCCGTCTTTGTTCCTCCGGCGTGGAAATACGCGCCGATTCGTCGGAGAAAGCCTCCGGCGTTCCCGCTCTGCTGGCGGAGCTCGGGGCTTCCGTCGTGAGCGGTCCGCTGTCCGCCGGGGATTATCTGGTCTGCGGAAGAACCCTGGTTGAAAGAAAGACCGTGCAGGATTTTATACAATCCCTTTATGCCTGCCGCCTTTTTGAGCAGATAAAAAGGCTGAAACAAGCCTCGGCCGAGTTTCTGCTGGTGATAGAAGGCGGAAAGTGGTATTTTTCCCAAGTGAGGCCGAAAGCTGTGCGCATAGCGTTCATGTCGGCGCTTGTTTCCTGGCGCGTTCCCGTGATTTTCACGCGGGACCCGGAGGACACCGCCGCCTTGCTTGCCGAACTCGGCGAAAAGAATCTGAGCCGCAAAAGCGCTTTTTGTCTTCCCGCGTTGTTTCACAGGAACAAGACAAAAAGCCTTTACTCAATAGAGTATGCCAGGCTGAGACTGGTATCCGAAATACCCGGGGTGGGGCCGAAACTTGCCGCAAAACTTATGGAGAGATTCCAGACAGTGCGCGGACTGGCCGAAGCTTGCGAAGACGACCTCGCCTCCGTCTACGGCGTCGGAAAACAGAAAGCCGCAAAAATATTGTGGGCGCTGAGAGAACAAAGTGTTTTATACAGGGCGGCTGAAAGAAGTATTTGATAAGCTGGAAAAGGCTGATTGCAATTTTATCAGGTTGAGGAAGGAATGAATTTATGCATATTATTGCGTTTCCTGGATCGCCTGGGCCGCGATAAGAAATGGCGATGACACCTGAAGAAACTTTAAAAAAGCGCTGGGGCTACGATTCGTTCAAGCCGCTGCAGAAAGAGGCTGTGGAGGCCGCGCTCACAGGGCGGGACTGCCTGGTGGTGCTGCCGACCGGCGGCGGCAAAAGCCTGTGCTACCAGCTTCCCGCGGCCATGGGCAAAGGCCTGGTGCTGGTGGTTTCCCCGCTTATCGCCCTTATGGACGATCAGGTCGCGGCGGCGCGCGAGGCGGGGCTGGCGGCGGACGCCCTGCACTCAAATCTCAAATCGGGGCCTAAGCGCGAAGCTTACCGGAACCTCGCTTCCGGCAGAACGGAACTGCTCTACGCAAGCCCGGAACGCCTGCTTGTGGGCGACCTTGCCGGGGAGCTCGCCGCTCGCGCCGTCCTGATAGCGGTGGACGAGGCGCACTGCGTTTCCCACTGGGGGCACGAATTCCGGCCCGAATACCGCCGCCTTGCCGAAGCGATGGAGCGCGTCCCGAAAGCCGCCCGCATGGCGCTTACCGCCACCGCAACGCCGGCTGTGCAGGAGGATATCCGCGTCCAGCTGGCGCTTCGCGAGCCAGCCGTTTTCGTGGGCCATCCGGACCGGCCCAACCTCATTTACCGCGCTTTTCCCCGCCGCGACCAGTTCAAACAGGCGCTTGAAATTGTCCGCCGCCATAGCGGCGAAGGCGGCATAGTTTACGCGCAGACCCGCAAAGACGTGGAGCGCCTGGCCGCCGGGCTTAAGGAAGCGGGCGTTTCCTGCGCGCCGTATCACGCCGGCCTCGCCGCACAAGAGCGGCGCAAGGCGCAGGAGGATTTTGTCGGCGAGCGGCTGGATGTCATTGTGGCCACTATCGCTTTCGGCATGGGGATAGACCGCTCCAATGTGCGCTGCGTCGTCCACGCCAATACGCCGCGCTCGGTGGAGCATTATCAGCAGGAGAGCGGCCGCGCCGGGCGCGACGGCCTCCCGGCCGAGTGCGTGCTGTTCTTTGCCGCCTCTGACCTTGCGGCGCACCGGTACCTGGCGAAAAAGGACCTGCTGTCCCCGGAGCGGGAGCGCGCCGTGGAGCGCCAGCTCCGCGAGATAGGCCGCTACGCCGTGGCGCCGGTCTGCCGGCACAGCCTTCTGGCCGCGCATTTCGGCGCGCCGTATCCTCCGGTGAAAAGCGGCTCCGCCGCCGCGCCTGTCCCGGCCGGAAATTCCGTCAAAGAGGCCGGCGCGGGGGGATATCCGCAACCTGAAGAGGCGCGCGGGTGCGGCGCGTGCGACGTCTGCCTCGGCGAAACCAAAGGTCTGCCGGAAGAAGAAGCGCGGCTTACGGCCAAAAAGGCGCTCAGCGCGGCCTGGCGCACTGAGGGGCGGTTCGGGACCGGTTACATCGTCAAGCTGCTGCTCGGCAAAGAGGACGAGCGCATCACCCGCTACGGCCACGACAAGCTCCAGGTCTTCGGCCTGCTTAAGGACGCGGGCGAGGCCGCCGTGCGCTCCTGGATAGACCAGTTGATAGTGCAGGATTTCCTTGAGATCGTAGACGACAGGTTATACCCGCTTTTACGCATAACCGCCGCCGGCCGCGCCCTCTGCCGCGACGAGGGCTCGGTCCGCCTCGGCGTGCCGGTCCCGCCCAGAGCCGGGGCCAAAAGCAAAAAGAAAGTTAAAAAGGCGGGCCGTACGCTTGCCGCCGTTTTACGCACGGAGGATGAAGAGCTTTTTGAGCGCCTGCGCACGCTCCGCCGGAGCATCGCCGATAAAGCCGGCATTCCGCCCTATGTCATTTTTCATGACAGCGTGCTTATTGAAATGGCCGCCTCAAAACCGCAAACACTATACCACCTGCGCGTAATAAAAGGCATAGGCGAGCATAAGCTTGAAAAATACGGCCGGCTATTCCTTGACGTTATCGCCGGCGAATCCCCGGCGGTAGGATAAAATGTTGTCGGACAACATTTTATCAATGGCTAAAAAAGGAGTCGGGTCTTGAAAATTGACATCATCGGGCCGAAAGACAGCTTGGTTGAGAAAGTCGGAGAAATCCTGCTTTCCGCCAAGTCATTGGCGGATAATGTGGTGGTTTTCCCGGGGAAGAGGCCAGGGCATTTTTTGAGGAAGTTTCTGGCGGAAAAAAAGGGCTCGGCGCTGAAGGCGCCGATCATAACCTCCATGGACGGATTTATAGACCTTGTAGCCCAAGAGTCGGGCTTTGACGCGCCGGCAGCCACGGAACTGGACCTGGCCTGGCTGCTTTGCGACCGGCTGAAAACCGGACTCTGCCGCGTGATAGCCATGGACCCGAAGGCGCCGGCGCTCGATTCCATACTGCCCTGGGCGCTGAAGATAACAGGCGATTTTGAGGAATTGAAAATAGAGCTTAAAACACAAAAAGACCTGTCCGCCTACGACGCCATACTGCCGGAGGACTTGCGCCCGGATTCTTTCATAAAAAAACTGGAAAGCTTCAGCCGCCTTTACGGCGAATTCTACGCCGCCGTGGAAAAAGAAGGCCTCCTCACCCGCTCCATGAAATACGCCAAAGCGGCGGAGGAGATCTCACAATTCAATCACAAGCGTTACGAAAATATCGTCTTCGCCGGCTTCTTCGCCCCGACCAACGCCGAAAAACTCATCCTGAAACATCTGTTAAAACAAAGCAATACCTCTTTACTCCTGCAGTCCGGGCCCGGCCTGGAAGAACAATTCCGGTTCCTGGACGCTAATAAAATATCGCGATATCCCAGTATCCCGATAGCCCCTTCTTTGCATTTTTACAAAGCATCCGACACTCATGGCGAAATATTCAAGCTTGCCCAGGTAATGCAGGCCACAAGTCACCAGCCACAAGTCACAAGTAATGATGTTATTGTGTTGCCGGAATCCAAGACATTGTTTCCCTTGATTGAAAACGTCCTGCCCAAAGTTGAAAATTACAACATCTCCATGGGCTACCCGCTGGTTTCAACCCCCGTCTACGCTCTGATAGACGCGCTGGCCGACCTGCTGGATAAAAAAGGCGAGGCCGGTTATTTCGCGCCGAATTATCTGAAATTTGTTTTTCATCCGTATGTGAAGAACATTTATTTTGAAGGCGAAAGTCTAAAGTCTAAAGCCGGGAGTAAGAGATCGGCGGAACCCAGCCGTGTTATTTTCCAGACCATAGAAGAGCATTTCTCCAACCGCGTAAATAAATACCTCGCGCTCAAAGAAATAGAGAACGATGCGGAGCTGCTGCGCACAGCCGCCGCCAAGTTAAAGGATTATGGCGAAAAAACCGGGCCTGCGGAGATTAAGGCCCATATTATTGCCGTTCATAAAATCCTCATACTCCCGTTTGAAAAAATAAAGAACCTGGGCGATTTCGCCGCAAAACTGCTTGACTTCGTCTCGTATATCTCTGAGAACGGCACCGCCCCGCTGCACCCCTACTGGGCGCCGTTCGCGGAATGCGCCATAGAGCCTCTCATAGAACTCAGAAATTCCCGCCTTGCCGGGATCGGTTTCACGGGCGCGGGCGGTTATTTCAAGTTTTTTAAGACTTTTATACAGGGCGCAAGCTATCCTTTTCCGGGCACGCCGCTCAACGGGCTTCAGGTCCTCGGCTCCCTTGAAACCCGCGGCCTGAAATTCGACCGGGTATATTTCCTGGACGCCAATGCAGACCTCCTGCCCGCATCGCGCAAAGAAGACACCATACTCTCGCATTTCGTGCGCGAGGGCCTGGGGCTTTCCACCTATAAAACGCGCGAGCGCATGAGCCGCTATTATTTCACGACCCTGCTTGCCGGCGCGAAAGAAGCGCATATCTTCTACAAAGACTCCGCGGACAAGGAGCGCAGTCCGTTCGTAGAACGGCTTATCTGGGACATTGAGCGGAAAGGCGAAAAACCCCACGAGCGCGACGCGCATTTCCGCATAAAGTTCGCCCAGGCCGAACCCGCGCCGGCGCGAAAGCCCGAAGAGCTTGTCGTCGCGCTCAAAAGCCGGGGGTTTTCGCCTTCGGCCATAGACACCTACCTCAACTGCGGGCTGCGGTTCTATTACAGGTACGCTCTCGGACTTAAAGAGAAGGACGAGATCTCCGACGATATAGAGCAGCGCGACATAGGCGTCATGGTGCACGAGATACTGGAAAATTTTTTCAAACCCCGCGCCGGCAGGCTGCTGGAAATAAAAAAAGAGGACTACGCCCTTATGCTCAAGGAGGCTGGTCGGACCTTCGACGCGCGCATGAAAAACCACGGCTCCGGCTTTGAATACCTTATAAAGCGCCAGATAGAGCATCGGCTCTCCGAGATTCTGGATTATCACCGCGACAGGCTTTCCGGCGTCACCGTGCTGGCCGTGGAAACGGAGCTCAAGGCCGAAATATCCACAAAATACGGCGGCATAAAACTCAAGGGCCGGGCCGACAGGATAGACCTGCGCGGCGCCGTGACGCACATTCTGGATTACAAGACCGGCGCGGCCGCCGGTGCGCCCAACTGGCGGCGCTTCGATTTGGGCGCGCGCGAGGCCTGGCCCAGGACGCTGAAATCCGTGCAATTGCCGTTCTATCTGCTGGCTTACCTTGACGAGGAGAAAGGCGCCGGGATACGCGATATGGACGCCTCCCTGCTGCTTTTGGGCCGGGAGGAGATAAAGGAAGAAACCCTGTTCGGGGAAAGATACAAAAAAACGCCGGACAAAGCCGTTTTCGCCGGCATCTATAAACAGGCCATAACAACGCTTATAGAGGAAATACTGGACCCGGCGCTAGCATTCGCCGCTGCGTCCGACGAAACCGCCTGCGCCGGGTGTCCGTTCAAAACCCTCTGCGGCCGGCAGTGGGTGGAATAAATTTTTTGTTTTCCGACGTGGATTTGCCACCGCCGCGCAAATAGTGTAGTATAAAGCTACAGCGGTCCGCGTAAACGATTTCCATGCGGGAGGCGTGGAGCCGGGCGCAAAGCGCAAATCAAAAAGGCTGAACGGTTGCCGGGCCTAATCCAGATTTTCCGGAGTTGAAAATGCCGCCCACAAAAAAACGTCTTTACAAGATAGCTTTCATTTCCACCCACGGCACCGGTAAAACGACCTTATGTTACGAAGTCGCGGCTGAGCTCAAGAAGCACGGCCTTAAAGTGAAAGTGTTTTCCGAGATAGCGGCCACGGCGTACGAGCAGGGCATCCCGATAAACGAAACCACCACTTTGCCGGCCCAGCTTTACATCATGATGCAGCACATCACCGAGGAGCTGCGCGCCATCATCCGCAACTATCAGGTCGTGATCTGCGACAGGAGCGTCTTTGACAACCTGGTGTACCTGGAGCGCCGCTGCGGCGAGAACCGTTTCATCCGCGACTTCCTGCAGGGCTACGCCGAAAAATTCCCGTACGACATGATCTACAAACTGCCGCTGGTCGGCGAGCTGATAGACGACGGCATCCGCGAGGTGTACAACAAGGAATTTCAGATTGATATCTATGAACGCCTCAACAAGCTGCTTGAAGAACTGAACATCCCGCACAAAACCCTTCCGCTGCCCAATACGGAAATGCGCAAAGAATGGGCGGACATAATAGTTCGGGAAACCCTGGAAGCCGTCAGGCAGGCCCGCGGATTAGATAAAGCGGCGGCGCAGGCGCATCTCTCCGCCGAGCCCGTCCCCGCCGAACCCGTCGGGCAGAATAAGTAGTTCTACAGCCGCACTTTACCAATGACCGACTTGCTTATGCTTTACGAGAGAAAGTGCGGCTGTAGAAGTAGGCAAAAAATCTCCAACTTTTAAGGGTTAGGGAGCGCGGGGGTTGTCCTCGTCGCCGTTGATATGCGAGAGGGCTGAGTTGTAGCCCTCGGCCTTGCGGATGTTGTCCAGTATCGTCTGCCATGAGGGGCGCTGGCCGGTGGCGACGCTTTTGAAAAAGGCCACGTCCACTTTGGCGCCGACATTGAAAGCCGCGCCGATGCCGGTGGTTATGATGTCCAGGTTTTTGGTGCCCTTCGGGTCGGAGGAGGTCTTCTTCAGGTTGAAGTAGGCGGAGTTGTAATAGGCGTAGGTGGAACAGCCCTGGAAGACGAAGATCTGGTACTTGTTCTTCGCCAGCGCCAGCGGAGAGCCGGTGTCCGCCGCAAGGCGTTCCGGGTTCAGATACCCGCCGAGGCCTGAGTGCCCGTCGTAAAAGAAGATATCGGCGGTCTTCATGCCGCGCACCGCCTGAGCGGCGAATTCCCCGCTGTTCGGGTCCAGAAGCAGCATTTCTATTGAAACGCGCTTGGTCTGGGTGCGCAGGGTCAGCGTTTTACGGCGCGCTGCGTCCGCCGTCGCCTGGAAGCCGGCGCTTTTGAGCCCCGCGAAAGCGTCCTGGAAGGTTCGTTTGCCCAGGTCCCCGCTCTGAAAATTTTCGTCCACGCCCACCAGGTAGGAAATCTGCAAAACGTCGCCGTTGCCGTTCTCGCCGTAAAGCTTCGCGTATTCCGGATAGGTGTTGCGGGTGACCGCCATCGGCGAAAGGTCCGTCTGCACCGCGACCAGGTCGTCGCCCGAGATCGGGCAACCGTCCCTGTAGGGGTTTCAGAAGTACCAGAAATCGCCCTCGCTGTTGTAATGCTCGTCGGTGCAGAGGTTCTTGCGCGAATTCGGAGAGGAAAAGCCCTTGCGGTAGATGGTCACCGGATCCGCTGGCAGCACGAACTGTATGCGCGTCGCGCCGCCGCCCCTGAAAAGGTTGTCCGAGAACACCACGATATCGTCGTAGGAATAGGTTATCTTCGCGTAAGCGCCGTCCGCCTTCTCCGCGCCGAGCAGGGTCACTTTATAGTCGCCGGAGGGGATGCCGGGGTTGTTCACAAAACCGGGGTGCGTGGTGAAAGCGCCGTACATGTGCCGGAGCTGGAGGTCTACCAGTTCGCGTATCTGCCGCCGCTGGGCCGGATTTGAAAGTATCTGCGGGACCGCTCCGGTGTAGCCCGGGGGCGTTTTGTAAAGCAGGTAGGCCGTGAACTGCATGCGGGCCTGGCGCGAATCGGCGCCGTACCATCTGGAGTCGTTGTCCTGAAGCGCGTCCGCAGGCGGCAACCCCGGCATGTCCCGGGAAACGGCCGGTTCCACTTTTATGTCCGGCGCTTCGGCGTATTCCTTAAGGGTGGAGGCATCTGCCGCGAGGTCTTTCCAATCCGCGCAATACGCGCCGCCGGCAAGACTTATCATAACCGCCGCAAAAAATATTTTTTTCATAGCCCTTATATTATCGTAAATCCGGTCGGTTCGCGTATGAGGCAAAAGGCCATTTTCCGCCTGAAAAAATACCCGTGCATTTCTGGGTCCTTTGGTCCGGGCGGTTATTTTTTTTGCAGGGCCGGTCCGTTTTTTTTGTATCATAAACGCTTATGGTTTCAACTGTGTTCATCCTGAATCCGGCGGCGGGTCACGGACGCGCGGAGCGCGTCTGGGAAACGTTTCGCGACGAGCTCCTGCGCGCGCTGCCGGACGCCTCCTGCCTGCGCACGGACGGCCCCGGCCACGCCGGCGACATCGCCTGCGAAGCGGCGGCGGGCGGCGCCACGCGGCTTATAGCGGTGGGGGGGGACGGGACTTTCAGCGAGGTCCTGGACGGCGTGATGCGTTCTCCGCCGGGCTTGAGGCGCGCGGTCGCTCTGGCCTGCCTGCCCGCCGGCTCCGGCTGCGACCTGGCCCGCCACCTCGCAATACCGAAGGACCGGCAGGGAATACTGGACTTCCTCACGGGCGGCACGCGGCGGCCGGTGGACGTGGGCAGGGTCCGGTACACGGGCGCGGACGGCTCCGAACTCCAGCGGCATTTCATCAATATCGCGGGTTTCGGCGCCGCAGGCGACGTGGCGCGCCACATTCAGCGGACGGGCAAGGCGCTGGGCGGCAGGTTCTCCTACGCCCTGGCCTCGGCGCGGGCGCTGCTGGGGGCGCAGGCCAAAACGCTGCGCCTTTACGCCGACGGCCAGGACCTTTCCGGGCGTTACCATCTAGGGGTGCTCGCCAACACTTCCACCATGGGCGGGGGCATGCTGATAGCCCCCGGGGCCTTGGACGACGACGGCGCGCTTGACCTGGTGCTGGTTTCCGACATGAGCCGGCTGCGGCTGCTGTGGAATCTGCCCCGGATATATAACGGGACCCACCTGAACGAGCCGGGGGTTTCCCTGCACAGGGTCCGGTCCCTCAAGGTAAAGTCGGACGAGACGGTATACCTTAATATTGACGGAGAGGCGGACGGGATGCTGCCTGCTTCTTTTGAAGTTTTGCCGCGGGCCGTTGCGGTCCTGACGCCTTGACAACCGGCGGGCCATGCGATATTATATTACAATGCGGGATGGACATGTAAAACCCCGTCCGCGCAGGCGAGCCATACAACCGGAGGTAATTTACGATGAAAAATTTCCATAGGCTGTTTATATCGCTGCTGATCCCGGCATTCGCGGCGACGGCGCTGCGCGCCGAGACGGCCGGCGCCGCTGCGGAGCAGGGGACGGCCCCGCGCGCGCAGTCCGCCGAACAGACCGAGCTGGGCAAACTGACCACCGAAAATCAGCTCGCGGACCAGAGGATAAAAAAGAAGCTGCAGCAGCTCAACAGCGAAAAGGAAGAGCTTCGGGCTCAGTACGAGCTGGACGCGCAGAAGCAGAAGTCCATGATGGCGGGTCTGGAAGCGGAACTCTATCGCCTGACCACTGAGAACAAGCTGTCGGCCGAAAAAAAACCGGAAACCATCAAACTCCTCCAGTCGCAGCTTGAAAAAGCCACGCTGGAGAGCAAGCTGGCCGAGGAAAAGCGCAAGGCGGAGCTAGCCGCCCTGGAAACCGAATACCAGAAGGCGGCCGCGCAAAACAAGCTTATGTCGGAACAATTCAGGGCCCAGACGGCCAAACAGAGCGACGAGCTGCAAAAACTGAGCCTTGAGAACAAGCTTTCCGACGAAACCAATAAAAAGGCTCTTGACCTGCTCTCCCGGCAACTGAATATTCTGAAAGCGGCCAACGACCTAAAGAACGAGCAGTTGCGCGAGCAGTCTATAGCCGACGCCAAAGAGAAGAACGCCATTGACATGGAAGTCAAGCGCATGGACCTCGCGGAGCGAAGGCTTAAGTTTGAGAAAACGGCCCTGGACAGCAAGATGGACAAGCTCAGGAGCGATCTGGAACTGCGCGGCAAAAAGGAAGAATGGAAAAAAGAAAGCAACACCGAGCCGGCCTATCCGGACCGTCCGTTCAAGGACAAGAAGCTGACCGTCAGCGACCGCCGCATTTCCCTGAACGGGCCCATTTTCACCGGCGTCGCGGACTACGTGACCGAGCGTATCCACTATTACAACAATATCTCCACCCAGCCGGTCTTCATCGTGATAGACCGCTCGCCCGGCGGCTCGGTGATGGAAGGTTACCGGATAGTGAAGGCAATGCAGGCCAGCAAGGCGCCGATCCACGTGGTGGTCAAGTCCTACGCCGCCAGCATGGCCGCGATCATAACCACGCTGGCCGACAAATCGTACGTGTACCCGAACGCCATCATGCTGCACCACCAGATGTCAACCATCAACTGGGGTAATATGACCCAGCTCAAGGAGCAGCTCGAGCTGGCGAAGGAATGGGAAAGGCGCCTGGCCGTGCCGGTGGCCCAGAAGATGGGCATAAGCCAGGAGGACTTCCGCAAGAAGATGTACGAGAAGAACTCGGACGGCGACTGGGAGGAATTCGGCGACAAGGCCGTGGATTACAAGTGGGCGACCAGCGTGGTGGACGAGATAGAGGAGACGGGTTTTACCAAGAACCCCGACGCGCAACCGGCTGAGACGCCCAAATTGAGATTCGCGCTTGAAGAAAAGGTTGACGAGAACGGCAAGCGGTATGTTTCCCTGCCCCGCCTGGAACCGTTCGACTTTTACTATATCTATAACCCAGACCGGTACTACAGGTAAGGATGAAGAATTAGGGATAAAGGCTAAAGGCAGGAAAAAGCCCTGTGTCTCTCCGTATCTTTTCCTTACATCCTTTGCCCTTTCGGCCCCCCCGACACGGCCCCTTTGGGCCCTTGACAAAAATCAACTTAGGGAGTAAACTGTTTTTATAGGGGCAAATAGCCCTGTGAATGTTGTGCTATTTGCGCTTTTACGGCGGTATATTATGAAGAGAATATTATTGTCGGTCCTTTTTGCCGGGACTTTATGTGTTCCCGGTTTTGCCCAATTTAGCGACCAGGAGCAGGCTTTTGTCCAAAAATGTTACGACAACGTTGATAAGGGAAAAAAGCGGTTATCCCCCGAAACGGCCGATGAGTGCGTAAAAAAATTCAATGACGACGCCGACCTGTTGAATAAGCTCAGAAATGAAAACCCCGCGGTGGCTACTGATATCGTTGCATATAACAATGCGCTTATAGACCTCAGGAACATTGTCAATAAAAACAGGGGGATGGACCTGGCCAAGGCCCTCTCGCGGGTCCTTGAACAGGAAAACTGCGCGCTCTGCAATATGGACCTGGGGCCCGGCCCTGAGAACATATTCGGCTGGGTGGACAATAATGCGGACGGCAGGCTTTTTGAGGTAAAAAAATCGGTAAGGACCTGGGAGGCTTTGGGCGAGATACGGTTAAATTCCCTTTCCTCGGCCGATTACGGCTACAACAAAGCCAAATGGAACGAGCAGAACATAAACAAAAGATACGAGTCGCTTTCCGGCTGGGCGCGGGAAGAGACTGATAAACTGGCAGGCTTTTACGCCCCGCCCGGCTATGTCCCGGCCGCGGCGGGCAATGTCGCGCGGATAGCCGCCATCCTCAGGGAAGACCTGATACTTTCCGCCGACGCCCCGTATCGCGCAAAGCTCGACAGGCTTTTAAACGAGACCGCCAAAGCGGGCGACACCCCCGTTTCCGGCAAGTCCCCTGCGGATGAAAAAAAGGCCAGGGAGCTTGCGTCCGCCTCTGATAAGTTCTCCTCGCTTAAGGGCAAATCCGCGCTGGAGCAGCAGGATGCCCTTAATAAATATTTTGACAACGCCGATGCTAAAAAAGGCGCCGCTCTCGCAGGCGCGGGCGGCTTGGGCGCGGGCTTAACCGGCGGCGCTGGCGGCAAAGAATTCAAGCCGGTTCCGCTCACGAACGCCCAGGCCGGGATCCTCTCCTCCAAAATGGCTTCCGTTAAAGAAGGCAAGTTTACCGGTTACCTGGCCGACGAGATGAAGGGCACAAAGGCGGGCGACGAGATCATCGGCTTCTTCAAAAACCCGAAATACGCCAAAACGGGGTATAATGATTTAAATCTCAAGTTTGAAAAAGGCGAGGGGGTTACCGCCAACGCGCTGGGCTGGTGGAGTGGAAGCGACAAGACGACCCGCGTGAACACCAAAATGGTGGACGATTTCTGCGCCAGGAACAAGATAACCCCGGAGCAATTGCTGGCCAGCGACGCCCATATGAAGAACCTGGCCACCTATATAGCCCCGAATTTCGTGCACGAAACCACCCATCAGCGCCAGGACGCCTGGGCCAAGTCCAACGGTCTGGATTTCAAGAAATACGCCGGCGGGGTCACAGCGGCGCCGTACCAGATGGAGGATGAGACCGAGGCTTTCTCTATGCAGGCAGCTTTCTCGGCCGAAAAGGCAAAAAAGCTGGGCCCGGCCTATCTCGCCCAGCTCAACTATTCCCACCGCTTCAACGCCGAGAAGTTCATGGAAGACGGCGTGGACGCCTTAAGGACGGATATACAGCCCCGTTACAGCAGCATAGATTCCATGGAGGGTTCCGCCGCCAGAGAGCTCCAGCAGGCCAGGGCCACCGCCATCCGCCTTACGGCGCTGGAGAAGCTGAACAGGGCCAATCCCGCCGCCATGACGGAAATTGATAAAGCCGACCTGGCGCAGTACAGGGAAATAATGAACACCAGGTTCAAATGGTACGCCATGGTCTATCATAAATCCGCCGCCGATGAAAAGAAACTGCTGGCCTGGCGCGACTCGTTTGACTCGGACGCCGCGCTTTCCACTGCCCCGCCCGCGCTTTAAAGTTTTATGAAAAAACCGTTTTTTTTTATTCTTCTCGGCGCTTTCTCATTCCCAATTTTCCCCGCTTTAACTGAATCCGAAGAACTTTCCGGCAATAAACAGTCCAAAACGGGCGGGATATGCGTCTCTATCATCGGCATTCTCAAGAATGAAATAGGCAAAACAAAAAATAAGACAAAATTAGGCATTCTCCAGGGCGGTTTAAAATACGCCGACGAAGTGTGTAACGCAGGCGGCTTCCGGATTTAGCAAAAATAACAAAAGGTCTTCCTGAAAAAGACAAGTCAAGGATTTCACAAAAAACCAATTCTGCGCTTTTTGACGGCAAAGACCCTAATCTCCCGGACAAAGATTTCGGCCCGGCTTCCTCCAACCCGCCCGCGTTGACCGGCAGGGGCGGCCAGGTAGCCGATTTGAAAACCTCTGAACC
>JACQYT010000112.1 GCA_016208085.1 Elusimicrobiota bacterium | reverse complement strand
CGCCATTATCTCGACGCGAGCCTACCGTTGCGATGCCCTCTACACGGTGACGTTATGGGCGAAACCTGCCAAACCGCCATACACAATGAAGGATCTACAGAAGGCTTTGAACGAGCCGAAATTTGTTCTGTATCTCGGGCGTAAGTCTTGTCCTCCAGCATTGCCCTTGAAGGCCCAGATTATTGAGGCTTTAAGCATTAAAAAAGCATTTTCTCGATCCGAGTTTCCACCTGTTGATGGTTTAGTCCCTTCTAACCAAGTTGAAGTTTTTTGGGAGGAACCTGTCGAGAGCGGATTTGAGGCGCAGCAGGTTTTCAGAAGGCGGGACGCTCTATTGAGCCGCAAGCGTTGGCAATTCCTGGAACGCGATGAGCGCCACGCAGTCATTGACCGCGCCGCTGCCGGTGTTGCGTAGGGTATGTTCATTTCCACCTGACTTTCGGGCCTCTTAGCCACTAGGTCGCTTTCGCAATCTCGCGCCCGTCGAGAAATCACCAATAAGTTGCTCTTGACTTGTTTGTGTCTCGTGTTATATAATACGAGAATCATGGCGTATCTCGTCACCCGGCGTATCGGCAAGCACCTCTACCGCTACGAGGTGGAATCCTACTGGGATCCCACCAAGAAGCAGTCCCGCCAACGCATACTGCAATTTGTGGGCCGTGTCGACAAACAAGGCAAGGTTCTTGTTGCCCCAGCCGTTCGCGTGGACTGCGTCTCTGATTCCATCCCGGTGGGGCCGCTGAGCTTTTTCTATGCCATGGCACGGGAGCTGGACCTTGTTTCTCACATCAAGGAGGTCCTGGACGTTGAGCACGACGTTGCGGTTCACATCCTCTGCTTGGTCCTCAACCAAATCGGGGCCAAACGTCCCCTGGCGGAACTTCCAACGTGGGTTGCCCGCAGTCCCATACCGCGTTGGGAAAAGTTACGGGAGACCCTGTTGACTCGGGAATCCTTCGATCGTGCCCTGCACGCACTCTGCCATTCAACACGAGATGGCGGGCTTGAAGACTTGGGGTTGGTGTTACAGCAAGTAATGACGAAGGTCTGGCGAGACGACAGCCGGGAACCCGCCCAGTTCTACTACGACATAACCCGCCAGATCTATCACGGCAATAGCTGCGACTATGCCGAACCCGGATACTTCCCCGGTGGAACCAAAAAAAACGTCCTGGGATTCGGGATGGTCACCTCGCGCCATCGCCAACATCCTGTTTTGTGCCGTGCCATCCGAGGATCACGCAGCGATACTCTAACAGTGCAGGATGTGGTCAATCACCTCAAAGCATGGGGCTTCCGCCGGTTGACGCTGATTCTTGATCGTGGAATGATCTCGCGGGAGAATATGGAATTCGTGGTAAAGTCCGGGTTCAACTTGGTCGGTCTAGTGCCCGAGACTCACCAGGAGGCCTGGTCTTACATCACGCATTGGCCCAGCGATGAACTGGAGCGGTCACAATATTTGGTCGAGAGAGGCTCTGGGGCAAAGGTCTATGTTCGTTCCTGGTGCGCGCCACTCATGGGTCGCAAACATATGCGTGTCGCTCTGGTTCTCGATAAAATGCGCGCGTCGCGTGAGCAACTCGAACGGGATGGCATCCTCCAGGCCGTGGAACGGACAAGCAATCCCAGGAGGCTGCGGGAGCTCCGGGAAGACCTGGGAGCATTGGCGGTATCGGCGCCGGGCCGCAGAGGCTTTGAGGTGGATAAGGGCGCCGTTACAGAGGACCGTCGCGGCGACGGAAAATTCCTGATGTTTTCGACGGACCCATCACTGGGGGCAGAGGAGATGTTTAGGATATACTTCCAGCGGGATGAAATCGAGAAGGCCTTCCGAACGCTCAAAAGCGAGCTATCTCTGGGTCCAATCCGCTATCAACGGCGGGATCGGATCGACGCATACACGACGGTCGTCTATATGGCGTATCTGCTATGGAGTTGGGCCCAGCAGCGGTTGAGGGAGAAATACCCCTCTCTGACGGTTACCCAGGCGCTTAAGCTCGTCGGAGACGTCCACGCCGTTCGCTTTCAATCGGGAAAAAGGACTTTGAAATGGACCAGCCCTGAAGACTCCCTAATTCTTCGCACTCGCCGCTCGATGTAAATCAGAGCTTTCCGCTAGTTTCCTGATAAACCATTTTTCGCGCTTGCCTTTTCGCACCTCTTGCATCTATATACTTACATTTTATATAAAGTAAGTATGTCAAACCAATTAAATTGGGCACAAGGTATGCAGCCTCCCGCAGAACGGCAATCCCGATCCAGACTCCGGCAGCTGCTCAATGAACCCGGACTCCTACAAGCCAGCTTATTCCGGCGTCGTCTAACCTGTGGAAAAGACTATTGTCATTGTGCTAAGTCCAAAGCAAATCGCCATGTCGCTTGGTATGTAAGCTTCAGCCGCAAGGGGCGGCTGGAGGCCAGATGCATCCCAGAGGCATGGGTCGAGCCTATACGACAATGGATTGAACGATACAGGCAAGCAGAGGTCCTCTTACAAGGAATTTCCCGGTTGTATTGGGATCGCCTTAAGCGATCCCGTCGTTAAAACGGAAACTGTGACATACCCGGATAGTGCCGGTGAAGCGGCCGTGGGTCTGCGTTTGCCGGAAGTTTTGTTTAAAACCATTCATCATTTCGCCCCGGACTTTCTTGGCGCCCTCTCGCGTATCCCGGACCCCCGGGATCCGAGAATAACCGTCTATCCCATTGAGGAAATGTTTCTGGTCGGGATTCTCCTTTTTGTCCTTAAGGCCCGTTCCCGGCGTAACATCAAGTTCAGGCTGGGCACCCCGAAGTTTATCGAGAATTTACTGCGTATCGCCGAGGTTTTCTACCCCAAGCGCCGGTTCCTTTTCCCTGACGATGTTTTATTGCACGGCGACACGCTCAATAAGTTGCTCAAGCGCATCCCGGCAGAATGCAGTCATAAATTGCGCATTCTTTTAGTCCGCGCCCTGATCCGCAGCCGCTGCCTGGAAAAATGGAGAATACTGGGCTGCTACGCGATCACCATAGACGGGACAGGAATGATTGTCTATTACCAGCGCCACTGTCCCCATTGCCTGACGCGCAAGCCGGCAAGCGGACGGACTCAGTATTACCATCCAGTGCTGGAGGCCAAACTGGTCTGTCCTGGCTTGGGGCTGGCCATCTCCATTGGCACCGAGTTTATTGAGAACCCCGGTGAGATGAAAAACGAAAAGGACAAACAGGATTGCGAGCTTAAAGCCTTCCATCGGCTGCTCCCTAAACTTCGCAAGGACTTTCCCCAGATGCCCATGTGTCTACTTTTGGATGCTCTCTACGCCAATGAAAGAGTCTTTAAGCTCTCTGAAGATTTACAATTCGCCCACCTGATCACCTTTAAGGAAGGGAGCCTGCCGGCGACATGGAAAGAATACCAAGCCTTAAAAGGCCTGACTGCTCATCAAAAACAGCAAGACAAAAAGGGGGATCAGACCTCGGAATTTTGTTGGGTCAACCAGATTGATTACAACGGACACACGCTCAACGCCTTGGAGATGACGCAAATGCAAGGCGGCGCGCAAACATTTTACAGCGCATGGCTGTCGAGTTGGTTCATTACCCAAGACAACGTGAAAGCTCTGGGATTAGGCGGGAGGGGACGATGGATTATTGAGAACGAAGGTTTCAACTCTCAAAAGAACGGAGGCTATGAAATGGAGCACGCCTTCTCCACTGACAACGTGGCCATGAAGCACTTCTATTATCTGCTTCAGATCGGCCACGCTATTAGCCAGTTGATGGAGAAGGGGAGTTTGCTTCGGGAAAAGATCAAGCAGACCATGGGCAGTCTGCGGGTCTTCTCGGAGCGTTTATGGGCGCTGATGACAATACGATGCCCGATTCCCGAAGCGTTGAGGCAAATAGCCAAAGCTCCGGCGGGGATTATTTTCTTTAAAGATTTTTTAATTTTTTGATTAGATTTTTCCGATCGCTGGCGGAGCCATGCCTTGCCTGGTCTTTATCCCTGATGGAGATAGCCCCCCGCATTTCAGCGGATAAAAATGTGCGTTTTGGGCGGCCCGTCATCGCGGGAACCCGCGTAAGCGTGGACTTGGTGTTAGGCCAGTTGGCCGGCGGCATGACTTACGAAGAGGTCATGAAAGAGTACGGGTTAAAAAAGGAAGACATACTCGCGGCTCTGGACTACGCGGCCAAAACGATTTCTTCCGAGTCCTTGCATTTGCCCGCTTAGACATGCTCCGTTTTTTGATTGACGAAGACCTGCCCGCTTCTTTGGGCCAGGAATTGCGTAACTTAGGATGGGAAGCTGCGGATGTGCGCGAGGGTCCCATGCGCGCAAGATCGGATCAGGAAATATGGGATTATGCCGTTGATGGCGGCCTGATTTTGATTACCGAGGATTTGGAGTTCGGATCGCCGATTTTATTTCCGCTCGACAAGATAACCGCCATTGTCATATGCCGTTTTCCTTCGGAAATTCCCGCAAAAATTCGCTGCAAAGAAATCGCCGGTCTGCTTAAGGGGTTGTCTGAAGAAGAGGTGAGGGGGGCATCTGCTTTTGTTGGAACCAGATCGGCTGCGACGGCGAAAACTGTCTCGTTAGGCTGCGGCAAAAAGGGGACAAGCTGATTGGGGCAACACATAGGCAGATATGAGCGTTTTTGACGGGATTATCACTGCCATTGCGACGCTTAGCTTGCTGATTTGGGTGCGCGGGTGCTT